>CASEEG010000053.1 GCA_949286885.1 uncultured bacterium
AACAGCGACGTATATGTTTTCTTGTCATCAAAATCCCTGTAGAAGCTTTTGGATATTTGGCTATCCAATTGCGCTGTGCTGCAGGTGTTTAGGTTTTTATCTCGGTGTTGTAGTGTCCTCGTTAATTATTGTAATTAAAGGTTGGGAATTATCATACAAGAAATTTATAGTGCTTTTTTTCATTGCATTTACAGATATTTTGCTCAACTACAAATTTAATTTTGATACAGGAAATTATACGAGATTTTTAATAGGTATAATCATGGGCTTTTTATTCACAGCCCTTATTTGCTTTGCTTACAGATTAAAAAGGAGAAAAAAATGTTTTTTAAAAAACTAACAAGTTTTGTACTTATATCTTTAATTGTGTTTTCAACAACATCGCAATTATCACAAACTACATTAGCAAAACAAAGTAAGACTTTAGCAGATTTTATTAAAAATAACGACAAAATAGAAACGAAATTATGCTACCCTTCAATGAAATTAAGCTCTAGCAATAGTAATAAAGCGGTTCTTCCGGCACATACAGCCATAATGATAAAATGCGATGATACAATTTCAACAAAAAATATTGCAAGCGGTGCTACTGTAAACTTTTCCGTTGTAAGCGATATAAAAAACAGTGACGGCTTAGTTTTAATAAAAGCAGGGACACCTGTCAGCGCACAAATTTCTTTTGTTGAAGAAAACGGTATGATAGGAAAATCAGGCAAACTGACCATTTCTGATTTTCACACAACAGCAGTAGATGGCACCTACATTCCGCTCAGCGGTACAGTTTCTTCAAATCCTGATGATAAAATGGCCTTATCAATAGTACTAAGCATTCTGGTTTGTCCTTTGTTCCTTTTAATGAAAGGAGGTGAAGGCAGCCTTCCTGCAGGCACAATAAAAACTGCATATACAATAACAGATACATACATTAAAGCCGTAAAGATATAATTTACCTATATTTTAATTTGATTTTTTAATGTATAATTATTCTAAACAATTACGGAAGGAATAAATTATGTCAGAAACAACTTTCAAAAACACAACCGTTAAATTAAATGACGCAGGTTTTTCAAAATACTCAGCACTTGCAGCAGACGCTGTTTGTGATATTAAATCTCGTGCAGGCAAGAAAGGGCAATTTTTAAACTGGATTGACTTTCTGCCAAACCACCAATTAAAAAACATCGATAACTTATTTGATTTAGCTCAAAAGGCACGAGCAGGCAAATACACAGACATTGCCGTTTTGGGCATTGGCGGTTCTCGTCATACGACTGAGTCTTTAATTACAATGCTAAATTTAAACAAGCACGCTCATTTTTATTCATCAGTTGACCCTCTAAGTTTTGAACGCTTTTCAAAAACTCTTGATTTAGACAAAACTCAATTTTTAGTAGTTTCAAAATCTGGCGGAACACTTGAAACAACTGTAGCATACGAAAGTGCAAGAAAATTAATGCAAAAACATCTGGGTAAAGATGACGTTTCAGACAGATTTATTGCAATGACAGACGCTTCAAGCGAAAAAAGCGCATTAAGACGCCTTGTTGATAAAGGTGAATTAACTGCAGGCGGCTTTGTTCATGATGATGTAGGCGGAAGATTTTCAATTTTTGACGATGCTACAATTTTCACACTTGCATTTTTAGGTGTTGAAAAACAAAACGTGATTGGCATGTTAAATGCATCATTAGAAGCTCAAAAAGAATTTTTAAACAAAAATATTGAAGAAAATGACGCTCTAAGGCTTGCTATTTTCAACGTTGAAGCAAGACAAAACGGAAAAACAAAACACTTTGTGGAATACTTTGGCGATGCGTTTATGGGTACGACTTTATGGGAAAAACAGCTTAAAAATGAATCTCTAAAGGCGAGAATTTCAACTGATACAAACGTGGGTCCGGGGTATTTGCACTACAACGCAGAAGCTGATTTGGACGAAAACAATAAAGATTCTTTCTTTACTTTTGTTTATGTAAAATCTAATGATAAAGTATTTAATGCCGTAATTGAGGGCGTAGTTAATGCCTATAGTGCGCAACACCCTGTATCACAAATTGTTTTAGCTGACCTATCTTATAAAACTTTAGGCAGATTCATTGAACTAAAACACTTTGAAACACTGTACACAGGTAACATCTTAAGACGTATGGAAGATAATACTACACCTCAAGATGAGGCTATGGCAGAAGTGCTTCAACCAAACGTTGAAAAATACAAAAAAGAAGTAAAAGCCGCAATGGCAAAATAAACTTAAAAGCCCGCGCTTGCGGGCTTTTTTATTATTTAAATTCTTTTTCTGTTTCAAGACAAATAAGGTGTTCAATCATCTCATGTGCCTCTTGTATTAAAGGGGTGTCATTACAAGGTACGCATATTGCTATATCAGCTCTTTGCAGATAAGTCGCACCAAGCATTTCGCTTGTTAAGAAAATTACCTGCATATTTTTTTTCTTTGCAGCATCAATTGCATTTAAAATATTTTTTGAAGTACCACTTGTTGAAATTGCAATAAATACATCATTTTCACGCCCCAGTGCTTCAATTTGTCTTGAGAAAACATACTCAAAATTAAAATCATTAGCAGTTGCACTCATAATGCAAGGGTCAGCACTTAGAGCAATTGCAGGCAGGGGCGCACGAGCAGAATAAAGTTTTGCAACAAACTCTGTTGCCATATGCATAGAATCAGCTGCAGAACCGCCATTTCCGGCTATCAGAATTTTACCTTTTCTTCTGATAGATGAAATTACAAGCTGGCTTGCCTGATAAATTTTCATTAAAAGTCTTTCGTTATTTAAAATAGCTGCCTTAACATCTATCGAATGTTCAATATAATGTTTTATATCCTCTAACAAACTACACCTCGCATCTGCTACATTTATAATATAACATATTTTTTGGATATTTTCTATTGTAATTATTGACAAAAAAAGAAAAATGTTATAAACTGATAATTATTATCAGTTTTGTCTAAAATTAAATTATATGAACTATTCCAAGCAAAGAGAGATAATTTATAAAACACTGGCAGAAAATGTTGTGCACCCGAGTGCAGAATATATATATGAAATTTTAAAAGAGGCAGACAGTAAAATTTCTCTTGCTACAGTTTATCGAAATTTAAACAAAATGGCATCATGCGGACATATCAAAAAAATAGAGGGACTTGAAGACAAAGCGCATTTTGATCACAATACCTTTGAACATTACCATTTTATTTGTCAAAAATGCGGAAAAATTTATGATATTCCAAAAGAAATTGCCCCTGATATAATTCAAAAAACTCAAAATAAAACAGGTTTTACAATAAACAGTCATGATATAGTTTTTCACGGCATTTGCCTTGAATGCAAGAAAAAAGAAAGGTAGAAAAAGATGACAAAATTTGTATGTACAGTATGCGGCTGGTCAACAGAAGCGGATAAACAACCCGAAAAATGCCCCCTTTGCGGTGCGACAACTTTTAGTGTTGTAGATGATACTAAGGGTAAGGTTTACGCTTGCGAACACACAATTGCAACAACCGAAGGACTTGACCCTATGGTGGTTGAAGGCTTAAAAGCTAACTTTGCAGGCGAATGTACGGAAGTTGGCATGTATCTTGCAATGAGCAGACAAGCTGAACGTGAAGGCTACCCTGAAGTTGCAGAAGCTTTTAAAAGATATGCTTATGAAGAAGCTGAACATGCTGCTAAATTTGCGGAACTTTTGGGCGAAGTTGTAACATCTTCAACTAAAAAGAACCTTGAAATGAGAGCAGAAGCTGAACATGGCGCATGCCAAGGTAAACTGGATATTGCAAAAAGAGCAAAAGAATTGGGCTATGACGCTATCCATGATACAGTTCATGAAATGGCAAAAGACGAAGCTCGCCATGGCAGAGGCTTTGATGGGTTGCTAAAAAGATATTTTTCATAAAACAACAACCCTAAAAAATAAATGTCGCCATTTAGGCGACATTTATTTATAAATTATGGATGTTCTGGTGCGAAACATTCGTCACCCGAAGACCAAATTTATCTTCTATTACTATAACTTCACCGTAAGCAATAAATCTCCCGTTTGCATACAGTTCAACCTGCTCACCCGCAACTTTATTTAATTCAACAATAGAACCCTTGGACAAATCAAGAATTTTTTTGACAGAACTCTTTGCCCTGCCGAGTTCAACAGTAATATGCATTTTAACATCCTGCATAATATCAAGGTTAGCTTTTGGGTCGTCACTTAGACGCTTTTCAGAATCATCAAAAGAAACAAACTCGACTGGGGAAACACTTACAAGGTCAATATCTGTATTTTCTTGCTTTTTAGAATCAACAACAGTATTTTGCTGCCTTTCTTGAATATCTGAACTGCTTTCTTTCTCAACTTGTTCCACAACATTCAAAAATTCAGCTTGTACCTCAACCGAATCTTGAAAAACTTCCTCTACACTTTGCATAGCAGATTCATTTTCTTTTTCGGGTTGTTCGAATATACTTTCGTTTTTATTTTCTTCTTCCATAAAGTCCTATTGAATAATAAACTGCCCAAAACTAACTCTTACAACTTCTCTTTGGCCGTTAAAAACAGTATTTACCATTTCTTTGATTTCTTCTTTTGCAAGTTCTTTGCCGGTCGCAGTTGACAACTCGTCAGATGTTTTATTTGACATAACAGAAATAATAGCATCTCTAATAGCTGGTTTATATTGTTCCATTTCAGCCGCTATTGACTCCATAGGATTTGCAGGGGCAGCACCATGACCGCCTGATTTTTCCTGCGGAGCATTTAACATTTCAATTTCTTCAGGAGTTTTAGATAATTCCATTGCAACATTAACTTTTAAGTATCTTCTCGGATTAATATCTGCAAGGTTTAAAATAAAATCACCTAAATCAAGTAAGATGCCACGCTCGTCCTCAACTGCTTCGGTTTCTTCCACTTGTTCATCAGGACTATGATAAACGGCCATTTTATTTGTAATCATAGAATCAAAAAGCGAGTACATAATTATCATAAAAATTCCGAGAATAACTATTGTAACAACAGTATTGGCTACAATCATAACGTTAGTATTAACGTTGCCCAAAGGTTTTTTTGCATTAGCTTCCTCTTTTGGTTTTGCATCTTTTGTCTGTAATGGTTTTGACATATTTTCACTCCGTTAATTAATTATTATTATATCAACCCGTCTGTTTTTTGCTCTGCCTTCTTGCGTGTCATTTGTTGCAAGTGGCATATTATCTGCATATCCCGCTGCACTCAGGCGTTTTTTATCTATTCCGTTTGACATCATATAACTTAATATATTTACTGCTCTTGCACTTGATAATTCCCAGTTTGAAGAATATTTACCACCCTTAACAGGCAAATTATCGCTATGTCCTTCAACTCTTATTTGTTTGTCATTTTTCTTTAACTCAGCTATAAGAATATCAAGTGCTTTTTTTGAGTCAGCTTTTATTATAGCAGAACCTTCATCAAAAAGCACTCCTTCACCCAAACGGATTGTAATTTTTGCATCCTGCGGAATTATTTGCATATCTTTTTTATCTTTTAGTGCAATATTTAATTCATTAAGTGTTTTTTCAAACTCTATAACTTTAATCTCATCAGAATCAGATGGATTTTTAACACCGTCAATTAAATGGTTTGGACCACAAGAGCTTTGCTTTTGTTCTTGTTGTTCTTGCTGCACCTGTTTTTGCGCATGCGCCAGAACTTTATCTGAAATTTCAAAATTAGAACCAATCCACAACACCATAAATATTGCAAGTAATACTGTTACAAAATCAGCGTAAGACACCACCCAGCGGTTAAGATGATTTTTGTTGTCTTTTTGAGTTGTTTTCTTATAAAAATTTTTATATTTATCGTATAAATTATTCATTTTTATGCCGCAAAAGGAATAACCTTGCCCTCGCTTATTGTGTTTGTATTTATAATTTTATTTAACTTTTCACTTATAACAATTGAACTTTGCATATTTGCAATGTCCAAAATGCTTGATATTATTATTTCTTGTTCTAAAAGTTTTTCATCAAGAATATTTTTTAATTTTTTTGCAATAGGAAGAAAAATTAAATTTGCACTGCCCACGCCATAAACCGTTGCTATAAAAGCAGTTGCAATACCACCCAACAGTGCCTTAGGGTCAGAACTTACAGCAGAGATTTGAATAAGACCAATAACTGCGCCAATCATACCAAAAGTCGGAGCATAGCCGCCCATCTCCTCAAAAATTTCAACATTTTTAAAGTCATCTTTATTATCATAAAAACACATTAAACGCAGATTTTCTTCCAAAGTTTTGACATCTGTTTCCTCTGCAAGATTTCTTGCCGCTTTTTGCAAAAATGGATTTTGAATGTAATCAATAACTTCATTTATTGCCAATAATCCTTTTGCACGTGCAATTTTTGCAAGCTCTAAAATATCATCCGCAAGTATAGTTAAGTCTTTGCGCTGAACGGTAAAAAGAGATTTCAAAGAACAAAAAGCATTTAAAAGTTCTTTTATTGAAAAACTTATGCAAATAGCACAAATTGTTCCACCTATAACAATTAAAAAAGCATGTGGAGCTATTATATAACTTAGAGATTTTGTTTTTAGCACAACAGGTGCAAACAGTGCTATTATGCCTGCAAATAATATAAATATTAATTCAAATCCGTACTTAGAGGTTTTCATATCTATTACTCCTCTTTAGACTTTTTACCCAGTCTACAAATTTATTTTTCTTAGTTTCAATATTTTCTAAAGTATCTTCTTTAAGTTTTTCAGTATCCCATCTTTGAGCGTCAATATCAGTCAAACGCTTTTTAGTACCTATATTTTTCATATCTTTAAAGTATTTAACGGTATTACCTCTGTTAATCTCAACAGGCGGAGTTGTATAAGATGGGTCAATTAAGCGCATTTTAACCTGTTTTGAAATTTCAGGACTTATGTATTTTGAATATTCTTTTAACCTCAACATACCTTCATAGTTGCTTGAAATTGTTGTATCAAGATTTTTAAATTTGTTATTCCTTATATTTTTAGCGTAAATTTGCTCCCATAAGACAATTTCATGCTCAACATCCACAAAAGCAACATAAACACTTAACCTGTGAGTAGGATTTACAACATCCATACCTTGAATATTAGCTACATTCCAAAGGGTATTTTTCAAAAAATCCCTTTGAATATCAACAGAACTTGTCATCACAATAAGTTTTTTAACGCCTGTTGCACGACAAATTTTCTTTAACAGCGCATAGTCAAGGTCATAACCTTGTTGCAAAGAGCTAAGTGTTTCTAAATCATACTGGTTTACACCCATATTCATTAATAATCGCTGTGTTGTTGCAACACTAACTACACTAACACCGGATTTTACAAGGTTAGCGCGAACATCCTGCAAAAAGAACTCAGGGGTTTTAAAATAAGCATTATAAGGGTTAATTTGGGTTAAAATAGCATCCGACACTATGCCTATTCGCTCATAAGCGTTGGCATTTAGTGAAAATATGCACATTAAAAGTGCAGATAATAAAAACCTTATTATACCCCTTGTCATAGTAATTAAATTATCATTCATTTCTTTTAAGTGAAAATCATATAATAGTATGAATTTTTTGACATCCACTCAAAATTTATTAAACTTATCTCAAAAACTACCGATAAAAAAACGGTAAAACTATAATCGAGTAATAAAATGCCTTTTCGCTACAGACTCCAAAAGTTCCTTGAAATAAGAATAAGAAAAAAAGAAGAGCAATTACAAGAAGTAATAAAAGCACAAAGTGAAGTCGACAGAATTGAATTACTCATTATTAAAAACAACAAAGACATTCAAGATACAAGATTGAATATGCGCAAATCCGACCCTATGATGTATGAGGGATTTGATAAATTTTTAAAACACTTGTATGAAATAGGCGAACAGTTGGAGCTTGAAAAGCAAGAGGCTATAAAAAAACTCGAAGAAGAAAAAGAAAAACTGCGTGAACGTGAAAAAGAAGTAAACGTTCTTGAAAAACACAAAGAACACAAGCAAGAAGAGTACTTACAAGAACAAAAGGCACTGGAGTTAAAACAGCTAAATGAAATAGGCGCGCAAAAGCATTTTGCAAAAACACGGGAAAAACAGGAAGAAGAGATGCTTAACGAGCTTAGGGAGCAAAATGATTATCGAAAACGCAAACTTAACTGAACAAAATTTTGAAACAAGCACCCAAAATACTGTTACAAGCGAAGCTTACAGTAAAAAAAGTGCTGCAGGGGTTTTTAAAAGCGAGTTTGAAAGACTTTTGTCCAATTTTTCAAAAGAAAAAGTTCTAAACAAAGATGATGAAATTAATAAACTCTTTTTAGATCTTGATTTTGGTGCACAATATGACATTGAAAGCACAAAAATAGGGCAAGCTGACGCTATGTTTTTTATTAATATGCTTAATCAAAACGGGCTTATTAATTATCAAGTTGAAGACGACGGATTACAAGTTACAACAAAGAACGACCAGCAAATGCAAGTTTCAAAAAGCCTTATTTCAATGTTGCAAAGTTCTTACGATACAAAAAAACCAATAAGAATGGACTTTGACAACAATGTAACCGTCATTTTAAAACTAGACGACAAAGGCAAGGTTAACGCACATTTTATCCCCGGAGATAAAGCTGTTGAAGAATACCTTAAAAACAACATCCCCTATTTAAGACAAAGATTTGACGAACA
>CASEEG010000054.1 GCA_949286885.1 uncultured bacterium
AATAAATTCCATTTTTATACTCCATTTCTTTAAGAACTTTTGCGCTAAAATAAGCTGAAGGATTATTAGTTGAAAAAGAGTTAAGACACTGTACAACAGTTTTGCTGGCCGCAAAGGCAGGTGAAACAACAAACATTAATGCTAAAATCAACAATAATCTTTTCATCGGTGTTCTCCTTATTTTTGAGTACAACTCTGCCGTTTATGCTTCTTGCGGAACTAAAATTTGATAGCCTTTGTCTTTCAATACTTTTGCCTTCTTCGCTTCTTCTAAATCCTTGGCTACCATTTCTTTTACCATCGTTTGAAGGTCATATTCAGGTTTCCAACCCAACTTTTGACGGGCTTTTGCACTATCACCCAGAAGTAAATCAACCTCAGCGGGTCTAAAATATCTCGGGTCAACCTCAATAAGAACTTTTCCCGTTTTTTTATCGATACCTTTTTCATCAACCCCTCTGCCTTGCCAAACAAGGTCTATGTCAAGCTCTTTAAAAGCCATATTACAAAAATCTCGAATAGAAGTTGTTACACCTGTCGCAAGAACAAAGTCTTCCGGTTTATCTTGTTGTAAAATTCTCCACATACCTTCAACATAATCTTTTGCATGGCCCCAATCACGTTTGGAATCAAGATTACCAAGGTACAATTTTTCTTCCATTCCAAGCAAAATTCTAACGGCTGCACGGGTAATTTTTCTTGTAACAAAAGTTTCACCTCTGCGAGGGCCTTCATGGTTGAACAAAATTCCATTGCATGCAAATAAATTATAACTTTCACGATAATTAACCGTAATCCAGTAAGCGTATAATTTAGCGCAAGCATAGGGTGAGCGAGGATACAAAGGGGTTGTTTCTTTTTGTGGCGTCTCTTGAACCTTGCCAAAAAGTTCAGAAGTAGAAGCTTGATAAAATTTTGTTTTATCGCCCAAACCTAATAATCTTATTGCTTCTAATAACCTTAAAGTTCCTATGCCATCAGAGTTTGCAGTGTATTCAGGCTCATCAAAAGATACTTTTACATGAGATTGTGCTGCTAAATTATAAATTTCATCCGGTTGTATTTCCTGTATAAGACGGATAATATTTGTAGAATCAGTTAAATCTCCATAGTGAAGTTTAAATTTTAAATTTGGGTTGTGAATATCTTGATATAAATGGTCAATTCTTGAAGTATTAAAAGAAGACGCACGACGTTTCATCCCATGGACTTCATAACCTTTTTCAAGCAACAATTCTGCAAGATAGCTGCCGTCTTGCCCTGTAATACCCGTTATAAGTGCTTTTTTCATATTTTACCCCCTGCGTGTAATATAAGAACATTATACAATTTACACAGTTTAAAGCAAGTAACACAAAAAAATCGCCCCGCAATATACAGGGCGATTATCGGTTGTAGTGAATTAAACAAACAATTACTTAGCTTCAGGTGTGCCCAAAGGTTGTAAATCTGGATGGTGTGGAGGCATTGGGCGAGTACCTTTTTGTGCTTTATGTTTTTTTGCAAATTCTTTTCTGCCGTCTTGTTTCATTTTTTCTAATGTTTTCTTTTGTTTGTCTGTCAAGATTGCTTCAAAGTCTTGCATATTTTGTTTTCTAATTTCTCCTGCTTGAGCTTTAAGTTCGCCTATTTCTTTGTGCAGTGCTTGAACTTTAGCGTTAGCTTCAGCTTGAGTTAATGAACCATTTTCACGGATAGTTTTTATTTCATCTCTTTTAACTTTAATTTGATCCATTACAGGTTTCATTTTTTCAAAACCGTCTTTTCTTATTTGTTCTGCTTTTGCTTTTTGTTCGTCAGTTAAATTTAATTTTTTATCAAATTCGGCTTTCTTTTGTTCCATTTTAGCTTTCATTTCAGGGCTCATTGGAGGTTTTTGACATTTTTGTTCCATTTTAGGGCAAGGTTTTTGTCCTTCAAGCGGGCATGGTTGAGCATTTGCAGCCCCTACTGATAAGAAAAGTATTAAAGTTGATGCAAGTACTAATTTTTTCATAATTAAATCCTTTCTAAATTAAATCTTTCAAGCTTTGCGCAAGTTCTTTTTTTGCGTTATAAAGTCTTGATTTTACTGTTCCTACCGGAGTTTTAATTTTGCGCGCGATTTGTTCGTAAGAAAGCTGCTCTATTTCATATAACATCACAACTTCCTTAAACTTTGGTTTAAGAGCGTTAATTGCATTGATAATAAGCTTTTGACGCTCATTTTGTATTAAAGTCAACTCGGGAGTTTGTTTTTTGTCTTTTATTTCATTTAGTTTTTCTTCCTCTGCTATTGTTGTATTTTTGACATAAGAAGACTTCAGGTAGTCTTTGGCTAAGTTCTTGGCTATTGTGCCAATCCAGCCCTTTAACTTTCCTTTTTCCTCGTATTTACTTTGATTTTGCCAGATTTTTATATATACTTCCTGTTCGATGTCTTCATTTTGTTCGTTTGTTATTTTTTTGATTATATTTCTGACATTTTGTTTGTTTTGCTTGATTAATTCACTAAAGTTCATCACTCTACCATTATAAGCCCGTATTCATCGGTCGGAAAACCTAAATCTTCTGCACTTAAATTATGATACACGATTGAATTTACAATGTCATATTCATAATTTAGAGCAGTTCCGCCCAGTGCAAAAAACATAAGTGCAATAGAAAAACAAGCTGCTTTTATTTTATACAATTTCTTTTTCTCACGTTGTTTTTGCGCTAAAAAATACGGACGAACCTCACCTATTAAATCCGAAACTTTTTGCATTTTTTCATGCTCAATTTTACAATCGGGACAATTTTCAACATGTTCCAAAAATTCTTTTTCATCTCTGAATGTAAAATATGCTTCGTATTTATTACATTTTTCTTTCATTTTTTTAGCTCCTACATTTATATAACGAAGCACACAGTTATTTTGTTCATTTTTTATTTTAACATTTTATAAACTTTAAATTCCGCAGGTTGCAAGATATCAAAGGTTATTGAGCCTTTTATTTCTTCTTGCATGGGAATTTCAACAAAGGTGCATTTTTGCATTTCATCTAATCTGAAATCATAAAATGCGCTTAATCTTTTGTTATCTTTAAGTTTAATTGTTTTATTCAAGACTGCTTTGCCTTTTTTAGTCATGCGTCTTGTATTGCCGTTTACATCAACTACATTAACCTTTTCTGTAGGCATTAAATAGTTTGCAACTACAAAAAGACTTTCATCAGATTTTTTATCACCAATAATTTCCCAACAGCAAAAACCGTCATCACTTTGAACATGTAAAACAGCTTTGCCGCGGCTTATAAGTTCACTGTGTTGAACAAAGTAATTTAGCGCATTGAATTTTTCATAAAAACTCCAGTCTTTGTTTCTGTCCATTGAAACTTCATTGCCTATAATGCGCTCTATGCCTGTTTTTGTAAAACTTTCATCACCATCGACATAAAGTGTTGAACGTTGAGCAAATTTTCCACCGGGGAGAAATTTATACTTAAACCATTTAAACAGCGCACCCTGTTCACCTAATTGAGCAGGATATTGATCAATTTCACGAAACTCTCCGTCTTGATTGTTATATGCTTTTAAAATAGAAAGCGGATTTGTTTTTGAAGCTTTATTGTTATAAATTTCAAGACGCATGTTATCATTAATTATTTGCTCGGGTGTTTTTATGTACTGACTTACAATATCATCACCCCAGAGAAGATCAAAGTGCATATCGTTATGATATTCCTTAAAATAACCGTCCCAGAGCATATATTCTGCTAATGTTGCAAAATATGGAATACGTCTTTTTAATTTTGAATTAAGCGCGCCTAAAACTTTGCCTGGTATTCTATAGCTTATTGGCATGCCTGATTTTTGAGAAACTTCATCAACCACATGGTCAATATGATCAACCCTAAAGCCGTCAAAGTTATATTCTTTTTGCAAATTGTCCATATAATCAATGAAAAATTCTCTAACTTTATTATTGTATTTAGATTTTTCAAAGTAAACAAAGTAATAAGGTGTTTGACAGTCAAGGTTTGCAAAATGCGTTACATCTTCACCTTTAAAGTTGTAGTGCTTATATGTCGGGTATTGACCGGACTTGTGCATTTTATCATACACAGGAACTCCGGCTGAGCACCACGCACCGCCGGGCATTGTCCAGAGTCCTTCATTAATTAAAGCTTGTATTATTTCAGGTTGCTTTGTAATGTCTTCTTCGCACTTTGGTTTTTTACCGTTAACACGCTCAATAATTTCCTCAACTCTTTTTGTTAATTCCTCTTGTTTATCTTTAAAAGACATTTTGTAAGAAATTAAAATTTTAAATTCTTTTAAATCTTCCTCTTGTGTTTTTGAATTATTTGCTTTTAGTGCTTTTTTAAAGTTCTTTATTTGAGAATCAAGTTCTTTTATATCCATCCATCTTGCAACGTAAGGATGAGTTAAAACAATTTTTGAAAATCTGCCTGTTTGAGGCAAAATATCATAAATTACAGGATGTCCTGCAAGTTGAGTTAATGTAATAAAGAATTTTACCTGCTCTTTAGCATCTAAACCTAAAAATTTTGCTATTTTTTCATCGCAGAGTTTTTGTGAAACATCAGAGGACTGAGGCAAATACGCACAGCCAAACTCACGAGGGTGAAAAGGTATTAAATAAAGAGTTGTGGGCATAATATTTAAATCTTTGTTACCCCAATCAAGAGAAACAACTGCAGCCAGCCAATCAATGAACTTACCAACATTATTTGGGTCTTTGCCCAACCCTGCAAGAGATAAAAGTTTTATGTTATGACCTTCTTTTTTAAACCAGTTAGAGTGTTTTACTTTTCTTCTTGCAAGAGGAGAAGGGTTTGAAATGTGAGTAAATTTTTCACCGTCATAAGTGCCTTCAAGTTTTAATTTTTCACAAAATGCAAAAATAATTTCTCCGCTTGAGAGTTCTTCAAGCGTTTTATAGTGCGGGTATGGCAAATACCCGTATTTTTGTATTGTTTTTGACAGGTATTCTTTTCTGTCATCTCTAACATCAGAAATACCATAAATTTCTTTTAACTTTGCAAACTGTGTATTGATGTCAAAATTGTTTAAAAAATCGTAATCGTTTGTTTTGGGGTTAATTAAATTAAGCACTTATCCACCGTCACTTTACTGTAATCTATCCTTCTAACATGGTATATACTAACAAAAAAAGTTTAATTTTTTAACTTGAAGTAAAGAA
>CASEEG010000055.1 GCA_949286885.1 uncultured bacterium
GTCACGGGCCTGTGGCACTCTGCCGAGAAAAAGGTGACTAAATGTCACGTTTTTCGAGAGGGAAGGTAGCGCAGCTACCGCAAGCCCGTTTGATAATTAAATAATTAAAGTCGTCACGGGCCTGTGGCGCAGCGGTAGCGCAGGGGACTCATAATCCCTTGGTCGTGGGTTCGAATCCCTCCGGGCCCAATTTTTAGGATGGTCATGCATAAGTATTTTATAGGTTCTTATATTGTAACTGTGTTGGGTTTTTTGTTCGCTTATCTCTGGGGTGAACATGTTCATAGTGGCACAGGTATTGAGTGTATCTTTATTGCGTTTGTTTTAAGTATATTAGAGGTTAGTCTTTCTTTTGATAATGCAGTGGTAAATGCTGCTAGACTTGAGAGAATGTCACCAAAATGGCAGCACAGGTTTTTGACTTGGGGTATTGCGATTGCGGTTTTTGGAATGAGGTTTTTATTTCCGCTTTTGGTTGTTGCGATATTTTCCCGCTTGGGTTTAGTGCAGGTTGCAAATATGGCTCTTACTAATGCTGATAAATATGCTCACTATTTACATGTATCACATCCGCCAATAATTACTTTTGGCGGCTCATTCTTGATGATGTTGTTTTTGTCTTACTTTTTCAATTCCTCAAAAGAGATTCATTGGATTAATTTTGTTGAAAAAAAACTTGCCACTTTTGGTGATTTTAAGGGTATTCAAGTGGCTCTTACACTTGTTGCACTTTATATCATGCAAAATTTTGTGGCGGAGCAGTCCCGAATTGAGGTAATTATTGCTGGTATCTGGGGGGTTATAATTTATCTTTTAATTGACGGTTTAACTCATATGTTGGATAAGCATGGTGAAAATTTACCGCATTCCTGTTCTAATTCCGGTCTTGGTTTAAAAAGCAGTTGTTTTGCAGGTTTTCTGTATTTAGAGCTAATTGATGCCTCGTTCTCTTTGGATGGTGTTTTGGGTGCTTTTGCACTTAGCAAGGACATTTTAATAATTACAATAGGTTTATCTATCGGTGCGATGTTTGTCAGATCGTTGACGATTATGCTGGTTGAGAAGAAAACTTTGGCGCAATATATATATCTTGAACATGGTGCTCACTGGGCTATTGGTGCACTTTCTTGCATTATGTTGTTTTCTGCAATTAAAGAGGTTCCGGAAATTGTAACAGGTTTCTTGGGCTTAGTGTTTATAGTTGCAGCATTTATTTCTTCTTTGTTGCATAACAGAAATCAGTCAAGGTTATAAACGGGGTAATCTTTTTTGAGTTTTCTGACAAGTTTCATATCAAGGGTTTGGTAAACGGCTGACTCTGTATTTTGTGAATTACTTAGTATTTTACCCATTGGGTCCGTTATCATTGAATTTCCTATGCTATACAAAAATTGGTTATTTATGCCTACAAGATTGGATGTTACAAAGTAGACTAAATTTTCTGCTGCTCGTGCAACATTAAACGCGCGCCAACAATTAATAAAGTCTGACGTTTCTTCGTCTCTTAAAGAGTTTAAAGTACACCAAGCCGATGGAGAAACAATTATTTCTGCTCCCATTTTAATAAGTTGCTTGTATAATGTTGGGTACCTTATATCAAAACAAATACTCATGCCTACACGCGCAAAGTCAAATTCTACGACAACAGGCATATTGCCTGCCTCAATTGTTTTTCCTTCGCTGCCGCCTAAATAGTTAAATAAGTGGATTTTTCTGTATTTTCCTACTATGTTTCCTTTTCTGTCTATAGCGTACGATGTATTATAGAGCCTTTTATCAGGTGTTTTTTCAATTACGCTGCCACAGATAATGTTTGTTGAAAATTGTCTTGCCAGTTCGCTAAAATATGCCAATATCCATGAGTTTTCCTCGATTTCAGGATATTGGGTAAAACTTACATTATCTATTCCAGTTGAGAAAAATTCTGGCATTAAGACGAGATCTAATCCGCCGGACGAGTTATTACTTATGTATTCACCGATTTTATTGCAATTATATAATTTGTCTCCAATTTTTGGACTAATTTGTATGTTTAGAATTTTTGCGTTTGTCATATCTACTCCAAGGTTTTTTTATTCATCATACTATATATTTTTTAAGTTGTATAATTGAATTGTTTTAGGAGGCTCTTATGAATATTAATGAACTGGTTAAAAATGATCTGAAATACATTTGGCATCCCTGTTCTCAAATGATGGATTACGAGGAGTTAAAGCCCATCATTATTGAACGAGGGGAGGGGGTGAATTTATATTCTTATGACGGCAAGAAGTATCTCGACGTTGTAAGCTCTTGGTGGTGCAATCTTTTAGGTCATTGTAACAAAAGAATTTCATTCGCTGTAAAAAAGCAACTTGATACTCTTGAACATGTTATTTTTGCAAATTTTTCACATATAAAGGCGGTTGAATTATGCGAAAAACTTGTCAAACTGTTGCCGGAAGGGCTTGTGAAATTTTGCTTTACCGACAACGGTTCATCTGCCATCGAGGCCGCTATGAAAATGAGTTTTCAATATCATTTTCAAACGGGCAATTCTCAGAAAACTCGATTTATGGCACTTACGGATGCTTATCATGGCGAAACAATCGGTGCATTATCTGTTGGCGGTGTAGATTTATATTCTGAAATCTACAAACCGGTTTTGCTTGACGTAATAAGAATACAAGGGCCTGATTGTTACAGGTGTCCCTATGGTTTAAATTGCAAAAACTGCGATGCTCAATGTATCGAGTTTGCCAATAAAAGTTTTGAAAAATGGGGTGATAAGACTGCTGCAATTATCATTGAACCTCTTGTACAAGCAGCTGCAGGAATGAAAATTTATTCACCTAAATATCTTGCAAAACTGCGCGGACTTTGTGATAAATTTAATGTGCACTTGATTGCTGATGAAATAGCTACAGGCTACGGGCGAACAGGTAAAATGTTCGCTTGCGAACATGCTAATATTTCTCCCGACATTATGTGTCTTTCAAAGGGATTGACCGGGGGTTATATGCCAATGGCTTTAGTGATAACAACTAAGAAGATTTTTGACGCCTTTTATGCTCCTTATTTGGAAGGAAAGGCTTTTATGCACTCACATACGTACAGTGGTAATCCCCTTGCCTGTGCTGCTGCTTGTGAGGTTTTAAAAATTTTAAAGGATGAAAACATTATTGAAAATGCTCAAAAAAAGGCAGTACATTTTAATAATTTAATAAAAGAAAAATTTTCATCTCACAAAAATGTTGGTGATATTCGCTCTATAGGTTTAATTAATGCCATTGAACTCGTAGAGGATAAGGATACAAAAACCCCATTTAATCCAAAGCTTAGGATTGGTTACGAAATATATAAAAATGCACTTAAAATGGGTCTGATTTTGCGTCCCTTGGGCGATGTGATTTATTTTAATCCGCCTTTGATTATTGATAAAGATGATATGGATTACGCAATTGATGTTGCGTATCAATCATTGTGTAAAATTTTAAACTAGCAATTTTTTATTTTCAGTTGTTTTGTACGTATTGTCATTATAAGGAAATATTTATGCGCATTAGTCCGATTTTTACTATGCAACAAAATTTTGGTGTTGCAAAAAACAAATATAAAAATCCTAAGACCGATTATTCGCCGGTCGTTACAAAGCCCATGCCTACCTATAAGCATTATTTGAGTTTTACCGGCGGTTACAGTCTCAGCCTGAAAGATACACTAACAAATCTGGATAAGCTCTCCGGCTCCACAGGTTCAAATTTTCCTCCCGAAATTAGACAAGCAGTTGTCGCTGTAGTAGAGTCTGGGAACCCGAAAAAAAATACACTTATTGACGTACATAAAGAAAAATATTCTTTACTAAACGACTGCTATGACCTCGATGATGCAAGAGCATTATTTGATGAATTTAAGAACGTATTATCAGATACTGATATTGATTATAAAGTTGGTTCATTTATAGATAGAGTAAAAAAAGGTGAAGTTGATAATTTTAATAAAGATGAGGATATCGCATTTCAACTTTTGAAATTGTATTGGGCTGACGGATTTTCGCTAAACGATCTAAAAGAATATGCAGGAACAGATTTATATCACACTTTGAGTAAATTGCAAATACCGCTGATGGATCATAATTATGCTCATATTCTTAAGTTTTCAGATAAAGATTATAATGCGCGACTGACTTCCCAAATGGCAAAAAAACAAGTTGAAGCACGTGACAGAATGGCTCAGAGGTTAATTGGCGAACCTGTTTATATCCCTCGCGGACCTATGAGTGATATGCAAAAGAAACATATTTCTGATAGCTTGCTTAAGTATTACGCTCAAAATCCGGAAATGTTATCTTTAATGTCGCAAAGACAACGCGAATATTACGCAAACAATCCTGAGCAAAGTATGCAAAGACATATGGTTATGGATTACGCCTGGAATAAAACACATGAAGGAATCGGCGTAAAAAAACACATGTCAAAGTTTTTCAAAAAAGCACAAGTTCCATTCAGTGATTCTCTGCTGGATGGCAGCTCTGAGCTTTCATCAAAACAAAAGAATGTAATGGAGGACTTTTGGAAGAAAAATGGATGGGCTAAACAGTCTTTTTCAGTAGCCGTAAAAAAGGCTTGGTCTGTGATCCAATCTTCAACAGATTATGTCATAAAGGTAAATATGATTCCTTTGAAATATCTGGAGTCTTTAAAGAAGTGGGAAGAAGATTCTTGTATATCATCAGGACTTGATTATAATAAAATCATTAATTCAATTCCCAGTGAAAATGATTTGATGTTACTTCAGATACTTACAAATATTTATCTGGAAGAAAAACCCGAGGTTGCAGATATAATCACAAGTGCTTACGCTGCTGTATTGTTAAAGTTAAGATTAGAAATTATTAACGATAATATTCCAAAAAATGTCTCACTTGATAAGGATGCACGTGCTTACATATGCAAAACTATTACTTCTGCAATGTTTCATGACGCCCCATATTCTTCGAATGAGATGGTGCTAAAGTTGCTTCCGTTTTCAAAAGTAAAAGAGCTTTTGCTTGATGTAATGAACAAAGCTACGCCAGCAAATAATTTTGCCTGTTATATTGAGCGTTATATAAATACTGCTTATAATATTCTCACTTCTTCTCCGGATAAATCCGTGGTATCTGCTATGCTTCAAGATTTTATATACACTGAATACCCACAGTAATCAGAGTATATTAATTTTTTAACGTTGACATTTTGAATTAAAATATTTTAAAATGTCCTTGTGAACTATAATTTTTTAGGGTTTACGGGAGAGGTACAGTATAGTGAAAATTAATTTAACCAGAAAACAATGGGCTATTGTTATTTTGCTTATAATAATTGTGCCCATTATTTACAATAAAACTGCGGGTTTTATTGGCGGCATGATACAAAAACGTCTTATGATGATGCCTAAAGAAGTTGAGGTTGATAATCCGCATGTAGAAGAAATTAATGTATCTGCCGAGGCCACAGGTAGGGTTGAGGCAAAGTATTCAGTTGACCTTATTGCGAGGGTTTCAGGTTTTTTAATTAAAAAGTATTTTTCCGAAGGCGACTTTGTTAAAAAAGGGCAATTGTTATTCCAAATTGATCCCAGAGAATTTCAAATTGAAGTTAATAATGCGCAGGCAACTGTTAATCAGTACAGTGCTCTTTTAAAAAATGCTCAGCAAGAGTTAAATCGTGCTAATGCTCTTATTAAAGAAGATTTAATCAGTCGTTCGGATGTAGACCAAAGTCTTGCAACGAGAAATCAAAATAAAGCTTTATACGATGCAGCTCGTCAACAGCTTGAATTAGCAAGAGTTAACTTAAGCTATACATCTATAAAATCCCCAATAGACGGGAGAATTGGCAAGGTTAATATTACTGAAGGTAACTATGTTACGCCAACCTCGGGTTCCCTTGTTAATATTGCAAGTATAAGCCCTGTTTATGTAACTTTTAGCTTAAAAAGTGATGATTTCATCAAGCTTTTAAAAGCAAGTGATAAGTTTAAAGATGTTGTTGTGCGCGTTCAATTTGGCGGCGGAAGCTGGTACTATAAGACAGGTAAAATTAATTTTGTAGATAATAAAATTGATAAAGATTCAGGTTCTGTTACCATGCGGGCGGTTTTTGAAAACGATAAAAGCTGGTTAATGCCCGGGGATTATATGAAAGTAGAGCTTGTAGCTCCGCAAAAAGTAAAATTTGTTACAATTCCGCAATCTTGTACAAAAGGGGATGCAATGAGCGGATACTATGTTTGGACGGTAAAAGACAATAAAGCTGTTAAAACCAATATAAAAGTATCAGACGATATTAATAACAACTGGGTAGTTGATAGCGGTCTTGCGCTGGATGACCTTGTTGTTGTGTCCGGTGTTCAAAATATAGCAACTGAAGGACAAAAACTAAAAATTATAAACAAAAAAGAAAAGTAACATTATATGAAAAAAATATTTGATAAAGAAAAGTTATTCTTTTTTATACAAAAACCAAGATTTGCACTTGTAATATCAGTTTGTATTGTTATATTGGGTTTAATATCTATTTTTAGCTTAAAACAGGAAAGTTATCCTGATGTTACACCTCCTCAAGTTCGTGTTAGTGCTTCTTATCAGGGCGCAAGTGCTGAGGTTATAGAATCTAGTATTGCAACAGTACTTGAAAATAAATTAAACGGTGTTGAGGACTTAACTTATATGACATCAACATCAAACGATGGCAGCTATTCGCTTACTTTATATTTTAAAGTCGGTTCTGATAAAAACATTAACCTGATGAATGTGCAAAACAGGATTCAGCAGGTACAATCTCAACTTCCTGAAGATGTCCAAAGGACAGGTGTTACTGCAATAAGTCGTTCATCCGGTTCAGGTGCGGTTATTTTAACTTTATACCCTGAATCAGGCGATTGGACACAACTTGACCTTACAAATTACGGGTCAATTTATATTAAAGATGAGCTAAAACGTGTAGAAGGCGTTGCTGACGTTAGTGTTTTTGGTGGCGGTAATTATTCTATGAGAATTTGGCTTGACCCACAAAAAATGGCAGGCTTAAATATCTCAACAAGTGAAGTTCAAAGTGCTATCACTTCGCAAAATACACAAGTTACTGCAGGTGCTTTAGGGCAATTGCCAACTGATTCAAAGCGTGCATTGCAAATTACGCTAAAGACCGAAGGCAGGCTTGATAGTGTTGAAGAATTTGAAAATATTATAATACGTTCTAATTCAGACGGATCTAATGTAAAGATAAAAGACATAGCCCGAGTTGAATTGGGTGCAGAATCTTATTCTAATTTAGGTTTAGTTAATGGTAAACCATCTGCGGTTGTTGTAATTTCTCAGTTGCCTGATGCTAACATTATAAACCTTTCAAAGGCTGTTAAAGAAAAAGTCGAAGAACTTAATTCCCGTTTGACCAATGGAATTAAAATTTTATATGTAAAAGATGATGCAGATTTTATTCATGAGTCAATGAAAGAGGTTGAATTTACAATTTTCTTGACGGCAATTATCGTTGTTATAATTATTTTCCTTTTCTTGGGCGATGCAATGGCAACGCTTGTGCCTTGTATTACAATTCCTGTGTCATTAATCGGTACGTTTTTTGCCCTTAAAGCCTTTGGTATGTCAATAAATCTGCTCTCCCTTTTTGCACTCGTTCTTGCAGTGGGCGTTGTAGTTGATGATGCCATTGTTGTTATTGAAAACGTTAACCGCCACATTAAAGAGGGTAAATCGGCAATCATTGCAACTCAACTTACCATGCAAGAGGTAGGCTCTTCCCTTGTTGCAATGGCAATGGTTTTAATGGCTGTATTTGTCCCAATTATTTTTATGGGTGGTATGACAGGTGTTATGTATAAGCAATTTGCGGTTTGTATCGCTGTGTCAATTGCAATATCAGCCATTTGCGCTTTGAGCTTATCGCCTGCTATGTGTTCACATTTTCTAGGCAGGCATGATGAAAACATTGGCAAAGGTTTTGGTATAACAAAACACCCGCAATTTCAGCTATTTGCACGCTTTTTAAAGCGAGAATTAAATGTTGTTGTTACTAAATTCAACGAGGGATTTCAAAAAGTTGAAGACTTTTATATGGAATTTGTCGAAAAGTTTGTCTATAATAAAAAACTTGTAGCAATTTTTTATATTTCAATAGTTTTCTTAACACTATTAGGTTTTAAAACTATATCAACAGGTTTTATACCCGATGAAGACCAAGGGATATTACTGGCAAGTATTACTCTGCCCGATGGAGCATCTTTGCAGCGTACAGAGGAAGTTTCAAAGAAATTTGTTGAGCAAATTAAAACTATAGAGGGAATAAATGCTGAAAAATTAACAGTATTTGGTGGTGATGGTGCTACAAACCAGTCTACGGTTATTATTCAGCTGCTTGATTATAAAGATAGGCGTGTTAATCCAGCCGGCTGGGTGGTTAGAAAAATCCAAGGCAAACCGACAAATTTATCACATGTTGCTATTTTAAATCAAGTTCGCTCTGTTGCGTCAAATACTAAAGAAGCAAGTATTGTTGCCTTTTCTCCACCAGCTATTATGGGTATGAGTATGATGGGTGGTTTTGAGTTTCAAATGCTCTCCCAGGGTGAGTATAGCGCACAAGAGCTTGAGGGTTGGGCTCAGAAGTTAATCGCGGCAGCAAACCAAAATTCCGCATTATCGAGTGTCTATACTTCTTTTCAGGCAAATGTACCTCAGTATATTGTTGAAATTGACTATGAAAGAGCTATGGCCCAAAATGTTGATTTGCAAGAGTTGTATACCACTCTTGGTTCAACTTTGGGCACAAGATATGTAAATGACTTTAATAAATACGGTCGTGTATTTAAAGTTCAAATGCAAGCTGAAAGCCGCTTTAGAGATAAAGCAACTGATCTTTCTGGAATTTATGTTAAAAATAAAAACGGGGTCATGGTACCAATACTCTCTATTGTTAAGTTAAGGCAAACAGTTGGTACTGCTTCAATTTCAAGATATAACCAGTATGAATCCGTTCAAATTCAGGGTCAACAGGCAGCAGGTAAAAGCTCAGGTGATGCTATGAATGCTATGGAAGAAGTTGCAAGAGAGGTATTACCTTCCGATATGACTTTTGACTGGTCAGGTACATCTGCTCAAGAGCGTGAAGCATCTGGTCAAACTGCAATGGTTGTAGGTATGGCACTTGTATTTGTTTATTTGTTCCTTGTGGCATTATATGAAAGCTATACAATCCCTGTTGCTGTTTTACTTATTTCGCCGATTGCTGCATTGGGTGCATTAATATTTCAGATGATGATTAACCAATCATTTGATATTTATTCGCAAGTCGGTATGATAACCCTCATTGGTCTTGCTGCAAAACAATCTATATTAATTGTTGAGTTTGCAAAAGAAGAACATGAAAAGAATGGATTGTCTGTTAAAGAAGCAGCAATAAAAGCTGCAAAACTGAGATTTAGGGCGATTATGATGACAGAACTTGCTTTTATCATTGGCGTATTGCCTATGATTTTTGCACAAGGCGCAGGTGCAAATTCAAGGATTTCAGTCGGTTCTACTGTTTTTGGCGGTATGATTGCTGCTTGTACTTTAGGTGCTGTTTTAACTCCTGCGTTTTATGTAATAGTTCAGGATTTTGTAGATATGTTTCCTAAAAGA
>CASEEG010000056.1 GCA_949286885.1 uncultured bacterium
AAAATTATTCGTGAACACGGCGCAATATCAGTTGTAGATGGCATTACATCAATTGGTGCAATAGATTGCAAAATGGATGAATGGGGCATTGATGTCCTTATTTCGGGTTCTCAAAAAGGATTTATGATTCCTCCAGGTCTTGCATTTTTAGTTGCAAATGATAGAGCTTGGGAACTTCACAAACAGTGCAAATACCCAAGTTTCTACTTTAATTGGGATGATTACAAAAAGAATTTAGACAAAGACACAACACCCTGGACACCGGCTGTTAATCTTTTTGTTGCACTGGATGCGGCACTTGAAATGATGAAAGAAGAAGGGCTTGAAAATATTTTTGCACGCCATAAACATAACGCAATGCTTTTAAGACAAGGCATTAAAGATATGGGGCTTAAACTTTTTGTAGAAGATGAATCTATAGCAAGTTATGCTATAACATCAGTTCTACCGCCAGAAGGTATTAGCGTGCCTGACATAAGAAAAACCTTAAAAGAAGACTACAACATTGTCGTAGCAAACGGTCAAAACGACTTAAAAGATAAAATTTTCAGGATGGGCACTTTAGGCTTTGTAACCGAGCGTGATGTTTTAACAGCCCTTGCAAGCTTAAAAGCTACTATAGACAAACTTAAAAAATAAGGAAGTAAAAATATGGCAAAAGTTTTAATTACAGACAAAATAAATGAAGCTGCCGTTAAAATTGTTGAAAAAGCAGCACATGTAGACAATTTGCCTACAATGGATGAAGATGAATTATGCAAAATAATTGGCGAATATGATGCACTTTTGGTTAGAAGTCAAACAAAAGTTAGCGCAAAAATAATTGAAGCCGGTAAAAATCTTAAAATCATAGGCAGGGCAGGGGTTGGTGTGGATAATATTGACCTTGATGCCGCAACTGCAAACGGAATTATCGTTGTAAATTCACCCGATGGCAATACAAATGCGGCTGCAGAACACACAGTAGCTATGATGCTTGCTATGGCACGCAACATCCCTGAAGCAGTAAAATCAGTAAAAGAAGGCAAATGGGAACGCTCAAAATTCACAGGTGTTGAAGTGTTTGGCAAAACACTCGGAGTTATAGGGTTGGGCAAAATCGGTCATCACGTGGCTGAGGTTGCACTTGCACTAGGTATGAAGATAGTTGTTTTTGACCCTTATACATCACGTGAAGCTGTTGAGAGCATGGGCGCAAAATACATTGAGCACCTTGATGATTTCTGGGGTCAATGCGATTTTATAACTATTCACACACCAAAAACAAAAGAGACAACATCACTAATTAACAAAAACACTCTTAACAGAATGAAAAAAGGTGTCAGAATAGTAAACTGCGCCCGTGGCGGCATAATTGATGAAGTTGCTCTCAAGGAAGCTCTTGAAGCAGGGCAAGTAGCATCTTGCGCACTTGATGTTTATGAAGATGAAAAAAATATTCAAAACAATGTGCTTTTAGGTTTTGGCAAAAACGTTATTCTAACCCCGCATTTAGGCGCAAGCACCGATGAGGCGCAAATTAATGTAGCGCTTGATGTTGCAAATCAAGTTGTGTCAGTTCTAACGGGAGGAGATGCCACAAGTGCAGTTAATATTCCATCTTTAAAACCGCAAAAACTGGAACCTGTAAAAGATTACATGCCAATAGCTGAAAACATTGCACAACTGGCATCACAAATCTCAAAAGGCAGCTTAAAATCTATTGAAATTGAGGTTAAAGGAACACTTGCAGAGCTTGATACATCACCGCTTAAAACTGCAATTTTAAAAGGAGTACTCTCAAGCAATATAACAGGTGTTAACTATGTAAACGCTCCGCTTTTAGCTAAAAAACGAGGAATAGACATTTCAACTAAAAAATCTCAACAATCAACAGACTACATTGGCTCAATTTCTGTTAATTTAAATACAGATAAAGGTTGCACAAGCGTTTCAGGTGCGCTAATTGCAAAACATATAAAAAGAATTGTTAAGATTAACGACTATAATACATCAATTAAACCTGAAAAACATATGTTGCTTGTACCGCATGAAAATAAACCCGGTATGATTGCAGCTGTAGCAACGGTTTTAGGTGATGACGGCGTTAATATTTCACGTATGCAAGTTGCTCAAAAATCTTATGCAAAAGGTCAGGCAAAACAAGATGAAATAAGCATAATGATTATAAATACCGATGACAAAGTAGAACAAAATACTTTGGATAAAATAACTAAAATCAATGGTATTTACGAATCTAACTATATTAGATTAAACGTATAGTTAACAAATCTTAATAAATTAAAAAATCCTGTCAATTTTTACGACAGGATTTTTTTTATTAATGCATAGGTTAGTATTATGGAAGGTTCTTATTATGTCAATGAATGGAATTAATGGTTACAGCTATTCTTACAACCCTTATGCATATAATAATGCATACTCAACAAATGCGACAAGTTTTCAAGGGAATGTACCAACTGAACAAAATTCAACAGCAAATGAACAAAAAGACAGTTCTCTTGGAGTAATAACCGCAATAGGTGTCGGTATCGGAGCAATTGGTACTGCAATATATGCAATCAAAAGAGGAAAATTATTGAACACAACTGATGATGCAGCAAGAGGTTTAAAAAATATATTTGATGGCAATGTTGGAAAAGGCTTAAGAGAAGTAGGTGAAGATTTACTAACAGGCCTAAAATCAATATTCACAAAATCAGGCAGAAAAGAATATGGCTATGTAAAACAAATAAAAAATTCACAAAATCTAATTAATGCAATCCAAAACGGAACAGCAACAGCAGAAATGTTGAATAAAGACTTTGTAGAAAATGCTGCAAGAACAAAAGTTATAGAGGAAATCAGAAGTGGCAGCGCAGCATTAACATCAATATATGATGATGCCGGCAACAAACTAACAGGGGAAGCCCTTGAAACTGCGAAAAAAACAAGGATAAATGAATTTAACGCAATGGTTGAAGCTGCAAAAACAAGTCTAACAAAAGAAGATCACTTGCGGGAAGCCGTAGAAGAAGTTTACCAGGCTGGCGGAAAACTCTATTACCTGCAAACAGCAAAAAACTTGCTCAATAAAATTAACGGTAATCAAAGTTTTGATGCGGAAGATACAGAAATTATACAAGAATTGTTTAACAAGACAAGTGCTGTAGCTGATGACGGAACTATAAATATTGAAGCGCTTAAACCAATTTTGGAAAGAATTGCATAATTAAACAAATAAAAATTAATAAATAAAAAACTCCCAAGGTCTTCCTTTGGGAGTTTTTTTATGTTATAATTTGCACGAGTTAGGTTGAATATGATATTGTAAACTTATGTAAAGAATTAAGTCATTTTTCTCAACAGATAGCAACTTAATTTATTTACGTGATTTACATGATCAGAAGGAAAGTTGATAATACTTGGAAAGGGAAATTATATGCAAGTTAATGGGATCAAATCTTACAACGCACCAAGCTTAACTTTTGGTAGCAACGCCGAAGAAAAGCAAACTAACAAAAAAGCAGCTATCGCAGCAGGTGTGGGTGTTGCTGCAGTAGCGGTCGGCACTACAGCTTATGCATTAAAGCGCGGAAAACTTTTAACCGAAGGCAAGGAAGTTAAATTCTTTGAACAGCTGAAAGAAGGTTTTAAGTCTTTTGTAGGTGAAAATCGCGTAAAATACTTGGAAACTCTTAAAGCGAAATATGCAGAAATGATTGAAAAAGGCAAAAAAGCTGCTGATGGGGGTTATAGTGAATTAACCAACGAAGCAAAAGAAGCAATACAGAAAAAAGTTAATGTCATCGATGAAAAAATTAACTCCCTTAAAGATAAATTAGCACAAAGAGCTGCAAGGGGGGCTGAAAAGGCAGCAGCAAGTGCAACAGGTGAAGAGCCTATCAAATTCAATACTGAAGGATAAATAAAAACATAAACAAAAAACTCCTCCTTTTTGGAGGAGTTTTTCTATTAATTTTGCAAAAATAGCGTTATTAATATAAAATTATAGAATGATAAATATTAAAAAGACGTTATTTTGGCAACTATTTAGTTTTTTTGAATGTGAGCTTAAACAGTTTTTAATCACACTGGGTAATATAGGCAAGGATTTCTTGCGCATATTAAAATCTTTGCTTGTTTTCAAAATGGATAAAAAAGCACTTTTGGAGCAATGTTCAAGATTTTCGGTAGATTCTTTGCCTATAACCCTTACTATAGTTGCAATGACATCAATTATTATTGCTATGCAAATAGCACCGGAGCTTGCAAAACAGGGGGCAGGAAACTACGTGGGTTCGCTATCCGCTCTTGTTATGGTCAGAGAACTTTCTGCTATTATGTCAGGTTTTGCAATTATTTCCATGATTGGTTCATCATACGCCTCTGAAATTGCTTCTATGGCGGTAACCGAACAAATAAGTGCCATGAAAGTTTTACGTGTTGATCCTGTTGAATACTTGATTTTACCAAGGTTTCTGGCAGGCGTCATAATGATGCCTTTTGTGTTTATAGTGGCTACGGCCTGTGGTTTAATTTGTGCAGCGGTAATTTCCAATCTAACTGCAGAAATTACTTATCTCAATTTCATAAACTCAATGTGGCATGGACTTTTTGTAAAGGATATTTTTGTAGCAATGTTGAAATCTTCTTTTTTTGGAGGCACAATAGCCCTTATAAGCTGTTCTTGCGGGTACTCAACACGAGGCGGAGCACTTGAGGTAGGTATATCAACAACAAAAGCTGTTGTTTGGTCGTTTGTTGCTATTGCAATATGGGACTATATTTTTGCGTCGGTATTTTATCTATAAGGTATAAAATGGGTATAGAGGTAAAAAATTTAACTAAAGAATTTAACGACAAAAAGGTACTAAATAACATAAGTTTCAAGGTTGAAGATGGTGAAACTCTTGGTGTTGTAGGTTTTTCCGGTAGCGGGAAAAGTACACTGCTTAAAATTATATGTGGGCTCTTGTATCCAAATTCTGGAGAAATAATAACAAGCAAAAATGCAGATATTGCAATGACTTTTCAATACAGTGCACTTTTTGATTTTCTGACAGTATTTGAAAATATAGCTTTTCCCTTGACAGAAAGAAAAGAATTTAGGAACAAATATACACAAAAAGAGCTAAAGGAGATTGTTGCACAAAAATTAAAAATCGTTGGTTTGCAAGGGATTGAAAACAAATACCCCTCTGAACTTTCAGGTGGCATGCAAAAAAGAGTGGGTTTTGCGCGTGCTATTGTTACAAATCCAAAAATCATCCTATACGACGAACCCACAGCTGGGCTGGATCCTGTGTCATCAACTTTAATTGAAAACTATATTGTTGAACTCAAGAAAGAACTGAATGCAAGCTGCCTTGTTGTAACACACCAATTATCAACAATAAAAAGAGCAACGGACAAAACGATAATGCTCTATGAAGGTGAAATTGTATTCAAAGGCTCAACCGAAGAACTGTTAAGGGGTACAAATCCCTACACACGCCAATTTGTAACAGCTTCAATAAAAGGGCCTATGCAAATTAAGTCATTATAAAATTTTTAATGTATAATAGGAAAGTATTATGGAACCTAAAAAATCATCATCATCACTAAAAGTAGGAATATTGACACTAAGTGCCATTTTTATCCTTATATTCACAGTTTTGTGGATTAAGGGCAGAAGCTTGTCTTCGGGTGAGAGAATTGATGTCATTTTTAAGGATATAAATGGCATGCGCGCAGGCTCAGGTGTACAGATGATGGGTTTAAGAATAGGCCAAGTTGAAGAAATAACGCCTGTTATAAATGGAAAAGATAGCTATATTAAACTAAGATTTGTAATAACGGAAAAAGGTGTTGAAATTCCTCCTGCTTCAAGAATATCTATACAACAGTCAGGTCTTATAGGTGAACAATTTTTGGAAATTACACCTCCTGAAATTCAAACAGTTTTTGTGGAAACCATAAAAAGCACAACTGCTATTCAAAAAGGGCAAGAAATTTTTATGGAATTATCAGGTAAGATGTACAAAATAGGCTACGTAGACGAATGTACGGTTCTCCCTTCAAGTCAAATTCCTTTTGATCTAAAAAATAAGATAAAAACAAAATATACACTAAAAATTAAATACACTATAACCATGCCGGGGCTCATTCTGGACAATGATGATCTTGGCGCAAAAATTGTAAACAATGATTTACATTTCTATACTCTCAATGGTGAAAAACTCTATGCGCCTGACCAAAGTTTAAAATATACAGTAATTGAACCAATGCGCGTGAGTGACTTTATGGAAATAAACTATAAAGCTTCAAAATCACTCAATGAAACAAATGAAAAAATTTCAGAAATCCTCTCTGATGAAATGGTAGGTGAACTTAGAGAAAGTATCAAAAACATTAATGAGTTGACCGTAAATGCTTCAAGTACTTTAGATAAAGCTCAGCTTTTAATAGACTCTTCTAAAAGCGAGCTTGAAGAAGTACTTACACAATCTAACAAACTTATATCAAAACTCATTGTTCTGACAGACAGTTTAAATGAAATTACAAACGATGACGAACTTAAAAACTCCATAGTCCAAACAACAAAATCAGTAGGCGAATTATCCAAAAACGTTAATACGCTTTTGGAAGACAAAAAGACAAAAGAAATAATTACAAATCTGGATGAAATTTCAAGAAATTTGGCTGATATTTCATCATACATGAATGAATTTACAAAAGACGACAAACTTAAAAATGACATTTCCTCAACTGTTTCAAACATTAATAAAATTTCGGCAAATATAAATAAAACCTTAAATAATTTAAATAATCTTGACCCTTGCCAGAAAGCAAGCGTAGACTCAATAATATCTGACACAGTTGTAACATCAAGAAATTTAAGGAAATTTTCAGAAAAGTTAAATAAGCGTTTCTTATTGTTTAGATTAATGTTCTAAGATGAAAAATATAAAAGTTTTTATAAACGAATATCACTACAAAAAAGCTTCAAATAGCTTGTTGTTTTTACCTTTAGGCTTTTTATCCATTTTTTATTCTACTGTTGTTTTTTTAAAAAATTTACTCTACAAAACTAACGTTTTAAAAGAAAAAAAAGTTAAACCATACGTTATATGCGTCGGAAACCTAACAACCGGAGGAGTGGGAAAAACTCCGGTCGTGTGCGAAATTGCAAACTATATTGCAAATACTTTAGGCAAAAAAACGGCAATTATTTCAAGAGGCTATGGTGCAAAATTAAGTAATAAAAATGTAAATGTAATAAAAGACTATAAAAAAATATATTTTAACAATGGACTCATTTGTGGTGATGAAGCTCTGTTATGTGCAAAAAACACACAAAACTGCGTTGTTCTAACCTGCTGCGACAGAGTAAAAGCAGCAAATTTTGCACATAAAAATTTTGGGGTTGAAGTTGTTATTATGGACGACGGTTTTTCAAACAGAAAAATTAAAAAAGACTTTACCATACTTGTGATTGATTCAAAAAAACAATTCGGAAATGGCGCACTACTGCCGCTTGGCCCCTTAAGAGAACCTGTAAATCAAGCGAAAAGGGCAAATTATTTTATAGTTACCAACAAAAATAATACACAATTACAAAAGGCTATAGAAGAAATTACAAGAAAAATAAAATCAGACAAAATCACAGTGTGTAATTTTGTCGAGGACAGTTTTTACAACATTAAAAACTCCCTGCAAATTATCCCATCCAACCAAAAGGCAATAGCTTTTTGTGCCATAGGGCAACCTGAACAATTTTATGAATATTTAAAAAATCATTTTGATATTGTTTATACAAAAACTTTTAAAGACCACCATGCGTACTGCAAAAAGGATATAGATAACTTAATAGAAATAAGCATAAAAAAAGGTGCGAATACAATAATAACAACACAAAAAGATGAAGTTAAAATTTTGCCTTTTACAAAAGACGTAAATTTTGTAAGTTTGAAACTAAGGGCAGAATTTAGCGATATGGGGTTATTTTGGGCAATAGAGAAGGGAATAAAAAATGAAATTAAGTGAGATATATACAAAGTGCAACAAGCTTATTTTTTCTTTTGAAGTTTTTCCGCCAAAAAACGGTGATACACAAATACTCTTTGAAGAACTCGCCAAAATGAATGAGAAAAAACCTGCGCTAATTTCAGTTACCTATGGCGCAGGAGGCTCAAACAGAAACACCTCTCTTAATATTGTCAAAGAACTTAAAAATCATTTAAATCAACCTGTTATGCCACATTTTACCTGCGTCTGCTCAAGTAAAGAATACATAGAAAAATATATTAAAGAAATAGAAGAACTTGGAATAACTAATATTTTAGCCTTAAGGGGAGATGAGCCGCAAGAAATTGAAGTTTGTTACAGAGATTTTAAAAGCGCCCTTGATTTGATTGAATACCTAAAAAAACACTCTGAATTGGAATTTGCGGTTGCAGCATATCCTGAAAAACATCCGAAAGCGAAAACTTTTGATGATGATATAAACGTACTTTTGAAAAAACAGGAGCTTGGTGCAAAAGTTGCCTATACTCAAGTATTTTTTGATAACGAAAGTTATTACAAATTTTTTGACCTGTGTAGAAAAAAAGGCGTAACTATTCCTATAATCCCGGGAATAATGCCTGTTATAAGTTATAACCAATTAAAAAGAATAGTTGAACTTTCAGGCACAAAAATTGATTCAAAAGTTATGAGCTACTTTGAGAAATATAAAGACTCAAAGGAAGACACAATCAAAGCAGGTATCGAATTTGCCTCTCTGCAATGCAAAAAACTTATTGAATTTGGCGCAAAAGGCATGCATTTTTACACCTTAAATAAGGCGAAAAGCTCGCTTGAAGTTATAAAAAATATTACTTGGTAATTTCAACAAGACAATCAAGCGCACGAACAATAATTATTTTACTGTTTTCAAAAACGATTGAACCTATTTTTGCAGCACTATATTTATCATCCAATGCAAGTAATCTGTGTTTTTTTATCTCAATGCGTCTTGTATTATCCCTAAAAATTGGCGTATACCATGGTTTTAGCGCGCGGATATGATTATGAATATTTAATTTTGGTTTTTTAAAATCAATTATTATATTTTTATACTCAATTTGATATTCATAAGTTGCGCGGCTCTCATCCTGTTTTTGAGGAGTTATTTCACCTTTTTCAATTTTATTTAAAAGCTCTCCTACCATTCCCTGCGCAAATTTTGAACACCTATCACGAAGTTCCCCCGCTGTCATATTTAAATCAATAGTAACAGCCTCCTGCATAAGTATATCCCCACAGTCAAACTTTTCATTAACATAATGAAAAGTAACACCCGTCAAATCTTCACCATTAAAAATAGTCCAAAAATAAGGGTTAGCACCTCTATGCTTAGGTAAAAGTGAGGGGTGGCAGTTAATTGTACCTAAAGGCGGCAGACTAGCGATTTCTTTTGAAATTTTTTCACTCCACGAGCCAACTAAAATAACATCAGGTTTCAACTTTTCAAATTCTTTTATAAATTCCTTTGAATTAATTGAACTTGCCTTAATATCTTTGGCACCAAAAGCTTTTATTATTGACAAGTCATGACTTGGGGCAAAAATATCTTTAAAAAACAGGGTAAATTTTGAATGATTTACCCTGTCAATTCTCATTGCGCCGACTACCTTATGTCCTGAGTATACACTACCCGAGATTAAGGCATTTAGCATTTTGTCATAACCTACGACAAGAACCTTAAGCATTTTCCTCTTGTACTTCTTGTTCGCTATTTTCAACAACAGGTTCTTGAACTTCTTGAACTTCTTCTTGCTCTTTTATTTCTTCAAGCACCTGCCTTTCACGCTCGTCTTCCATAGCACGTGCTTGTGATTCTGATTTAATATCAATCTTCCAACCGGTTAGACGATGTGCTAATCTTACGTTTTGACCTTCTCTGCCAATTGCAAGCGACAATTGATCGTCAGGAACTATAACAAAAACTTCCTTCCTGTTTTCATCATCTGCCAGAATGTCAACAGATATTATACGGGCAGGAGAAAGAGCATTTACAATATATTCAACAGGATCTTGTGAATATCTTACAATATCAATTTTTTCGTTTTTCAATTCACCTACAATAGTTTGGATTCTTGAACCTCTAGGCCCAATGCAAGCACCGACAGAATCAACTGAAGGATCATTTGACCATACTGCAAGCTTTGTTCTAAAACCTGCTTCACGTGCAATTGATTTAATTTCAACAATACCGTCCTCAATTTCAGGAACTTCAAGTTCAAAAAGCTCTCTCACAATTTCAGAGTGTGCTTGAGAAACAATAACCTGAGGCAAACGTGATGTTTCTTTTACATCCAAAACAAAAACTCTTATTCTGTTTCCGGGTTTATAATATTCCCCCGGGATTTGTTCTCGAGAAGGCATAACAGCATCGGTTTTACCAATGTTTACTATTACATTTCTGTCATCTCTTCTTTGAATTATACCGGTAATAAGAGTTCCTTTTTTAGACATGAACTCATCCAAAACAAGCTTTCTTTCGGCTTCTCTTATTCTTTGAGTAATAACTTGTTTTGCACTTTGTGCAGCAATTCTACCAAAGTTTTCAGGCGTTACTTCAATTTTAACTTCATCGTCAAGTTCAACTTCTTCGTCGATTTCTTTGGCATCTTCAAGTGAAATTTGAGTATCCTCGTCTTCAACTTCACTAACTACAACTTTTGTTCTGAAAACACCAATTTCACCTGTTGTTTCATCTAAAATTGCCTCAACATTTTCAGCATCTTTATCCCTTATGTGTTTTTTATACGCTGCAACCAAAGCATCGCAAAGAGAGCTTACAAGAACATCTTTAGAAATGCCTTTTTCACGCTCTAACTGTTCTGCAGCTTCAAAAAGCGCTGTACCAATTTTAATCATTATCTTCTCCTTTATTTTGTTTAATTTTTATATCTTCATCAAGTCTTACGCTAAAAATGTTGTCCAAAGGCACTAAAAAGTTTTTACCTTCTTCTTTTGTTTGAATTTCAAGCCCTTGACCTTCTCTATAATCAATTAAAACTGCTTTTATAGTCTTTGTATCCACACCCTCAAGCGGATTTTTTACTTTTACAATAATATCTTTGCCCTTAAATATTAAATACTCTCTGACACTTTTCATTTTACGATTAAGCCCCGGAGAAGAAACTTCCAAATAATATTTAAAGGGAATCAGCTCATCCAAAAAATCACCCAAACCACGTGTAATATTTTCACAATCCTGATGCGAAACAGGATGATCTGCACAGTATATAAATATCCTTAAAAACCAGTGCGCATTTTCCTTTTCAAGTGAAACCTCGATTGGAATTAAATTGTAGCGCATTGCAGTATTTTCCACAACCGGAATAAGTTTTTCTAATATTTCTTTTTTATTAAAGTGTTCTCGCATTTTTACCTTATTTTTTTGAAAAAAAAGAACGGTTTTAAAAGCCGCTCCGGAATTTCTCTTAAAATAATCCGAGTATTTCTCTTGAAATACTAAGTAAAGTATACCATAAAAGAGAGAAAAACAAACATTTTTTAAGTTTTATGTTACAATAAGTATCTAACCCCAAAAGTATGAAAAAGATATTAATTACATTGTGTTGTTTTATTTTACTTCCCGCTTTGCAAACCGCAGCAATAACAGAAAGCGAGAAGGAATTTTCAGATACAAAAAAGGGAGAAGTTTTAAAAGATGAAATAATAACGCTTGATGAAACAATAGACGGAGACACAACAACAAATGTCGATTTTGAGGATAACGATAATTTAGATTTTAAATTATTCAGCGAAAAAACCTTTGCCCGGAAAAAAATGCTGCGATTTGACAATAAATACATAAACGAAATATCCGGAGAATTACGTTTTCAGGGTATTGCAAGCTTTGAAGAAAGAAGAGGAAATCTAACTACAACTTATCCATTTGACATAAACGCAGTTGTAGAGTCTAAATTTTTGGATAACAAATACAGATTTTTTACGGAATACGCTTTTACAAGGGATGTAAGTGATTTAGACAATGCATTTTTTGGCAAGTTTTCAAACTTATACATTGAAAGAAACTTTAATAAAAATCACAAAATGCGCTTAGGTGTTTCACGCTCTCCCATTGGGTTAGAAGGCTCAATGAGCTCTTTTGCACTGCCTTTTGCAAACAGGGCTCAAATTTCAAGAGAATTTGGTGACGCTATATCAACAGGTATTTCTTTTATCGGCAACAAGGGGGCTTTTGAATATAACTTGGGCGGATACACAAGCACACGCTTTACACAGGGCTTTAAAGACGGTGCTGAATTTATAGGCAGGGTTGGGGTTAGACCATTTTACAATCAAGAGGGCAGTTATTTTAGGAATCTAAAATTTTATGCAGGAGCTGACATTGGACACAGGGGCGAAAATTACGGGGTGTATTCTGCTGCTATGACTTACGGGTATAAAAAATTTCTTATGAATTTTGAATACGCATACGCCAATGGCTCAAACGGCGACTATTTTGACCCGAGAAAGCGTCAGGGCTTTTTTGCAACCGTTGGCTGGAACTTTACTCCTAAATTGCAACTTCTTGCCCGTTATGATTATTTTGACACAAACCTTGAGCAGTCAAATGATGTAAATCATGAATATAGCGTTGGTATAAACTATTTTGTCTTTAAACAAAGGCTAAAATTCGCACTTAATTATGTTTTTTCAAATAATGAAAAAACAAATACAAACAAAAACGGAATATACTTGCTTACTCAATTCTTTATCTAACCGACATTAAAAAGCGCACAAAGACACATAAAGCCAATAGAGCTGATGATAATCCAAAAGTGAGTGACAGGATGTAAATTATTCCAAATATATGCTATAAAATTTCTCTGATTCATAAAAGTATTATGGCAGTGTTCTGATTTTTTATTATCCGTCAAAAAAAGTATTTTAAAATTGCCCTATAGTATATTTTTTAGCATTTTCTATTATACTTTTATCCATTCCCGCGTCCAGTGCAACATCAAACGCTTCAGAGGCTTTACAAATACCCTTTTGAATTTTTTTAGTTTTTGAATCTATCAAAACAATTTCTCTTTTACCTGTTTTTTTAGTTGTTATAGATATAAAATGTGTGGCAACAATAGTTTTTGCACGGATTTTTAATTCCATATTATCAAGAATTGCAAACAACAAAGCCTCTGAATCATCCTTTTGGGTACCTTTAACAGGTTCATCCAAAAGTATAAGGCTTTTTTGGGTAGAGTTATTAACTATATATGCAATATTTTTCATTTCTGCATAAAAGGTTGACTCGCCATCTTTTAAATTATCAAAAACACAAGAGTGGAAAAATATTTTATCGAACAGGTACATATTGGCATTTTTTGCACATGTAAAACCACACATTTGAGAGAGTATAACGGCTATGGCATTTTGTTTTAAATAAGTCGATTTACCCGACATATTTGCCCCCGTTAATACACACAAACATCTGTCATTATCAAGATTTACACTATTTGTAACAAAATTACCTTTTACTTTATATACACAAGGGTGCATAACTTCTGTTAATTCAAAAATGCCTTTCGTATTGAAATTGACTTCACAAAATTTATTATCAATGACCATATTGGAAATAGAATTAACAACATCCAAATACGCACTTACCCTTGCAAAACTCCTTATTTTTTCTGTCAGCTCCATGCAATACGTTTGTAAATTTTCAAAAATATTCTTTTCAATATTTCCTATTGAATATTTTTGCGAATATATTTTTTCCTCAAGTTCGATTAACTTGGCGTCACAATATCTGACGACACTTGCAAGCCTCTGCTTAACAATATATTCAGAACTTATTTTGTCAAAATTACTAATTGGGACTTCATAACAGTAGCCGACACTTGGCACATGTTTTACCTTTGCATCTTTGCTTACATCGTTTTTTTGTTTATTTTCCAATATTAAAAGGTCGTTATTCAACTGTTCCAATTCTTTTCTTAATATATCCAAACGGGGATTAACACCTTGTTTTATAGGAAAATATTGATAGTTACTGCAATTTTCTTCATCATCAAAAGTTTGTATTATGATATTTGAAAAATCATTTAAAATTTGAACACACTTACTGTCAATCTCCAAATCACCAAAATTCAACTCAGAGATAATCTCGTCAACTTTTAATGACTTTGAAAGAACTCTGGAAATTTCAACCAATTCTTTATATGAAACTGTTTTATTTGATATTTTTGCACTATATCTTAAAAGATCACAAAAATCATTTAAAAATTCATTGGTTTTCGAGCGTAAATTAGGCTTTAAACAGAATTCGGATATAACTTTTTTTCTTTTTAAAATAGCATCCAAATTATTCAAAGGAGCATTCATCCACTCCCTTAAAAGTCTTCTGCCCATTGGCGTTTTTGTAGAATCTAAAAACCAGAACAAGCTGCCATGTTTTTTAAAATCGGACTGGGTACGAGTTAATTCAAGACCTCTGCGAGTTAAAAAATCCATAGACAAAAAATTTGAAATACTGTATCTTTTAATCTCGTCCAATTTTGGCGCAAATTCTCTCTGAGTTTCCAAAAGGTAACTTATTATAGCGTTAGCACACAAATAGCCACATCTATACTCTCCTTTTGGCAGTTGTACATATTTTTCATTAAAATAGTCAGGACAAATACATATAGAGTTCAAATCTTTAATTATTCCATTAAAATCAAAAATTATTTCCTGTAAATTCAAAAGTATTTCCTTGGGGGCAATTTTTATAATCTCACGTTCTATTTCTTCTTTTTTGCCATAAGTGACATAAAAAGAGCCTTCAGAAACATCGCAATATGAAAAACCGTATAAATCTGTGGATTTAAATATAGCAGCCAAGTAATTATTTGAATCTGACTCTAAAAATTCATTCTCATATACTGTCGCAGCAGTATAAATTCTTACAATCTTTCTGTAAAAATTACCCTCACCGTCTTGAAATTGTTCTGCCAAGGCAACTTTGCAGTTATTCTCGATAAGCCTTTTAACATAAATAGCAAGGGTCCTATGAGGGATGCCCGCAAGAGCCACTTTTCCAATACCACCGTATTTTTTAGAAGTCAGCGCAATGTCGCAAACTTTCGAAAAGGATACGGCATCTTCGAAAAAAGTTTCATAAAAATCACCGATTCTATATAAAAGTATTTTGTCCTGATGTTTTCTTTTTAGCTCCAGATATGCTTTTAAGCTCTTTGTTGCTCTAGTTAAATCAACATCTTTTGAATTTGTTAATATTTTATCTATCATTTATTATATGATAAAATAAAATCAAGAAAATTAAAATACACGAGAATTATAATAATGGGATGTTTGAAAAATATAATTAAAAAAATAATTTTTGCAGCACTTTTAATAGCATTTTTCTTTTTTGGGGGTTGTGATTTTGTCATGACAAAATACAATGAATTTACAAGTCCCCCAAGGGAAGAGCTTTTAGAACAGTCAAAAGATTTTGGAGATTTTTCTAGTGTTTCAAGCGATTACAGATTAACACGCTCGATTAATCTGTTTGGATATAGAAAATTTAACTCGGAATATTTACCTACAGGACAAAAAATCACAATTATTGATTTAAAAAACAAGGATATAATAACACCTGAAGATTTTGGCTCTAAGGAAATTGATTCAAAAATCAATAATGCACTTAACACATTAAAAGATTCTATCATAACTCTTGAAAACCTTGAAATAACAAGCAGGGGAACAATTTTTGCAACAGGAAAAAATATTCCGTTTGTCAGTTTCAAAGCTGATGTTAAAAATGTGCCCTTTAAAACTGTTGAGGGTACTATTGGAGCATACAAAAGTCCAAACATCAGTAAAAAAGGCAGCCCTCAAACAACAAAGGTTATCCTTTCAATGCGTGATTGCAAAAAATATAACCAGCAAGTCACCGCAAATTACATAAAATCGGTCAAATTCTAAATTACAATCCAGCTTTTTGGGTATAAATCACAAGGATTATTTTGAATCTTTTGAAACCATTTTTCAGGTGCAAGAACCATTTTATTCGGGTTTGAATTTAAATAAGCCCCCCACCAAGAAAAACTGGAGTTTGCAATTATATTATGCTTGCAATTAGACATTAAGCGCAAATCTTCCCAAGAATTATCACCCTGATTATGCGAAATAAATTCAATTCTTGCATTTTTTTCAATACACTTAGGACAATTGCGTAAATTTAAATTTTCCCGTACCCACTCAATGTCATCAGAAAACACATATATCACAGGTGTTTCAACCTTATCTGCAATTATTTCCAGCGCCTTAGAATAGTAATTAAAATCAAGATGATTATAAACACTTGCGTAACGTTTTTTTTGAATATAATCACCACGTCTTATATGCATGGATATTGAATCTTCAGTTTGCATTTTATTTATAATTTCTGAATTTAATTCATTCGGTGCATACTTAAATGTAAAATGTTTTTTAATCAATTGTTCATTTATATACTTATGGCTTTGAAAAAAACCATAAATATACGTATTATCCTGTATTTGTTCAAATCTTTTTTCCCAGTCAAAATCCTGTTCGCAATACACATTTAAACCTAAAAAGCTTTTTTTAATATGTTTCCTTAGTGCCCATAAAGCCTTATATTTTAGCCCTTTAATCTCTCTTGCATCCTCTTGAAAAATGTCTATTTGGTAAGGTCTTGAATAACTATGATTAAAAAAATCACAATCAAAGTAAAAATCCGTATGCAATTTATCTGCCAAGCTTGCAACAGCGGCATATTGAAACATTTGATTGCCAAGACCACCATTATAGCGCATTATTAGCATTTTCTATCCCTTTATTCTTAACCTTAAATACAAAAGTTTTAAATATAGTGAAAGACAAAACCGCCATTGGTAAAACCATTATCCCTTGAGAGAGGTACTTGCCAAAACCAAAATCAACAAGCAAATTTAAACATATAAGATTTATAGAATATGTCACAACATAAGACAAGAAAAATCTAACAATTCTTGAATTATCATGATTTTTAAACACGATAACACCTGTTGTTTTGAAATTCCATAAAACACCAAGAATATATTGGATAGTAAGTGCAACATTATGTGAAGCATGTAACGTTACAAATATAGCATAGACACTATAACCGAACGCGGTATTTAAAGCTCCTACAAAAAGAAACTTCATAAATTTTCTATCAACTCTGCTAAAAACCCCAAAAAAAGATTTTTGATGTATCCAGTTAAAAATATTTAAAAGCACGGAGAGGATTGTACTCCCCACCGTGCTATTTTTAAATTTTGTTATAAAGTTAGCCAACATATTCTTTAATTTCATTCACTACATCTTTAGGTTCGAGCTTAATCGATGGCCCCATAGTGGTTGTCAAATACATTGATTTAATGTAAGTACCCTTGGCAGCAGATGGTTTTGCTTTGATAATTGCATCTGTTAAGGTTGAAAAGTTTTTCATTAAATCTGTGGCCGAAAATTTAACCTTGCCGATAGGCACGTGAATCATACCTTGTTTATCAGCACGGAATTCAACTTTACCTGCCTTAGCGTCTTTTACAGCCTTAGCTACATCAGGAGTAACTGTGCCTGTTTTAGGGTTTGGCATTAAACCTTTTGGGCCTAAAACGCGTCCTAGTTTACCTAAGGGAGCCATCATATCAGGTGTAGCAATTAATGTATCAAATTCAAACCAACCGCCGGCAATTTTTTCAATAATTTCTTCAGCCCCTGCTTCATCTGCTCCTGCCTCCTTAGCAGCTGCAGCTTTGTCAGCCTTTGCAATAACGCAAACTCTGACTTCTTTACCAAGACCTGCAGGAAGTACTGTGGTTGAGCGGATTTGCTGGTCAGCGTGTTTAACATCAATACCTAATCTCATATGACATTCAACTGTTTCATCAAACTTTGCAACTTCACCCGAGATTTTTTGCAACATTTCAATAGCATCTTTCGCACTTGCAGGTTGAGAAAATCCCTCTAGTATTTCATTTATTTTTTGTTTTTTCTTAGTTAATTTTGACATTTTTTCTCCTTTCGTGGTTTTAGCGGCAGTTTAACTGCCTCCCATCATTTATTCCGCAACGGTTACACCCATTGCACGTGCTGTACCTTCAATCATTTTAACTGCCGCTTCAAGTGAAGTTGCATTTAAGTCTTCCATTTTTGTCTTTGCAATTTCTTCAAGTTGAGCACGAGTTATTTGACCGACTTTTGTTTTATTAGGAACAGCAGAACCTTTTGGAAGGTTAAGAGCCTTTTTAATTAAAACCGCAGCCGGAGGCGATTTTGTAACAAAGCTAAAACTTCTGTCTTCATATACATCAATTACAACAGGAATAACAAAACCCGCTTGTGATGCTGTTCTTTCATTAAACTGTTTGCAAAAATCCATAATATTCACACCCTTTTGACCCAATGCAGGACCAACCGGAGGTGAAGGATTTGCTTTGCCGGCTTCAATTTGTAATTTAATTTTGCCGGTTACTTTTTTGTTTGTTTTTGGTGCCATTATTTTCTCCTTTCGTGGTAATAGCAGGCAGCTTAAGCCACCCTTCCACATTTATTATTATACTTTTTGTATTTGCTTATATTCAAGTTCAACAGGGGTTTCACGTCCAAAGATTGAAACATTTGCACGAAGTTTTGATTTATCGGGATAAACTTCTGTAATGTCGCCAATAAATTCCGCAAACGGACCCGAAACAATTCTAACCTTGTCACCAACCTTAACATCAAGCTCGATTTTCGGAGCTTGTGTTTGACCTCTGTGAATAATCTTTTTAATTTCAGAGTCTTTTGCAGGAATTGGTTTTTTGGATGAGCCAACAAATTTAGTAACTCCTGCAGTATGGCGAACTACATACCAGGAATCATCATCCATAATCATCTCAACCAGAACATAGCCCGGAAAGATTTTTTCTTCTTTTTCGGATTTTTTGCCGCCTTTAACTTGTGTAATAGTTTTTTGCGGAACTTCAACTCTGAAAATCTTTTCAGACATATTCATATACTCAATACGTTTTTCAAGGTTAACTTTTACCTTGTTTTCATGTCCTGAATACGTATGAACAACATACCAACGTTTCTTTGGAGTTTTTTCAACTTTGTGAGTTTCCTCTTTTTTTTCTTGAGAAACGTTTTCCATTTCTTCTAAATTTTCCAGATTTTTTTCTTCTTTTTTATCCATGATTTACCTTATTTAGTTAGTTATCTTATAAAACCTAGTGGGGCAAAAGTCCCAATATACTTTTGAATATTATGTCCATTAAATAAACAATTATTGTAAAGGCTATAACAACAAAAAGCACAACGCCTGTTTCAAATATAATTTGATTTTTTTGAGGCCAAGAAACTTTGCCCCATTCAGCTTTTACGCCTTTAAAGTATGTTATTAAATCTTCTTTAAAAGATTTATTTTGTTCATTTGTTTGTTTTTGTACGTTATTTGCCATGTTTTTCCTTTTAATTTTATTTGGATTTTTTAAAATTGCGCCGCTGCGGAGCTTGAAGTCCTCTTGAGGTGTACTTTGCACAGATTTCAGAACCGTTGTTTTAAAATCGGGTTCTTGTGGACTTGAAGTCCATTCGACATGTGCTTTTGCACAGATTCCAAAACCGTCTTTTAAAATCGCGCCCTGAAGGACTCGAACCCTCGACATCCGGTTTTGGAGACCGACGTTCTACCAACTGAACTAAGGACGCAACTTAAATATTAATTTGTCAAAACCGTTCAGTTGGTAGTAAAATTTTTGTACTAACTCAAACCCGACGGTTTTATATTCAACTGAAATAAGGACGAAAGTTAAATATTAATTTGTAGAACCATT
>CASEEG010000057.1 GCA_949286885.1 uncultured bacterium
ACAGTTGATGTTTTTCCGCCTGTGCAATCATAGATTGCTTCGCTCCCTTTGCTTTCGCTACGGTCGCAACGGCGGTCAGGGTACGGTTACGCCCTATCGGCAAGGCTCTCGCCTTCCCTTCTAGGCTCACACACCAAAGGCGCTCGCCTTTGTTCACTAAGCGCAGTCGCGCTAAGCTCACTTGGCTCGCGTTCACAGCATTTTACTTTTCTGTGGCACTGTCCTCACGCTCGCGCGCACTTGGCTTTCCCAAGCAACCTGCCTTTTTGGATGTCCGGACTTTCCTCACGAAATTTAAAATTCCGCGCGATTATCCGCCCACTTTTCATAAAACATTATACACTAAAATTAATTTCTGATATTATATTTCTATGATAATAGACACACACGCACATATTGATATGCTCGATAACCCAAAAAGAGCAATAGAGGAGGCTTTTGAGGCAGGGGTTAAAAAAATAATAATCCCCGGAGTAGAACCTGAAACTTTTGAAAAAGTTCTTACTTTAGCTTGCAAATATGAAAATGTTTACGCACAAATGGGCGTGCACCCATCTGAAGCGCAAAAGTTCAATGACGATGTTGCAAAAAAAATAATGGAATTATCTAAAGACAAAAAAGTTGTTGCAATAGGCGAAATTGGGCTTGATTACTATTGGGATAAGACATTTGTCGATGTGCAAAAAAAAGTTTTCAAAACTCAAATTGAAATTGCAAATATTTTAAACTTGCCTGTTGTAATTCACGACAGAGAAGCCCATGGCGATACTTTTGAAATATTAGAGCAAATGGGCGCAAAGTCTGTTCTTATGCACTGTTTTTCAGGCTCTAAAGAATTTGCAAAAAGATGTATTGAAAAAGGTTGGTTTATAGCTCTTGGCGGAGTTGTAACTTTTAAAAACGCAAAAAAAGTTCGTGAAGTTGCAAAAGAAATACCTCTTGAATACATTATGCTTGAAACAGACACGCCTTATTTAACCCCTCATCCCTATAGGGGCGAAGAAAATGCGCCAAAATATATAAATTTTGTTGCAAAAGAAATTGCAAATCTAAAAGATACAAGTGTTTCATTGGTCGAAAAAATTACCACTCAAAACGCACTAAAGTTTTTTAACATAAAGGAGAATGATGATGAGTCAACAGTATAACCCTGCAAATATTAAAGTTAAAACTGCAGTTCTTATTTTTTTAAAAAACCTTGCAGCACCGCTTGTTTTATACTTTGAAAATCCGCAAGAAATTTATGAAGAAATAAAAGAGGTTGTAAATACGCCGGTAAGTAAAATTTTTGAATTTGAACCAACAGGGCCTATTAAAAAAGTTTGTGTAAATGCAAACCAGATTTCAGCTGTAGCACTACAAGAAGAACAGTATTTTGCATAATGAAAAAAAGGTTAGATTTAATACTTTTTGAACATGGTTTTTTTGAAACAAAAAACGCTGCAAGTGCAGCGATTTTAGCGGGTAACGTTAAAATTGACGATACGCCAATTACAAAAGCAGGACAGTTATTTGATGAAGATAAGTTATTCAGCGAAGAAAAACCGCATAAAATAGAAGTAAAAACCCTTCCATATGTTTCCCGTGGCGGCTTAAAATTAAAAGGCGCAATTGACGCTTTTAAAATTGATTTAAAAGATAAAATTTGCATAGATATGGGCTCATCTACAGGCGGTTTTAGTGATTGTATGCTGCAAGAGGGTGCAAAAAAAGTCTGGGCAGTTGATTGTGGCACAAACCAGCTTGCCTGGAAATTAAGGCAAGATGAAAGAGTAATTTCAAGAGAAAATGTAAATATAAAAAATTGCAGCTTTGAAGACATTTTTGGCGAAAACTTTAATGAAAAATTGCCTGAATTTTTAAGCATGGACTTGTCTTTTATCTCAATTAAAAAAGTTCTTGAAAATTGCAAAAATTTTACCTGTGAAAATTGTGAGTGTGTAATACTTATAAAACCGCAATTTGAAGCAAATAGAGAAGATATTTCAAAAGGTGGTGTTGTTAAGGATAAAAAAGTTCATCAAAAAATAATTGAAGATATTAAAAATTTTTGTGAAAACCTTAATTTTGAAGTTTTAGGAGTAATTGAAAGCCCTATAACAGGGGCAAAACATGGTAATATTGAATATCTTATCTACCTTAGACGAGGAGGAAAATAATGGCATTAAGCATTGTTGATAAATTAAATGCACTGTCAGGAGAGATGGAATCACTGCTTGATTTTATTGCAACTGATAAAAAAATCGGCGAAGACTTTGAAACATACGTTGAAGAAAATAATTTAAAAATAGAAAAACAATCACAGTTGAATATTGCGCTTATTGAATATTTGCTGGATGGAAAAATGCAAGATAACACAAGGGTTTTAGACTATTATCTTGCTAAGGACGCACAAAAAAATCCTCAGGTGGTTGAAGCTTATAAAAGCAGCACTACATCAGTATTTGAAATAACTAAAGTCTTAAAAAATGCTTATGAAACTTATTCGCTCACTTGCGAAAAAGAATTTTGCCTTATTCCGCTTGTAAAAATGGTAAATTTAAGGGGTATTGCAAAAGGGGATTTTATTCGTGCAAGAATAATTGAATTTGAAGGGGAATATTATCTTTTAGAAATATATGATGTAATTTCTTCGCTTAACTTTTACAAAGCAGCGTCAGAAGCGGTTAAATGCCTTATTTCAAATTCTAATTGTGCAACTTTTAAAAATGATGAAAAATTAAACAAAATTAAAAACTCGGTTGAAGAATTTAAGCAGTCTTTTAAAAAAGTTTTCAATGAAAAAAACGGCATAATTACAACAAATAAGCTGGCTGATGAGCTAATAAATGCCTATAACGAGCAATCTGACCCGACACAATATATTCAAAATGTTGATGAATACAAATTTTTTAATATAAAAGAGTATTCGCAAAGTGATGATTTTATTGAAAATGCCGTCGGAGGATTTTCTAAACACAACTGTATTTATGACATAGGTCTTTATTTTGATAATAACGAAGGGCTATATATAGTGCCGTTTTTAGGCACATTTTACAAAATTTTTGAAACTTTTGATAATGGTGAATTTAAAATTGAAGGCGCAAAAGAATGTGTAAAAGAATTTTTAAAAAGCGACAAAGTTCCAAAAAGTGTTATTGCAAATGCCGCAAAAAAATATGAAAACTTTTTAGATGTAGTAAATTCTGCTCTTGAAACAAGTTTTAATTCAACTTCTCAAGTGCTTGAAAGATTCAAAGGCACTGAAAACACTAAATTCAGCCCTATGATTATTTTGTACAATTCAAAGATTTTTAGCGAAATTTTAGGAATAAAAGAAGAAGACGATATGCCAAAATATGAAAATATTGGCAGAAACGACCCTTGCCCTTGCGGCAGCGGGAAAAAGTACAAAAAATGTTGCGGTGCAAATTAATTTGCAATATCAGATATTTATATAGTAGAATGTTTGTGTAGACTACGGAGAAGAGTTATGAGTGAAGAAAAAAAATGTTATAAAAAATGGCTTATTGGGGGTGTTATTGCATCTTTAGTATTTTCAATTACATCAATAGGGCTTTCAACATTTACACTTTTGGCGGTAAACGGCAATATTCCTTCTATTGCAATAGGTGCCAACTTGCCAATTTCTAAAAAATACGACAGAGGACGATCTTTTGATAAAGCATTAAAGAAAAATAAACCTGTTATAGTATGGTTTTACACTGATTGGTGTGGATATTGTCAGAGATTTGCTCCAACTTTTGATGAATTTACAAAAGACAAATATGTTAAGAAAAATTTTGCTATAGCATTTGTTAATTGCGACGACAAAGACAATAAAAAATTGATGGAAGAATATGGTGTCCATGGATTTCCCACAGTTTTTGTCGTAGACAAAAAAAGTGGCAAAAAAGTCCAGCTTGATAACTATAAATTCTTTGAACCTACCGCAAAAGATGACTTAGTGCGTGACGCAAAAGAATTTTTACGCCCCGCACAGTAGTTTTACATCCAATCATTTGCTTGGTTTTTACTAAAATGCTTTATGCATTTTGTGCATTTTTGCGTGTCTAAGAATGTTCTTTTAGAGTAGTTTGACATGTCCGAACCTGCTCTTGCACGAAAATCGTTTGAAAGTGCAGGGCAAGAGTAAACTCCGTTTGCACTTAAAACGCGCGAATTATAACAATCGAGTTTAGTTTTATCAAAATTAAAATCCTCTATAAACTCATCGTTACAATTATTTTCAAAATAAGGCATGACTTTTAAATTTATGTCTTCAATTTCAAAATCATGTTTTCTAAAAAGTTCATAAAAACCATTAAAAAGCTCTTGTCTTGATTCTTGATAGTAGTTACAAACCGAAATTATCGGGTTAAAATCATATTTTGCAAGATTCAATATTGCCCCAAGAGCCTTTCTAAAACTGCCCCTTCCTCTTATTTCGTCATTTTTCAATTCATCAAAATGATCTAGACTTATTCTGTAAATTGTTTCAAAATCATTCTCGTCATCAATTTTTCTTAAAAAACGTGCTTTTTTGTCATTTATCAAAACTCCATTTGAAATAACAGTCACATTGGAGAATTTTAAGCACATCCTTAAAATTGTATTAAAATCAGGATGCAAAAGTGGTTCTCCACCTGTCAAATATATTGAGCTAAGATTTTCACCTTTTGTTTGCAAAAGTGCTGCTTTAATTTTTTCTACGGGTATAAAATCTTTTTCCTGTTTGTAGAGATTTTTCTCTATATAACAATGTTTACACTTCAAATTGCAGGCCTTGTAACATAATTCAAAGAATAAATTATTTAACTCCTTTAATTCCACTTGCGGTGCTGACATAAATTTTATAGCACAACAATCTTTGTGTGCTTGTCCCTCGATATTTTGCACTTTTTTCTCCTTTTTTGACTCAATCCTTAGCAATCGTTAATTTAATATTAGTTTTTAAATCAAAAATGAAAATTACCCGAGTGTATAAGTTTTTTTAATATAAAAAACCCTTCCTTTTTTAGGAAGGGCAAACTTGGTTTTTAATCCTCAAGTTCTTGTGTGGTGTGTTCTCTCTTATCTCTTCTCTCGTGTATGGTGGTAGTGTTTTCTCGTGTGTGGTGGTTTTATGGTTTTCTCTCTCGTACTTATATAAAAAAATTCATGCAAAAAATATTGCCTTTTTATATACTAAATAGACAATATTTATTTACAATTCTTAACAAAACATCTTAAGATGCGCTATTATCAGGCTTTTTAACCGATAATGTTTTATTTTCACTTATTGCAATTCTTGCTGATTTTATTTTGTCTTTTGTTTCTTCATCCAAAGCGTTACCCATAACAAGCCTGTCTACAAAAGCGTTGTTTAGCCTTACAGCCTTTGGAAGTGCGCCTATTTCATCCAAAATATCTTTTATTTGTAAAAAATCATAAGAAAAAGTTTTCTTGGAATTATAAGAAAGCGTCTCACCCGAGTTTGCAACAATGTCTTTTCCGCCTTTTTCAAAATAAATTTTAAAGATTGACCTTAAATCTTGAATTTCAGACTGCATGACACTTATTGCGTTTTGTAGCCTTAAATATCTTTCAAAAAGGTAGTCTGCATTTTGAATTTGGGAGAGTTGCCAGTCATATTTTTGAAAATACATTTCCTTTAACTTGGGATAACACTGTGCAAGCCCGATAGCATCAGCCATCGCACGATGACGGGTTGAAAAATCAACATTAAACGTATTCATTAAACACTCTAATCCGCAAGAATCCATTTGAGGATATACTTCTTTAAACATCATTTGTGTATCAACATAGCGGTTTTCAAGCGGTTTATTGTAAAGTCTTTTTGATGTGCGATTTAAAAAACTAAAGTCAAAAATAGCATTGTGTGCAACAATTACCCCATCTCCGATAAATTCAAAAATCTTAGGGAAAATTTCTTCCTCTTCAGGTGCACTCTCAAGAGCTTCTTCACTTATCCCATGGATTGCCTGCGAAGATTTTCTTATGTGTTGGTGGGGATTAACCAAAGTTTCAAAACTTTCCGTTATTTCGCCATTTACAAGTTTTACACCTGCAAATTCAATTATTTTTTCTCTTGTATAATCAAGACCTGTTGTTTCAACATCAACTACTACTTCAACTAAATTTTCTGACATTAACTTTTTCAAATCTCCATTTTGCAAAAATATTATCACAAAAATTTATTTTTTTAAATAAGAACCAATCTTTTTTGCATGTTTGTTTGCTTTATCCAGAGTCTTTTCAAGTTTTTTTTTCGCTTTTTATTATATTATCTAATTTCTTGTTTATTTCAGGTTGTTTAGTGTTTGTATTGCTTATTTCAGTATCTATTTTTTTAAGATTTGAAGAAGCATTTTTCACTGCAGCGAAAATTTTATAGACATTGTCTTGATTGATTGCATCAACAAAGTCCTTTAATGAGGCAAAAATTTTGCCCATACTTGCGTATTCATCCATAACATCGCCAATTCTTAATGTTGGTTTTGAAATTATACCAATATCCGACAAGTTTTCTTCAGGAGGCATAATTTCAATTGACTTTGAACCTGCTATACCGCTAAATTCAACTGACGCTATTGAACCTGAGGGGATTTTTACACCTTTTTTAGTTACAATGATTTCTGTTTCAATTGAATCTTTGTGATAAGTAAGTTCTCTTACATGACCCACAACAAGCCCCATAAACCTTACAGGAGAACCTTTTATAAGTCCGTCAGTGTCATTAAAAACAATTGTATAAAGGTTAGGTTTTATAAATTTGTAATAAAAAAATGTGTAAGTTGCGCCAAAAAGTACGCCGATAACTAATATCCAAACAACAATTTCAATAAAAACAGCGTTGTTTAGTTTCTTTTTTAATTCCAGCCACTTTTGCTTTTTGTTCAATACTCCATACCTTCCCTTGCACTTACCCCTATGTCCCAGTAGTGCTTAACAGGGACAATTTCAGATACCAGATGTGCAATGTCAATTATTTCTTGCTTGGCATTTCTGCCCGTTAAAACTATTTCCATATCTTGAGGTTTATTTTTAAGAACTTCAAGAACTTCGCCCAAATCAATTAACCCTAAATCTATTGCAATATTTATTTCATCCAATATAACAAGCTGGTATTTATTGTTTTTAATAGCATCAAGCGCTATTTCCCAGCCTTTTTTAATTTCTTGTCTGTCAATTTCATTAACATTGTCTTTATAAACAATTCTGTCTGCGCCGGCATTTACTATTTTAAAGCATTTTTTAATTTCATCGGATAAATTTGCAAAAGAATACAATTCGCCATAATCGCTGCCGCCTTTTGTAAACATAACAATAAGTACACACCAGCCTCTGCCTAAAGCCCTTAGCGCAAGCCCTAATGAAGCTGTTGTTTTACCTTTGCCGTTACCTGTATAGACTTGAATATAGCCATGTTTATTAAATTTTGGGTTATGCAAATTATTTTCCATTATAAAATTTATTATACACTACATAAAAATTTCACAAAATATCGTTATCTATTAAATATCATGGGGAATAAAAAATATATAAGGCAAAGGTAAGAACTATGGCAATATCCCCAATAGATTCTATTTCAACGTTTACATATATTTATAACATAAGCTCTGAAGACGATAAAAAGAAACAAAAAGACGAGCTTAACCTTTTAATGCGCCAATATAATTTAATCCCAAGCGACGACTACGACAAAGATGTAGAACGTCTAAGGGAGGCAATGATTATGGAACAAATGGAGCGCATGCAGGAGCAACAAGAGCAAATGGGTGAAACTGAGGGTTATGAACAACGTCCTTGGTATGACATTATGTGGGAACTTGGTTTACATCAAAACGATTCTGTTCAAGAAGATTATGACGATATTATGGAAGAACTTGATTACAGAATTTTAAATGCTCAAGATGAAGAAGAATACGACAAATACAATGATATGAGAGTACGTGCTGAAGAATACTTCAATGAATATAATCAAGGCAGCTCAATTAGCTTTATTAACAACAATACTTCTTATATGATAGGGCTTTCTTTGCTTGGTACAATGAATATGATGGATTTAGGATTGTCTTAATTTAGTAAAATTCCTCATCCTCTTCTTCATCTTCTTCATCTTCACCTAAAAGCGGCTCGGGCTCTTTAATTGTTATACCCATTTCGCTTAGCACTTCACGTGCTTTGGGGCCATATGCGGTGTCAGAAAAGTTTTCTATAACTGTTTTCAGGCAATCAACACATTCTGCCTTCATACCTCTTAATTTGTATAAATTACCTAATTTATAATAAAGAGGCGCATAAACAGGCTCAGGAGTTGTGTTCATAATTGTATCAAGTTGCAATTTTAAATTAATTAAATTATCGCTGTCTTCAGGGGAATATAATTCACGTGTATAGAATTTTCTTGTTAAAAGGTCAATTTTTTGATCCATGTTTTTCAATTGTTCTTCATCAACCTTAGGAGCTTCCTGTTTTTCTTTTGTGCTTTTTCTTGCAGCATCCGCGGGCATTGCGTAGTTAATAATACACAAAACGCCAAACATAACAAGACAAATTAACGTTATTATTTTTCTCAAAATTAAAACTCCTCTCCTATATAGTACAATAACTGATAAAATCTGCCTCAATCCAAAGTATGATATTTATAAAAAAATTATTATATTTTGATATATGAGAAAATTTTTAATTGCACTGATTTTATTGTTTACATTTACGCTCAACTGCGCACAGGCAGAGGTTTTGCGTGCAACAGTTTCAAAAGATGAAATTCCAAAGGGCTTTTTTGGCACATGGCATGTAACATCAAAAATATCAGAAACAAACAATCCGGAACTTTTTAATGCGCTTAGCGTCGATATATGGACATTAGGAGGGTATGGCAACACTTTAATTTTAGAAAACGTGCACACAGGTGCAAGTTCTTCTATTC
>CASEEG010000058.1 GCA_949286885.1 uncultured bacterium
GAGATTGGAGATTACCTACTAAAAATGAACTTGATAGGTGGAGTGACTACATATCTACCATAAACACAAACAAGGGCGATAACGGTCTTAGACTGTGTGACTACTTCAGTGGCTATGGTGCGCCCAGCTGCATCACCAGCAGTGTTTGCGTTGGTTCCGCGGGTAATTGCATTCCGTACAACGTCTGGTCTTCTAGTGCCAGTGGTAGTAGCTACTACCGCTACAACCTGACCAACGGTAGTTTCAACGGTCCGCTCACCAATGCACCACGCTACGCCCTCTCGGCCGCTGTGTCCTGGAGAGTATATCTTCAACCTTTAACTCTTTCGCCGGCGGCGGAGGCGGCGGCGCAACTTATTTTAAAAACTTAATAATTCCGGATAATATAATTACTGCAAGCGTCGGAGGTAAAATAGTACTGTACGCGGCTAGCGGAGGCGGCGGCGGAGCCGCCGGAGCTTCTTCGGGTTCAAATGCAAAAAACGGAAGTTCAGGCGGTACTTCTTACATAGAAGTTTATGATGTTAATGGTACTTTAAAATGGGGCGTACAGGCAGCAGGCGGAAACGGTGGTTCTCGGGCAACTTCCTCGGCGGTTGGAAGCGGAGCTGCTCAGAAGTCTGCTGATTCATGCAGAGAGTATAACGGTTCTACCTGGGTTGCACTAAATTGTACAAGTTTTGGTGCGCAAGGGGATAACGGTTTAAGTTCAACGAATTCTACGGCCGCTGCAAACGGAGGAGCAGGTGGTGGTTCTATGTATAACACCACTGCTCTTTCGGGCGGGGGCACAGGCGGTTCAAATACAAGTGAAAATGGTTACAAAGGTTCGCTTTGGGGTGCAGGCGGCGGAGGCGGAACTGTAAGATTTGTACAGTCAGGTTCGTCAACAAACGTTTATAAGGGCAAGGGTGGAGATGGAGCAAACGGGATTGCCGAAATTACTTATGACATAATGTATCCTGCAGCAGGCGGCGGTGGCGGAGGCGGCGGCGCACTGCTTAATATCAAAAATTTGTCCGTCAGTCCTGGTAGTACTTACAAAGTTAGGGTCTCAGGCGGTGGCACAGGCGGTTCTGTCGGAGCAAGCGGTTCTGACGGCGGTACTTCTTCGCTTACGGTTAATGGTTCAATCTATTCTTTAAGCGGTGGCAAGGGCGGTATTGTCGGAACATCTCAAACTGCTACTACATCAGTTATTCAAGGTGTTGGCGGTGAAAAAGGGATATTTAGCACAAGTGTAACAGACATGTCCAATTTGAAGTATAAAAATGGAAGTAATGGCTCAGATGGTGGGGAAATTGTCGCAACAGTCGATAATCCTTACGGAGGTTCATACGGCGGTAATGGCGGAACTTCTGGAATTGATACAAAAGGAGGCTGCGGAGGAATGTTTTTAGAAAGTTCTATATGCACAAATACGGGGGTTAATGGTACATATACAGATTTTGTATCTCCGGGCAATTTGTTTAGCGCTACTGAATATGGAAATGCAGGTGCAGGCGGTGCAGGTGGCGGCTGGAGCGAGAATACCAGATTTTATCCAAATCCCGGTGGCGGGGCAAATGGTCAGGACGGCTATGTATATATTTATTGGACCGTAAATTAAGTTTTTCGTATCTTAATTCATATTATGGGGCGTACTCCAGGTATTAAAAATACGCCCCGTTTTTTTATTTTTCAGTTTGGTAATTTGTGAGTAAAATTTTTGAATATGTTTCATCGGGATGAGTGAAAAGAGTTGTTGCTTTTAAACATAATTTTTTTCTTAATTTATATCCGTTAATGTGTTTATACATTCCAAGGTAACTGTTTATTTGGTTTCTAAACTTTATAAGTTCTTTTTCGCAAAATCTTTTGTCATTTTTTTCCCATTTTTCTACCAAGTGAAATGATTTTTTTATAATTCTTGTTCTAAGATGTACTCTGTTTGGTTTTATAACATGTCCTACAAAGTCAAAACCTTTATCAATAGTATTTATGTTTTTCTTTTTGTGATTAAGAGAAAGATCCAGATTATTACTTAAGAATTTATTTATTTCCGAGTACGCGTAATTAAGATATCCTGACTCTTGATGCATTAAAAGTAAATCATCAACATATCTGCAATAGTATTTGCATTTTAATTTGTGCTTAATAAATTGGTCTAAGGGATTAAGATATATGTTGGAAAAAAATTGACTGGTGAGATTTCCTATAGGCAAACCTTTTTCGATGTCAGTATTAAAAAGACTTTTATATTTTGGCAGCAAATTTTGTAACCATGGCGGGGATTTCATATAAACATTGTTTTTCGGATCGTGAAAAATTACTTTTTTAATCAGTTCAAGTAACCATGGTTCAAAAACATGTTTTTGGATTTCGTTATATAAAATTTTTTTATTTATGCTATTAAAATAGTTACTGATGTCTGCCTTGAGAAAATAAGCTTTTTTACTGTAATTTCTGCTTACTTTTCTTGCGTAACTTTTTGCTTGTTTGGCACCGTTTAGTGTACCTCTGCCGGGAATGCAGCTATATGTGTCTTTTGTGAACCTTTTTATAAATCTGTCTTTTATTGCGTTGTATATAAGATGATGAACAACCCTGTCTCTAAATGCACCTGCCCATATTTCACGCGGTTTTGGTTCAGTTACTACAAAACAGATGCTTTTTCCTATAGTGTATGTACCGTTTAATATTTCTTCATATAATTCATAAATATTTTTTTCCAGTTCAAATTCAAAGTCTATGGCTTGTATAGTTCCTCGCTTACTTTTTCTGCAGTCATAATAGGCACAGAAAAGTTTTTCAATAGAAAATTCTTGTTGTTCTATTAGTTGTATGTTATTTCTTTTGTTCATGCAATTCGGGTCCCAGAGATGTTTTTAAACTGTGAGTCAGCCACCCGTTGAGTTGTTTTTCAATGTCTTGTGTTATCAGTGTTAATTCAATATATTTGTCTTTTGAGATGTTTTTCAGTTCATTTGACAGTCTCAAAATTACGTTTATGTATTGTAATTTTTCAAGGAGTTCTTTAATTAACTCAGTACGCTCGTTTAGGCTTTTTGCAGAATTAGCTTTGTAGATATATACTATGAATTCTATACTATTGTTGTTGAGTTTTTCTCCCAGTGTGTAGCGGAAATTTCTTTGAAAATGAGCCGTCTGTCTGGTAATTTCAACCAGAAAATCGAAAGATTTTTTGTAAACTTTGAGGTGATGATATTGCGCCAATTGTCTATCCGTTTTTTATACAAAGTCCATTATACATAAGCGTAGCAATTCTTTCAAGCATTATTGTTGTTGTTATAATTTGAATTTAAATTTGAAAATGTAGTTATAGTCTGTGTTTTCATATGTAAATATATTTTATATTATTGTATTATCATCACTTGAAATAAAGCATTTAGAATTTTTATGTAAAAAAAAGCCGTCCTAAAAGGCGGCTACTAGACTTGGGGAGGAGGTTTTGAGTTAGGACTTTATGTCCTTATACTTTTATTTACGACTTTGGTTTTTAAATCTTTAGACATATCGTCTATTTGTACTAATTTTTAAAAAAAGTTCAATATTTATCGGCATTTTGTTAAAATATTAATATGAGGAAATTTTTTACACTGTTGTTAATATTCTTTTTTGTTTTTACTTTTTTAGGTGCAAATGCAGCCGAAAAGAAGAAAAAAGTTAAAAAACCAAAAACAAGGACAAAAATAGAATTTGAAGCAAAAGACGGTTTTTTACTTGTGGGTGATTTGTACTTTGCCCCACAAAGAAAGCCGCCTCGGCCCCTTGTGATTTTATTACATTCTTTTGGTTCGAAAGCAAGTGATTGGGGTACTTTGCCGGAGGATTTACGTCTTAAAAATTACAATGTACTTGTTTATGATTTGCGAGGTCATGGCAGGAGTGTTTATACCAAGAATTTAAAATTTAAATCAAGAATGAATTTTCAAAAAGATGACTGGGCAAAGTTTCCTATAGATGTTGTAAGTGCAACGGAACATATTAAAAAGAATTACCCTCAAATTAATACCGACGAAATATATTTGGTCGGTGCTGATTTAGGTGCTAATACTGCTGTCTTAGCTGCATCAATTATGAAAATTAAACCTAAGAAAATGGTTTTGATATCTCCTTATGTTTCATTTAAAAATCTTGATATAGCACTTATTGTCCCTAGGCTTAACACCATCCCTATGTTGATTATGGCATCTCGAGCGGACAAGTATTCATATTCTCAGTCTGATATTATTTCAAGGCTTATACACTCTACAAAAATATTTAAAGTATATGAACAGGGCGGTTCAGGCAACTTGCTTTTAAAGCGCAATCCTTCGTCTTATGGTGAAATTATAAACTTTATTTCGGGCAAATAGATGATTTAAAATACTCTACAAATTTATATAGTATATGTATACTGTGAGGAGTAGAGTATGGCAGGAAATTTAAAAAATAAACTTGAGGTCAAAGAAGGTGGTTTAAGGGTTGTAAAAGCCCCTAAAACTAAGCCATATAGTGATATAGATTTAAATAACTGGAAACTTTATTCTCATATAAAAACGGGAAGCTTGTGGGAATTTTCTTCACGTGATAAATCTAACGGACATAGCTATGATTATCATGGAAATTATATTCCGCAAATTGCAACTCAGCTTTTTGAACGTTTTACAAAGAAAAATGATATAATTTTGGATTTATTTTTTGGCTCCGGGACATCAGGTATCGAGGCTCTTAATATGGGTAGACGTTGTATTGGGGTTGAATTAAAGCAAGATATGGTTGATTATGTATCTGCTAAATTTACCAAGCGGGAGCTTGTTTCCAAAATGAATATAATTTGCGCTGACAGTGCATCTAATGTCGCAAAAGAGAAAATTGAAGCGCGTCTTGATATTATGGGTTCAAAAGCGGCGCAATTCCTTGTTTTACACCCTCCGTATGATGATATTATAAAGTTTAGTGATAAAAAAGAAGATTTATCCAACTGTGCAACAACACAAGAGTTTTACGAACTTTTTAAAAAAGTTGCGAAAAACGGATATGACTTACTTGAAAAAGGCAGGTTTGCCGCGTTGATAATAGGTGACAAGTATGCAAATTCACGCCTTGTTAATTTAAGTTTTGAATGCCAAAAGCGCATGGAAGAATTAGGGTTTATTACAAAAGCTGTGATTGTAAAAAACATTACCGGTAATGAAAAAGCAAAAGGCAAGCAAGCTAATTTATGGCGTTATCGAGCTTTAGCCGGCGGGTTTTACACTTTTGACCATGAATATATTATGGTTTTTCAGAAATTATAAGCTGCTAAGCTGTTTTAGGGCTGCCTCTTCTGCTTTTTGAGCTTTTAAAAGAGCACTGTTTACTTCAGAATTAAGATCTTGTTCTTGTGAATCTGCTTTTATCATACACTCTGATGATGGAATATAAGTGCGCACAGGTTCAAGAGAATTTTGTTGCTGTTCTGTTTCTTCCTTTTGTGTATCTTGTTCTTTTTTACCTAAGCCAAACAAGTCCATCTTGCTTTGGGTGTTGTTATTTAGTGTACTTAGACTTTGTTGAGCCTGTGGTTGATAAGAATTATTCGGCATTTGTTTTGATGTGTTATTTTGTATTATGTACTTTGAATTTACACCTTCGGGCATGTTTTTTTGCTGAGTGTCTTCAACTTTTAGTTCGCCGTTTAGATATTTTACCATTAACTCAGGGTTTTCAAGTAATTGATTTAAAAATTGCGGGTCATTTTCCATTTTTCTGACAAGTTCAGGGTGTGCTGCAAGTTTTTGCATCATTTCTTCCTGGGTCATGTTGAAATTACTATTGTTTTGGGTTTTGTTTTCTTTTTTTTCTTCATCTAAAACTGATTTTGTAGGTTTGCCAAAAATAAAATGAGAAATTTTTGTCACACCTTTTGCAATAAACGGACCTACTAACATGGTGCCTATTGCAAATCTTATAATTGTTCCAAGACCGGGACCCTTAATTTTGTTTGTTAATTCTGTTATCTTTTTAAATATTCCTGTTCCAAATGATTTATCTGCATTGTTAATAAATGGTTTAATAGTCTCTTCATTAAGGCCTGTTGAGAAAATTCTGCCCAGTAATTTTAGAGGTTTTTGGTACCATTTTGCGTTACCATTGAGGAATTTTTTTATTTCTTTTGATTTTTTCAAATATTCAATATGAGATATTGTTCCATTTACAACTTGTTCGTTTAACTCCTTAATCATACTTCTGTATCGTTTTACATTCTCTGTTTGTGTTTTTAAATTTTCTGAATTACCTATACCGATGTATTTTAAACCACCTAAAATGTGTGATGTTTTGACCTGCAGAGGTAAGGAAAGGAAAAATCCAAAGTCGTTTGCAATATTTTCCATAAATGTTGAAAGCTTTTCACCTTTCGGTGCTTCCATTGCTTTTTTTATAGCTTGAGCAAAAATTGAAGCTTGGATTACAATAAGTAATTTTCCGCCTGCACCACCGTTAGTCAGGCCTTCAAGGGTTTTTAAGGCTTGTTTTGGCAAAGTTTTTCCAAGTTTGGTAACTTCTCTTCCAAGACCGGCTGAATTTTCAAAAACAGCATTTAATTTGTTTGCCATTTCCTTAAAAGACCCTTTTCTTTTTAAGAAAGGAATATTAGGGATTTTTAGTCTAAATCCTATATTTGTGAAAGGAATTTTTGGGTTAGCATTTACCAGATAATCGACACAAACTTTTGTATCCGGTGCATTTGCCATATTTTTAATTAGTCTTTGGATTTGTGTTTGATTTTGTTCGCAATTTTTAAACAAGTTTTCAATAAATTCCAAAGCTTCGCTGCCTGTTTTGCCATTGATATCGGTTATACCGTCCAAAAGTTTTACAATATCGTCTCCATGGCCGTTTTTTAAGTGGTAACCTAGCATGGATGTAATATCGGACATTACATAACCGCTTATACCTCTTGCCTGGCTTATAGCCATTGTGTTTTGAGGTCTTGTTGGTGTTTTTAAGCTTCTTAATATGGCAGATTTATCAAAAAGATTGTTTATAAAATTAGTTATTTTACCATTATTTTTCGGGAGTCTTTTTCCCATTTTTTCGGCAAAAGAGCCAACCTTGCCAAGCCAACTATTTTCCCAGTTGCAGTTTAACCTGTTATTTAAATGTTGACAAAATTGAGCAAAACCAAGCCATATAGCGCCTGTCAGCCCTATTGTTAGCGGGTCAGTATTTGCATTTTGCGCAGCTTTAACTGCCGGGTTGTCTTCAACTCGTTCTTTTATGTCGTAATTTTGGATGTTTTGCGGTAGTTTTTCTCCGACTTTCTGGGGCACAATGTCTTTTACTGCACCATAATTGACTTGATTTTGATAATTGTTTGTAATCATCCCGCTACCCTATTAACAGTATATATAGAATAAAAACTAATTAGTTAAAAAATTTGCCATGATTTTAAAAGTTTAGCTAATGTTTAGAATTTTGATATGTGTTATAATTTGTTTAAGTTAATCGGAGTTAAAATTTTGCAAATAGTTGTATGTATAAAACAGGTTGCCGATACTAATAATGTTAGGTGGAGCAAAGAGAATAACCTTTTAAGAGAAGGAATGATTTCAATATTAAATCCATGCGATGCATGGGCTATTGAGAGAGCAGTTGAAATAAAGAAAAAGTTTAACAATGTAGAAATAATAGCGCTTTCTATGGGGCCAAATCAGGCAAAAAGTGTTTTGGAATATGCACTTGCGCGTGGTTGTGATAGGGGAATTTTATTGTGTGACAAAGCTTTTGCGGGTTCTGATACATTGTCAACCGGAAGAATTTTATCGACGGCAATCAAAAAAGTTGCGCCTAATTTTAATTTAATAATATGCGGTCAGTATGCTCAAGACGGTGATACCGCACAAACAGGTCCTACTATTGCAGGATTTTTAAATTTGCCGGTTATTTCCTGTGTTGACGAAATAATTAATTGTGACGGCAAAATTTCAATTTTAAAACAAAATTTAACAGAAGGTGTTAATATAGTAGAGGTGCAAAATCCTTGTCTGGTTTGTGTTTTAAAAGGTAAAGGAGAGATAAAACCTATATATGTAAGAGATTACGTAAGGGCACAAGATTTAGGAATTGATGTTTTTAATTTGGAAAATTTAGGTTTAAATCCTTCTCAGACAGGAATTTTAGGTTCGCCAACCTTTGTTTTTAGAGCTTTTAAAGTTCAACATAGCAGAAATACAAAGACTATTGAAAATGCAAAAGATTTTTTATATGACATTTTAAAAAGCGGAGGCAAAATTGGAGAATAGAAAGATTTTTGTTGTTTGTGAATATAAAAAAAATCAAAACATTTTTTCTGATGTGTCTTTTGAGCTTTTGAATGCTGCAAATTTTCTGCTAAAACAAGCAAAAGAAGAATTTAACATTGATTACAAAGTTTATGCGGTAGTACTGGATTGTGGAATTGATGCGGATTTTTGTCAATTATCAAAATACGGGGCACAAGAAATTATTTATTTAAAAAATGAAAAGTTCAGCCATTATGACTGTCATTATTATTCTTGTGGGCTTATTGAGTTGTTTAAAAATGAAAAACCAGATATTGTTCTGTTTGGGGCTACAAATACAGGCAGAGAGCTTGCCCCGCTTGTTACATCAAGCTTGCAAACAGGCTTAACCGCTGATTGTACTGCGCTTTCACTTGTTCAAAACAAGGGTGAAATTAAACTTGCCGCGACTCGTCCGACTTTTGGTGGGGTGCTTATGGCAACAATTTTATCTAAGAAAAATCCGCAGTGTGCAACTGTTCGTGAGGGGATTTTTAAGAAAAAGGAATTTTTGTATACTACTTTAACCAAAGAAGTTTTATTGAAAGATGAAATTTTTTCGCCAAGTCCGTTAAAAATTTTGCAGTTTATACCTAATGAGCAGAAAGAGAGTGACTTTGATAATGCAAAAGTTATTTTGTGCGGGGGAAAAGGGCTTAAGACAAGGGAGAATTTTGAAAAACTCGAAAAGCTTGCAAAACTCACAGGCTGCGCCGTTGCTGCTTCAAGAGGTGCTGTGGATAAGGGTTTTGCACTTCAAGAAATTCAAGTCGGGCAAACAGGTAAAACAGTTGCGCCCCAAGTTTATGTGGCATTTGGTGTTTCAGGCGCAATTCACCACTTGTTGGGTATGAATGCTTCAAATGTCGTAGTTGCAGTGAATAATGACCCCAATGCACCAATTTTTGACAACTGTGATTACAAAATTGTAGCTGACGCGGTTGAAATTATTGACAAACTTTTGGAGAAATTTGATAATTAACTGCCTAGTTCTTGTAATTTTTTATATAATTCAATCATTTTAGGGTTTAATTCTTTTGGCAAGACAATTTTTATTCTTACATTTAAGTTCCCTAAAGTACCGTCTTTTTTAGGCAACCCCAGTCCTTTAAGCCTTAAAACCTTGCCACTGTCAGTGTTTTTAGGTATTGCAATATTAATCTTGCCATCAATTGTGGTTATTTCTTTTTTTGTACCTAAGGCAGCTTCAGAGGGCAAAATTTCAATTTCTTTTTCTAAATCGTCCCCCATGACTTTATAGTTGGGGTCTTTTATTCTAACAGTTAAATACAAGTCGCCTTTTTGCCCGTATTCATCAGCTTTTCCTTCGTTTTTAAGACGAATTTTTTGTCCTTCTTTTACGTATTTTGGAATTTTAACCGATAAATTTTTTGTGATTTTTTCTATGCCTGTGCCCGAGCAATGGGAGCAAAATACACCTTTTGAGTGACCATTACAGTATCTGCAAGGCTCATAGTCAACGATTGTAACGGTTTTTGCGGGAGTTTTTATTAAATCGTTAACATTTAAGATAATATCTTTTGTAATGTCGAGATTTTTTGTGTTTGCTTTGCTGCGAGCAGCATTTGCCCCTTGATTAGTGTTGTAAAATTGCGAAAAGTCGCCATTTGCGCCGCTATTGCCGCCAAAGTTAAATTCTCTAAAGCCGCTACGAGAGTTGCCAGCACTTGCACCACCCATTAAGTCGCCGAAAATTGCGCTGAAAAAGTCCGAAAAGCCACCGGCTCCACCGCTAAAGTGCGCTCCGCCGCTTGAGAAATTTGAAAAATCAAAGCCTTCAAACCCCGGTGGCGGTGTAAAGTCTGCACCTTGTTGCCAGCTTGAGCCTAATTGGTCATACCTTGCACGTTTTTGAGGGTCGCCCAAAACTTCGTAAGCTTCATTTATATCTTTAAATTTTTCGGCGGCACCTTTTTCTTTATTAACATCAGGATGATATTTGCGCGCGAGTTTTCTGTAGGCAGATTTAATGTTTGCCTGTGTCTCATCACGTTTAACGCCTAAAATTTCATAGTAATCTTTGTATTTCATATTAATATATTAATATTGTTTTTTAAAAAACTTTTTAAAATTAATTTTAATTTAATATTTTTTAATTCTTTTTCCATCCACCTCATGCACATTTTCAATGGCAATAAAAGCCTCAGGGTCGATTGAATTAACGATATCTTTTAATTTTGTGAGTTCAATTCTTGGCACAACGCAATAAAGCATTTTTTTCTTTTGATGAGAGTATCCGCCTTGAGCGTCAATGTATGTAACGCTTTTATCCAGTTGAGATATGATATTGCTGCCTATTTCAAGATTTTTATCAGACACTACAAAAATTGATTTTGCTTCGTTTAAACCTTGCAGAACAACATCTATTGTTCTTGATGCCGTAAAATATGTAAGTGCGCTATACATTGCCTTGTCCCAACCGTATACAAAACCGGCGCAAGTGTATATAAATATGTTTACAAACATTATAATTTCACCGACTGATACAGGAAATTTCTTGGTTAATGTAATAGCTAAAATCTCTGTACCGTCTAAAGAGCCGTTGTTTCTAAGTACCAGCCCGACGCCTGCACCAAGTATCATGCCGCCAAAAACGGCCACGAGCAATCCGTCATGTGTGACAATTCCTATTTTACCACCAACTAAACCGACAAAAATTGAAAATGCTGAAACGGCATAAAATGTTTGCAGTATAAACATTTTGCCGTATATTTTAAGTGCCAAAAGTATAAAAGGAACATTTAAGACAAAAAGCAAAAGACCCAAATTTATTTGGGTTAAATAGCTTATCATCATTGATACGCCGACTATTCCGCCGTCAATCATTTGATTTGGAACTAAAAAACCCTCAATTGCAAATGCCGCAAGAAATGCCCCTAATGTTATAAATAACATTTCCAAAATAAACTTCTTCATAAAATTATGATACAATATTTGAGATGAAAAATCTAATTTTAATTTTTATCAGTTTTTTATTTTCTTTTTTTATGTTGAGTGCGTGCACTTATGTAGAAAAAAAAGAAAATGCCTTAACTCATGCAATTTTAACTAACAATCTTAAAATTGGTGTAAAATGCGATTCTAAGCCTTTTGGTTTTGTTGACAAAAATGGTGATATAAAAGGATTTGATGTAGATATTGCAAATGACATTGCATCAAGAATTACAGGCAGACAAGATTCGGTAGAATTAGTCTGTGTTACTCCTTGGAGCAGGATAAGCGATTTGAATTCAAAAAAAGTTGATATGGTTATTGCTGCAATGAGTATAACTGATAACAGAGCAAGTGTTGTTAGGTTTTCAAATCCATATTATGTTGCAGGGCAAGCAATAATGGTCAAAGATAATTCAAAAATCGCTGCTTTGAGTGATTTAAATAAGGCTAATGTTGGTTTTGTATTGGGAACTACAGGAGAAAAGACTATACGTGCGCTTGCCCCTGCTGCAAATTTAAGAGCTGCAAAAACTTATCCTGAAGTGTTCAAACTCTTGGAGGATGGCGAGATAGACGCAATTTTGGCTGATGATAGTATGTTATACGGGATTTTAGCTGATAATAAAGGCTATAAAATATTACCAAAAAGGTACACTCGTGAGTACTATGCAATCGCAATAAGACAAAATGGAGAAAGTGACGAGCTTTTCGAAGAGGTTAATAGTATTTTAAATATAATGCAGCAAAATGGTGTTATAAACAAAATTAAAGCAAAATGGATTCCCAATTTACATTCTTAGAAAAATTATGTTATAATTGCCCTGTTCGGGTAGAAAAATGGATAGGAAGAATTGAAAATGACTAAAACTGCTCTAAAGAGTTGTGTTTGGAAAACTCTTTTTTGGGTTATTTTTGCAATAGCCTTGTATTTTTGTTTTGCAGTGCTATTTCCTTTGGATGTAAAAACTGCTGCAATGCTTTGGATTGGTACTATTGCAGGTGCCCTGTCGTTGTTGTTTGCAACGTTAAAAATTTATACTATTGCTGTTGAAGACTCAGGCGATGACAATATGAAAAGGATTGCAGGACACATTTTTAAAGGTGCGATGGCTTTTCTAAAAAGGGAATACAAAATATTATTTTGGTTTGTACTTTTAGTTTTTGCATTGTTATTTCACTTTATAGATTTGCAAACGGCAATATGCTTTGTTTGTGGGGCGGCTTGTTCTGCAACAGCAGGTTTTGTCGGCATGTTTGTTTCAACAAAATCTAATTCAAGAACAACCGAAGCTGCTAAAAAATCACTAAATAAAGCTTTTAAAATAGCTTTTTCAGGCGGTGCGGTTATGGGTCTAACCGTTGTGGGGCTTGGTCTTTTAGGTTTAAGTGTTTTATACATAATTTTTAAAGACCCTGAAATAATTAACGGTTTTGGTCTTGGTGCAAGCTCAATTGCGCTTTTTGCCCGTGTTGGCGGCGGTATTTATACAAAAGCGGCTGATGTTGGTGCAGACCTTGTAGGTAAAGTTGAAGCGGGAATTCCTGAAGATGACCATAGAAATCCTGCAGTTATTGCTGATAATGTGGGTGATAACGTAGGGGACGTTGCAGGTATGGGTGCAGATTTATTTGAATCTTATGTGGGTTCAATAATTGCTGCAATTACTCTTGGTGCAATATGTTTAAATCTTCAAGGTGCTTTTTTACCTATACTTGTTGCTGCAGCAGGTATTTTTGCTTCAATTTTTGCAATTAATTTTGTAAGAACAGGTGAAAATTCTGACCCTATGGCAGCTCTTCAAAGAGGTACTGTTGTTGCTATGGCAATTTTAATTGCAGCATCTTACTTTATTATTAAATTTTTCCTCCCTGACTTTATGGGGATTTTCTGGTCTATTTTAACAGGTATAATAACAGGCTCATTAATCGGCTTTTTAACCGAATATTATACTTCTTATGATTATAACCCAACAAAATCAATAGCTGATGCTACAAAAACAGGTCCTGCTACAACAATAATTGCAGGTTTAGGCGTTGGTATGGTTTCAACATTTTTGCCTCTTATATTAATTTGTGCGGCAATTATACTTTCTTTCATTCTTGCAGGCGGTTTAAATGCTTATACATTAGGCATTTACGGTGTTTCAATGGCGGCAGTGGGCATGCTCTCTGTTGTTGGCATGATTGTCGCAGTTGATGCTTACGGTCCAATTTCAGACAACGCAGGCGGAATTGCACAAATGGCAAATTTAGAAGGCAAAGTTCGTGAAAGAACAGACAAGCTTGATTCTGTAGGCAACACAACAGCGGCAATTGGCAAGGGTTTTGCAATAGGCTCTGCAGCACTTACTGCTATTGCCCTTTTAAGTGCGTTTGCAACGGTTGTTGAGCTTGATAAAGTTGATATTTTAAATCCTTTTGTAAATTCAGGTCTGCTCTTTGGAGCTGTCTTACCGTTTTTATTCTGTGCACTTACAATGGGCGCAGTTGGTCGTGCTGCACAAAAAATGGTTGATGAAGTCAGACGTCAATTCAGAGAGCTTAAGGGTATTATGGAAGGTAAATGTGAGCCACAATACGCTAAATGCGTTGATATTTCAGCACGCAGCGCAATTTATGAAATGTTTTTACCCGGTTTAATTGCAATTGTTGCTCCACTTGTTGTAGGCTTAGGAGTTGCTGCATTTACAGATAAAGCAACAGGTGCGCAAGCATTAGCAGGCATGCTTATGGGCGCTATAGTTTCAGGTGTATGTCTTGCAATTATGATGGCAAACTCAGGCGGTGCTTGGGATAACGCTAAAAAATACATTGAAAGCGGTTATTTGGGCGGAAAAGGCACAAAAGAACATGCCGCAGCGGTTGTTGGCGACACTGTTGGCGATCCTTTCAAGGATACTTCAGGACCTTCGCTTAATATTTTAATTAAACTAATGTCTATAGTTGCCTTAGTCTGTGCGACATTGTTTATTTAAAAAAATAACGCTATAATGTTTAAAACTTCAAACACGCTTCAGGCTTTGGGGCGTGTTTGATATTAAAAGGAGAAATTATGCCTGTTAGAAACGAAAAATTTTTACTTTCAACAAAAGGTTTTAACGACATTATTGATATAACTTCAAAAGTTGCAGATTTTGTGCGTCTTGGCGGTGAAAAAAATGCTATTGTGCATATATATACCCCCGGTTCTACTGTTTCAATTACAACTCTTGAATACGAACCTGGGCTTGTAAAGGATTTGCCTGAAGCATTAGAAAAAATTGCTCCTATAAATAAAACCTATGAACATGATAAACAGTGGCATGATGGCAACGGACATGCGCATATTAGGGCTTCTATGATTGGAAACTCTGTAACCGTACCTTTGGCTGCAGGTCAACTGGAGCTTGGTAGTTGGCAGCAAATAGTTTTGATTGATTTTGATAATAAACCACGCACAAGAAGTGTAATTGTGCAGATTTTATCATAAAAAGGGGTTTAAAATGAAAGAAGTGAGAGGATTTTACAGAGAAATACTTAAAAATTCAAAAGGCGGTTTTGTGCTTTTAAAAAGTTCGGATGAGTATTTTAACTGCCATTATAAAGGGTCTGCACTAAACGTTTTGACCGGTTTTTCAGGTACTGCAGGAGAAGCTTTAATTGATTATGAGGGGAATATTACCATTTTTGTTGACCCAAGATACCACGAACAGGCTGATTTTGAAACAAAAGGCAAAAATGTTGAAGTTGTAAAACTCAAGCAGGGAGAGGGTTTTGTAAAATCAATTGCAAAAAAAGTTAATAAGAACGAGCTTTTTGTTAGTAATTCCATTTCGCTTTTATTTTATAAAAAATTGCAGCAAGAAGGTCTGAAACTCTCTGTATATGATGATTTTAAGGGAGTTTTTGAGAATAAAAATGTAAATTTAAAAAAAGAGATTTTTAGCGTTCAGGGCAAAAATAATAAATCTGAATTAATTAAAAAGCACGTAAATACTCGCTATTATCTTGTAAATTCGCTTGAGCAAATTGCTTGGCTTTGCAATTTGAGGAGTTTTCAAATGGTTGAAAATTCAACCTTTAAGGCAAAATTACTGCTTGATTTTAAGGGGAAAAATATCCTTTTTTGTGATGAAGAAATTAAAAATATTCCTGATGGGTATAAAGTCTTACCGTTGGCGGATTTTGAGAAAAAAATTCGCTCGATAAAAGATGAAATTGCGCTTTTAGAAAATTCTATTACCTATGGCGATTTTAATTTGATTAAAAAACCTGTGGTGCTAAAAAAAGATTATGTAGCAAAATACGCATCAATAAAGGAAAAGCTCGAGCTTGAACATTACAAAAGTGCATTTTTTAGGCTTGATTGCGCTTTGAAATCTTTTAAAAACAAGATTAAAGCAGGTTTGAGCGAGTACGAGTTAAAAGAAATTTTTGAAAAAGAACTTTTAAAATTTGGTGCAAAAACTACAAGTTTTAAGACTATACTTGCAATTGCAGATAATTCATCTTCAATTCACTATTCAAATTATGACAAAAATAAAATTTTAAAAGAGGGCGATTTAATTCTGCTGGATTGCGGCGGATATTATGAAATGGGGCTTGCAACCGACATTACAAGGGTGTTTTTGTGCGGCAATAAGGCGACAAAAAAACAAAAAGAAATATATACTGCAGTTTTAAAGGCATTTTTGCGCTCTTACCATAGCGAGGCAAAAGACGGCTCTGAGCTTGATAAAATCGCAAGAAAAGTATTAAAACCTTACGAGAAAGAGGGATTTTATTTCCCCCATGCGCTGGGGCATGGCATAGGTGTGCCTGTTCATCAAGCTCCGCCTGTGATTACAAGCTACGGGGATAAGAAATTTGCGCTTTACAAAAATATGACACACACAATTGAGCCCGGGTTATACTGTTCAAAAAAACCTAATAAATTTGGCATAAGGCTTGAAAATAGTGTTTTTGTAACAGGCAGGGGCAAAAGAGAAAGTTTTTCGCATTTTGAATTTGAGGAAAAATTAATTGAGCGTGATTTGCTTACAAAAAAAGAGCAAAAGTGGCTTGATGACTGGAATAGAGCGTGGATGACATTAAGTGAAAAATGTATTGAAAAATAATAAAATTTATTTTTGGTCTTTAGGGCTTATTTTTGTGCTTGCAATACTTTTGCGGCTGGATTTGTATATTTTTAATCGTTCTTTTTGGTTTGATGAGGCTGCTCTTGCAATAAATGTGCTTGATAAAGGCTTTTTTGACTTATTTAAAGAGCTTTCCTATTACCAGAGTGCGCCGCCAATGTTTTTGTTTGAAACAAAAATGCTTGTCGAGATTTTTCCTCTCAGCGAGTTTACTTTTCGCACAATTCCTTTTCTGGTGTCGATTTTAACCTTGCCTGTATTTTATATTTTTTCAAAATATTTTCTTTATTCCCGTCCTGCAAGGCTTTTGGCTGCATTTTTGTTTGCAATAAATACAAATTTAATTTTTTATTCAACGGAATTTAAGCCTTATGCGCTTGATGTTTTTGCTGCAATTACTTTGCCTCTTTTGATTTTGAGATTTAAATTAAAATCCCCTGTTTTTCTCGGGTTTATTTTTGCGCTTTTTACCTGGTATTCTTATGCCTCTGGGATTATGGCTTTTGCCTACAGTATTTTGCTTTTGGCGTTTGTTATAAAAAATAAAAGAGAGTTAAAAAACTTTTTGCTTTTTATTTTGCCAC
>CASEEG010000059.1 GCA_949286885.1 uncultured bacterium
ACTGCAGTGCTGATGTTATTGTATTGATTCTTTTGTTAACATCTCCTGTTCCTACTCCTTGTGCTCCAAGCAGTTTACCGGTTTTTTTGTCTGCAACAAGCTTAATTGTTATTGTTTCTGAATTTGGCATATAACCTGCCTTATCTTTTTTTACAACGGTTGTGCATACAGGTTGTATGTTGAATTTTTCGGCTATTCTGTTTGCATTTTCGTAATTTATCCCTGTTAGTGCCATTGTGTAATCAAAATATTTTGTTATAGCTGAACCCAGAATTCCTTCAAATTTTTCATAATTTTCAGGATTTGTTGATATGTTTATTCCGGTAACACGTCCTTCTTTGTTGGCAATATTACCAAGAGCAATATATATCGGTCTGTTTGTAAGCATACATTTTTCTTCTGTACAGTCTCCTGCTGCCCAGATGTTTTCTATGCTTGTTTTCATATTGCTATCTACAACAATGCCGCCTGTTTTGCCTATTTTTATCCCTGCATTTTTTGCAAGTTCAACATTAGGAACTACACCTGACGCTATTACACAAAAATCTGCTTCTATTTCCAACCCGTTTTTTGTCCTTAGTTTTGTGAATTTACCTTGTGCATCTGAGAAAAACTCGATAACTTCTTCTTCAAAATGTATTTCTACCCACTCTCCGCTTCTTTCCATAATATGATTTTTTATCATGTCACTAAATTCGCAGTCAAAAACTTTCATAAGTCTTGAACCATATTCAACAATTACTGTATTAACTCCATTTTGCACAAATGCTTCTAATAGTTCTATACCAATATAACCTCCGCCAATTATCACCACTTTTCTAGCTTTATGCATCTCTTCTTTTATTTTTATGCCGTCTTGAATATGTCTTAGAAAATACACACCATCCATATCTATATTCTTAATAGGCGGTATAAAAGGTTTTGCACCTGTGCAAATTACAAGTTCGTCGTAATAAACTTCCTTATCATTTATTATTACACATTTTTTTTCAGGAATTATTTTTTGAGCTTTATGTTCAAGAAATATTTTTACGCCTTGTTTTTCAAATTCTTCAGGTGTTCTAACTATAAGTTGATTTATATTTTTTACCGTCCCCTCTATATAATAAGGCAGACCACATGCACTGTATGAAATTAAATTTTCATCAGTATATAGTTCTATTTGATTTTCAGGATTTACTCTTTTAGCCTTTGCGGCTGTTTTTGGACCCGCTGCACCGCCGCCGATTATAACAATTTTTTTCATGCTAATATAATATGGGAGATTAACATTAAATGCAACTTACAGGCGGGCAATTTAAAGGAAGAAAAATAACTACCCCAAAAGGGGTAAGGCCAACTTTGTCTCTTGTAAGGGAAAGTGTTTTTAATATTTTGTTTTCTACTTTTGGTTCTTTTAAAGAGAAAACTTTTTTAGATTTATTTTTGGGCAGTGGGATTATGACATTCGAGGCTTTGTCCAGAGGTTTTAGTACTGTCTCATACGAAATTAGTCCGCAGGTAATAAAAATAGCTTTTGCAAATGCGTCCAAACTTGGATTTAACCCAGAAATAATACGCGGTGATTCACTCAAGTCTTCTTTATTATTGAAGAGAAAATTTGATGTAATTTATGCAGATCCGCCTTGGGACAAAACTTATCTAAAAATTTTTGATATTTCATCTAAACTCTTGTCAGATAATGGTATTTTAATTGTCGAGTGTGATAAAAAGAAAAGATCCAATGTGCTTGAAGAACTTGGAACTGTTAGCTCATTGGATCTTTTTAGTGAAAAAAATTATGGTCGTTGTTGTCTTTTGTTTGTAAAACTATACCGATGATGAGTCATAATCATCATTGTCAACGTAATTTGAAATGTTTGTAGCTTGGAATTTTGGGTGGTTTTCTTCCATTTCTTCTATTTCTTCATCCATACTATATTCTGCGATTTCTTGATTAGTTACTCTGCCGTCTCCGTTTTTATCAATTTCCTGAAAATGATTAAGCACTTCTTCAAGAGTGGAGCTTGCACTGCCCGAGTAACAAAGTTGCATTAATTCTTCATAGCTTAAACCTTTTTGTGAAAGCTGATTTGTGTATTGTTGCAAATCGGTTGCGCTTATTTTTCCATCTCCGTCAGCATCGATGCTTGAAAAATTTTGTGTTAAATAACTTTGAAAGCTTGCGCTTAGATTGTTTTTGTTGACTTCATCTGAGGGGTTTATTATCTGTTCCAACGTCAGACCCCCTGATGTACCGGCGCTAAGCACAGCAAAATTATTTGTAAGCCCATATATGGCCTGTGCCATAAGACCTTGCCCGCTTAATCTTGTACTCATAATCTAACCTCATTTTATAACCTTTATTAAGGTTAATGATTTTTTTAAAAAAAGAAAACAACCTTTTGAATGATATAACTTGTTTGAAATTTTTATAGGGTGTAAAATTTGTTTATGAGTGAAAAAAAGCAATTTCTTGGAGTTATGTTTGAGTGTTGCCATGTCTATGGCAGAATTTACAAAAACAAAGAGGGCACAGCCTACGTTGGTAAGTGCCCAAAGTGTTTAAAACAAGTTAGTGTAAGAATCGGCAAGGGTGGTACCGATAACAGATTTTTTAAGGCATATTAAATTATTTAATTGCTTGTTCTAAATTATATGCAGCTCTTAAGACAGTTGCCTCGTCAAGATTTTTACCGATAATCTGTAAACCTATGGGCATTTTTTCACTATCAAAGCCACAAGGTGTGCTAAGTGCAGGCGCACCAATTAAATTTGCACTAATTGTTGCAATATCGGTTAAATACATTGCAAGTGGGTCTTCATTTCTTGAACCTATATCAAAAGCCGTTGTCGGGCATGTCGGTGAAATTAAAATATCAACATCTTCAAAAACTTTATCGAAATCATTTTTTACAAGTCTTCTTAACTGTTGAGCTTTTTTATAATACGCATCATAGTAACCGCTTGATAAAGCATAAGTTCCAAGCATTATACGCCTTTTAACTTCATCGCCAAAGCCTTCGGCACGAGTTTTAGTGTACATTTCTAAAAGATTTTGAGCGTCTTTTGTCCTGTATCCGTATCTTACACCGTCATATCGTGCTAAATTTGAGCTTGCTTCTGCCGTTGCAACGATGTAATATATGCCTATTGAGTACTTCAAAAGCGGAAGTGATACTTCCTTTATTGTTGCGCCCAGTTTTTTATAGGTTTCAATAGTATCTTGCACTGATTTTCTTACATCGTCATTTACGCCTTCGGCTAAAAGCTCTTTTATAACGCCGATTTTTAAACCTTTTACATCGTCTTTAAGGGTTTTTGTAACATCATCAACCTCTATTTTTAAAGAAGTAGAATCTTTTTCGTCCCATCCTGCAATAGCCATGTAAAGATTTGCTATATCCTCTACACATCTGCCAAATGGACCTATTTGATCTAATGATGAGGCAAAAGCAATTAAGCCATAGCGAGAAACCCTGCCATATGTTGGCTTAAAGCCGTTTATACCGCAAAAACTTGCAGGTAATCTTATACTTCCGCCGGTATCTGAGCCCAATGAAACAGTTGCTTCATAAGATGCAACAGATGCTGCAGAGCCACCTGATGAGCCCCCTGGAACTTTATTTAAATTATGAGGATTTCTTACAATTTTAAAAGCAGAGTTTTCATTACTTGAGCCCATTGCAAACTCATCCAAGTTTGCTTTTCCGATGATTGGCACAAGATTTTCTTTTAGTTTTTTTGTAACTGTGGCATCGTATGGTGATACAAAATTTTCAAGTATTTTTGAACTTGCTGTTGTTTTAGAACCAATCATGTTCATATTATCTTTAAGCGCAAGAGGAATACCTGCCATAAGGGGTATATCTTCTCCTTTTGCAATTTTTTCATCAACTTTTTTTGCTGTTTCAATTGCTTGTTCTTTTGTAAGCGAATTGTATGCACCTATTTTTTCGTCAAGATTTTCAATTTGTTTATATGTTTCTTGAACTAATTCCAGCGCACTTACTTCTTTATTTAAAAGTGCTTTTCTTTGTTCTATTGCTGTTTTTTTCAATAATTCCATCGGCTTTGTGCTCCACTTATTTTGTATTACAATTATTTTATGTCAAACAAACTTAAAGGTAAACTGGGAGAAAATAGAGCTAAAGAATTTCTTTTGAAAAACGGTTTCAAGATTCTGGAAACTAATTTTCGCTACTCCAGATACGGCGAAATTGATATAATTGCCGGCAAAAATGATATATTGTATTTTGTTGAGGTTAAATATAGGACAACAAATAAATTCGGCATGCCTTTAGAAGCTATAACAAAAGCTAAGTTAAAAAAAATATGTAATTGTGCAAATTATTATCTAACCTTGTGTGACAAGAAATTTAAGTCGTATAAAATTAGTGCCTTGTCAGTATTTAACGATGACATTAATTTTATCGAAAGTGTCGAATGCTAGCAATTTTTTTTATTTTGTTGTTTTATATTCCTGTCTGGTTTATCTTTTGAAAAACATAATATGAAAATAAATATAATTTCAAGTGCATACAATAGCGCAAGTATTAACAAAAAAACTAATTATTTAAATGTAAATTTGCTCAACAACCGTTTTATAAATTTGCAACACCTTCAAACAGATGCGGTGTCTTTTTCTTCCAGAGGTAAACAACCTTCTTTGCAAGCGAAGCCATTTTCAAATCCAATAGTGACCACACCGGCTGCCAATGGTAAATTGTTGTCTGCAAAAGAAAGAACAATAACTAATCATCTTGCACAACAGATTTTTGAACAGGCAGAAGGTGATACGTGTAGGCTAAAAAGTATTTTAAGAAAGTCTATTTCTGGCTTAATTCCAAATGATGATAACTTTTGTGATTTTACTCACCCTGTTTTTTCTTTGGAATTTAGGACAAAAAGTGCAAATTCCATACGAGAAAAAGCAAGTCAGAAGTACTTGCATACAAAAGAAGGTGTTGTAAGTAATCTCCATGATTTGGTCGGTGCAAGAATTATCATGGGTAATGCTCAAAAGGGTTGCATAGATAAAGTTATTGATCAAATAATCGAGTGTGTAAGGGATCGCAAATTAAAAATAATAGAAGTTGAAAATCATATTCCTACCGATAAAAAATATCAATATGTAAGCCAAACAAAACTTCGCAAACTGGCTCAGTTGTCATCGGATCTTTATGGAATTATTGTTCCAGAGCGTATAACAAGACGTGAGAACGGTTATATGGGTGTGCATTTGATGTTAGCTTTTCCGGATGGCTTATTTGGCGAAATACAAATATTAGGCTATGACGTTGCGCTTTTTAAGGAGCTTGAAGACATCCCTTATAAGATTTTGCAAGGTAAGTCAACCAAGAAAAAGTATGCGGAAATAGCAAGAGTGTTATCCCCAATGCTCCCTATAGGTGAGGATTTAACCAGTGCAGATAATATCGAGCGTGCAAAGTTAAAGAAGGAATTTATAGCCTATACCACTGCTGCATATAAATATGAGAGGGAAAAACCTACTGCATACTTGAGCATTGATACGGTTCCGCATTTTTTATCAATTGATGAGTTTTCAAAAATGTACAAAAGAAAGCTGCATTTGACACCGGATATGGATTTTAATAATTTATATAAACTTAAGATGGCTGCTGACTATAAAACATCGGAATAATAATTTACTTGAATATTCCTTAATTTTGTAGTAAAAAAATAGTGTATTCACTCACAAAATGTAAGGATTCAAAATGGTAAAAAAACTTATTACACAAGACACCAGAATGTTCTTGACGGGAAATGAAGTTATTGCCTACGCGGCGAACGCAGCTGAGGCCGAGTTCATGTATGGTTATCCCATTACACCACAGAATGAAATTATGCACACTTGGTGTAAATTGCTTCCTAAAACAGAAGCAGGATTTTTGCAAACAGAAGATGAAATTTCTGCAGGATTTTCCACAATTGGCGGTATTTTAGCCGGTAAAAGAGCTTTTACCGCAACTGCAGGTCCCGGTAATGTCATTATGCAAGATGCGCAAAGCATGGCTGAAATGATGAGAATACCTTTTGTTTGTGCTGTTATGCAAAGAGGTGGTCCATCAACAGCTACAGTTATTTATGCTCAACAAGAAACAAGATTGACATGCTTTGGCGGCAATGGTGAAGGTTTTAGAATTGTTTATTCAACGGCAGGACACCAAGATTTATATGATTACATGATTAAAGCATTTAATACGGCATGGAAATACAGATTTCCAACATTTATGCTGGCTGATGGCTACCAAGGTAAAATGAGAGAACCTGTTACATTATATGATCCTGCATCTCGCGGTATTAAAATGGTTCCAACCCAAGCTACATTGGGTGGTGCAAACGGCACAAGACCTGTAAATCATATTAGAAATACATTTAACCTTGAAGAAGAGCTTATGGAGGTTCTTGATAAATATCAGGAAGAATTTGACAGAATTTCTCCCGAAATTGAAGAGTATCTTGAATACAAAGCGGACGATGCGGAAATTCTTGTTATCGCCCATGGAATTGTTGCAAGATCTGCAATGACTGCTATAGATGAGTTGAGAGCAAAAGGTATTAAAGCCGGTTTATTCAGACCTATCACACTTCGTCCTCTTGCTGTTAAACCTTTAAGAGCGGCTGTAAAACGTGCTAAACAAGTTCTGTTTACTGAATCTGCAAATGGTCAACTTGCACAAATGGTTCTTGAAAAAATCTATGGATTAACAACTCCTTATTCAACTTTATTTAAAATGGGTGTTGGCGTAACAGGCGACGACATTGTTAAAAAAGTTGAATCTATGGTAAAAGAACCTGCTACAGTGTAGTTTAAAATAGAAATAAGAGGAAATATAAATGATAGAAATGCTAGAAAAAGGACCAAAGCTTGCTAAAGCGCAAAATGCTGAAGTAGGTGCTTCTAAATTTTGCCCAGGTTGTGGTCATGGTATGATTTTAAAAACTCTTGCTCAAACAATTGACGAGCTTGAGTTAAATGACAAGGCTATTTTTGGCTGCGACATCGGTTGTTCTCTTTTGTCCTGGAATTACATGAACGTTGACACCGTTCAAACACACCACGGTCGTACAACCCCTGTCATTTACGGTGTTACTCGTGCTAATCCTGATTTAGTAGGTATTGCATATATGGGTGACGGTGGCGGTCTTGCAATAGGTTCACAACACCTTGTAAATGCTGCAGTTAGAAGTGAAAATCTTTTAATTATTGTTGCGAATAATACAAACTACGGTATGACAGGCGGGCAAATGTCGCCAACCACAATGCCGGGTCAAAAAACTGAAACTACCCCATATGGTCGTGATTGCGATGTAACCGGTCGCCCTGCAAAGGGTGCTGAAATGGTTGCGTCGATTGCTGATCCAAACAAGTCTTTTGTTGCAAGAGCTTCTGTTTCAAACTTAAGAAAATTAAAATCTACATTTAAGAAAGCTCTTAAAAACGTTGATATGGGAGGATTTTCTTTTGTTGAAGTTCTTTCTGTTTGTCCTTTGAACTGGAGAACAAACAATGTTCAAACCTGGGACAGATTAAAAACAATGGAAGAATTCTTTGAAGTTAAAGAGTTTGTTCAAAGAGAAGGATTGGAGTAATAATATGGCAAGAACAAGAATCGTTTTAGCGGGTGAAGGCGGACAAGGCGTCCAAAGTGTTGCAAAAATCCTTGTAGAAGCAGGTTATGAAGCTGGTAAGGAAATTTTATATATTCCTAACTTTGGTGTAGAACAAAGGGGTGGTGTTTCCATTGCCTTTTGCCAAATTGCTGATGAAAAAATTGGTGAACCAAGATTTTCAAAAGGTGACATTGTAATTATGTTATCTGACCGTGCGATTGACAGATGCTGTACATATGTAAATGAAAATTCTACCGTCATTTACGATTCTTCTGTATGTACAAAAAAACCCGTTTGCAATGCTAAAAACATCATTTCTGTTGAGGCAAACAAAATTGCTAACGAACAGTTAAGTGCAAGGGTATTTAATATAATTGTTCTTGGTGTTCTTTTAAGTGCAACAAATGTTCTTGACTTAAGTGATATTAAGAATGCTATGGAAATGGCATTAGGTAAAAAATTCGATGCGAAGCCCGAGTTGAGAGAACTTAACTATAAAGCTCTTGAGATGGGTATGGGTTTAATACAGAAAGCAGGTGTATAAAATGACTACAAAACATAAAGCTATAACTGTTAATGATGTTGCCAAAGGCAAAGCAGACTGGCATTTATATACGGATTATTGCAAAGGTTGCGGTCTTTGCATAGTAAAATGCCCAAAAAAATGCCTAAATTGGTCAAAAGAAGTTGGTATTTACCAAACTCCGGCCGTCGAACCTAATCGCGACGAGTGTATTGCATGTGGCACATGTGAGCTTGTTTGTCCTGATAATGCAATTAGAGTGGATAAGAAATAGCTTTTATTTATCATTTTTAAATGCCCTCCTGCGATGGGGGGCATTTGTATTTATGCATCAAATGCTGAGACGATTGGCATGTTAGCCGAATCTAAGGCTGTTTGGTTAATGTACACAATGGTCCAGCTGAACATAATTGTAGTCAAGATTACAATTGTGCACAACAGACAATTAGCAAATTTATTTTCATCCATATTCTACCACCTTTTTGAGAGAGATTATGCTACACAACTTACGCTTGCACCAACGCTTCCTGCGGCTGAAGCCATTGTACCCGCTGATTCTGCCCCACTGCTGCTATATGCCATTGTGCCCAAGGTTTCGGTTGGTATAGATGGTATAGAATCACTTTCAAAAGCCACTTGGGATGTTGTTTCCTCTTGTGCTGTACTAAAAGGGTTAATTTTTTGATTTTCTTGTTTCTTTTTGTTATCAATATTGTTTAAATTTTGCGCTTTTGCTGCTTGTGACATTTGTGGTTTAAGACCGCTTTTATGGTTTGCTAATACCAGACCTGAACTTGCGCTAAGACTCATAATAATTCTCCTTTTATAATGTCTAATGTCTTACATATATATAAAAACAATATAAAAGGTATAAATTCAGTATATATTTATTTTGTTACAATACTTAACAAGAGTTCACGATATGTATGTAGGTGCATTTTTTGGACTTTTACCTTTAATTACATTGTGATAATAGGAGTATGTCATTGGCGTATCTTCATTTATTATGCCAGAATCAGTGACCTGTGCTATAAAAATACTGTGGGTACTTGTTTCTGTAGTGTTTATGAGTTTACATATCAGATATGCGCAACTATCTGTGCATATCGGAAGTCCTTCTATTGTTTTATATTTTATATTTTCAAATTTATTAAAATTTCGTGAACTCCTAAAGCCAAATGTTCCAATAATTATCGGGTTGATTTTTTCTCCTAATACACAAATAGAAAATTCTTTTGAGTTTTTAATGCATTCGTTTGTATAGTTGTTATGGTTAATGCTCAGTGCAATTGTTACGGGTTCTGCCGTAATTTGAACTAGCGAGTTTGCAATACATCCGCAAAAGTTCTCATTGTTTTTTGTTCCTATGACGTACATCCCGTAAGATAATTTTGTAAGTGCATTAACATTCATATGCTCCCCCTTTTTACAAAATTATATAGTATTGTACTAAAAAAGTAAAAGCCTGCTTTGAATGCAGGCATTGTGTTAATATGTATTTAGGGTTGTTAGTCTTCTCCTGCATCTACAAGTTTTCTAAATTAGTGTATTTGCTACAATTTATAAAAATATTTACACTTCTTTACGGATTATAAGTTTTTAGCATTTCATCTTTTGATATTGTTCCGCTATCGAATAGCATTTGAACTTGAGCAATGTTGTACCGTATGATTGAATCTACAAGTTCAATCCTTGTTCTGGTTTTAAATGTTTGAGCTTGAATTACATCTATTAATATGCCTTCGCCTGCATCAAGTCTTAATTCTGCTAATTTTACACTTTCTGTTGCATACCCGGTTTGTTCTTGTGAGATTTTTATTCTGTCCTTAGAAATTTTTGATTCGTAATAATCTTTTAAAATAGTCTCTTTTATATCTCTCAGTGATTGCTCTAAATCAACAATGTTTTTGTCAATTTCGGCTTGTTTTGCTTTTGCCTGGGTTATAGTTCCAAATCCCATATTTTGCCCCAAATTCCAATCAACATAAGCTCCAAGGACAATAGCCGGTCCTAAACCCGCTCTTGCAGTACCCTGCCACTGTTCCTGTGCTATAATTCTGGGGCGTGGAACAAATTGTGTGTAAATCATTCTTTTTTGTTCTTTCAGTGCCTGTATTTGAGAGCGCATTTTCTTGACATCTTCCCTGCAAGAAAAAGCAAGGTTGTACATATCTTCAATTGTTTTATTTTCTTCAATCAGCGTATACATCTGCGCTTCCATTTCAATGGGCATAAGACATGTTGTAATTTCCACTCCCATAATATTGGCGAGTTTTGCTTGAGCCAGTCTAAATTCTTGCATTGCGTCCAGTAGATTTTGCTTCGCTTGCGCAAGTTCAGTTTTTGAACGAATTACGTCAAATTTTGTCCCTAATCCAGCGTTCATCAAGTTTTCTGTTTGTACCAACTGGGCGCAGCGCTCTTTGTAATTCTTTTGATAAATTTCAATATCGAGCTTTGTTTTTAGTAACTCATAGTAGTATTTTGCACAGTAGAGCAAAACCTCACTCCTTGTAAAATCTAAATTGTGCCTTTGTGCAAATTTCAAGTTCTTCTTGGATCGTGCTTCAAAAATTTGTTCCCCTCCTTTTGTTAGTTGGTGAGCTCCTCTAACGTAAACTGATAATGCAAGCTCATTAAAATTTTCAAGTAACGCTGCACCAACAAGTACTTGTCCGCTATAGTAGACAGAATAGTTGCTTACAGACAAATCGGGCAAGAAATTTGTTAAAGAGTTCTTGTATTCCCATTTTGCTCTTGTGTAGTCATAACTTGCACTTTTTAGATAAAAATTATAAAGAAGTGCGATTTCAAGGCATTCTTTTAAGTTTACGTAAACGGGCTCATCTCCTAAATATCTTTTTACTTCTTCTTCAACATTTACATCCCTTAAGCAGTCATTAAAACCACTGCTCATTGTTATTTCTGCGTCCGCCTGCTTTTCTTCTGCAGCAATAAAATTACCGTTGCATAGATATATTGTTATTAAAAAAAGCGCAATTATAACTTTTTTCATATTAAAAAGATTAATCAAATTTTGCGCAAAAAATAATAAGCTTTATGGGCTAATACTTTTGTGATACATTATTTTTGTAGTTAAAATATTGAGGACAAAATGGATAATTCGCAAGCTCAAAATATGGCAACAACTTATGAAGCAAGAGAAATAGAAACTGATATTTATAAGTTTTGGGAAAATAATGAATGTTTTAAGGCTGATGCAAAATCTAAAAAAGAACCTTATTCAATTGTTATACCTCCGCCAAATGTAACAGGGGTTTTGCATATGGGTCATGCGCTTGATGGCACTTTGCAAGATATTTTAACCAGATATCACAGAATGTGCGGCTATGAGGCTCTTTGGCTGCCAGGGTGCGACCATGCCGGAATTGCTACTCAAAATGTTGTTGAAAAACAGCTTGCAAAAGAAGGTAAAACTCGTCATGATTTAGGGCGAGAAGAATTTGTTAAAATAACCTGGGATTGGGCGAACGACCATAAGAGTAAAATTTTAAATCAATTTAAAAAATTGGGGGCATCTTTTGACTTATCTCGTGCTCGTTTTACGCTTGATGAAGGTTGCTCTCGTGCTGTTAAAAAAGTTTTTGTTGATTTATATAATAAGGGTTTAATTTATAAAGGTTCTTATATTGTAAACTGGTGTCCACGTTGTCAAAGTGCAATTTCAGATATCGAAACTCAATATGAAAATGAGGATGGTAAACTTTGGGAAATATCCTATCCGCTAAAAGATGAAATGGGCGCAATTGTTATCGCTACAACACGTCCTGAAACAATGTTTGGAGATGTTGCAGTTGCAGTTAATCCTAATGACTACAAATATAAGGATTTAATTGGTAAAAAGTGTGTAATTCCTCTGACCGGTCGTGAAATACCTATAATTGCCGATGAATATGTTGATAAAAGTTTTGGCACCGGTGCGCTTAAAATCACTCCTGCACATGACCCTAACGACTTTGAAGTTGGCAGACGCCACAATTTAAAATCTATAAAAGTAATTGATGAACAAGGTAAAATGATTGCATGCGCCGAAGTTCACCCTGAACTTCATGGCAGGGACAGATACGATGCACGTGAAAGAACAATAAGGATGTTAAAAGACCACCAAGTTCTTGTTCGCATAACTGATCACCCGCATGCGGTCGGTAAGTGTCAGCGTTGCAATACAACAATTGAGCCTCTATTATCTGAACAATGGTTTGTGAAAATGGAACCGCTTGCAAAAGCCGCTATTGAAAAAGTTAAAGACGGGTCAATTAAGTTTGTTCCATCTCGTTGGGAAAAGAATTACTTGATGTGGATGGAAAATATACGTGATTGGTGTATTTCAAGGCAACTCTGGTGGGGGCATCAAATTCCTGCATATTATCATAAAAAAACAGGCGAAATGGTTGTTGCGCTTGAAAATCCTGACCCTGATAACTACAGACAGGATACTGATGTTTTAGACACTTGGTTTTCATCAGGCTTGTGGCCTTTTGAAACAATGGGTTGGCCGGATACTGACTGTGATGACTTTAAAAAGTTTTATCCTACAACAACTCTTGTAACCGGTTTTGATATTATTTTCTTCTGGGTTGCAAGAATGATTACAATGGGGCTTGAGTTTACTAAAAAGCCGCCATTTTCAACGGTTTACATCCATGGGCTTATAAGGGATGAAAACGGGCAAAAAATGTCAAAATCAAAAGGTAATACAATTGACCCTGTTGAAATTATTGAAAAATATGGCTGTGATGCCATGCGCTTTACACTGACTTCTCTTTGCACCTATGGCGGGCAAGATATTAAGCTTTCAAATGAACGCTTTGAGTATGGAAGAAATTTTGCAAATAAAATCTGGAATGCTTCTCGCTTTGTTTTAATGAATTTAACAAAATCAGGAAAAGATTTAGAGCTTGATACTAAAAATCTTTCCATTGCCGACAAATGGATATTAAACGAGCTGAACAGAGTTGTAAAAGAAGTAAATGAAAATATTAAAAATTACAGAATAGGTGAAGTTGCCTCAATTCTTTATGATTTCTTCTGGAATTATTACTGCGACTGGTATGTAGAACTTTCTAAAATTGAAAAAAATGAGGCTGTATTAACTTATGTCCTTGAGCAGTCTTTGAAGCTTTTACATCCTATTATGCCTCATATTACAGAGAAAATCTGGCAGTTAATGCCAATTGAAAAGTGTGAAATTGCGCTTATGAAAACAGATTTTCCTGTTTATAACAAGGAATTTGAATATTGCGCCGAGTCAGAACAAATGGAAACTGTGTTTGAGGCTATTAAGTCTTTAAGAAACCTAAGGGCAGATTTTAATATTCCTGTCGGTACAAAAATAAATATTAAAATCGATGGGGATGAGGAGTTATTCTCTAAAATAATTCCTTATATTAAAAGGCTGGCACGAGTTGAAGAAGTAACTTTTGAAAAGAACTCAAAAGATGAAAAACATTGTGCTTATTGCACTGTCGGTGAAACAAAAATAATTGTTCCGCTTGAAGGACTTATTGATATTCAAAAAGAAATTGAACGTCAAAATAAAAAAATTCAAAAATTTGAAATAGAGCTTAATTCGCTCAATGGCAGATTGAACAATGATAAATTTGTTAATTCTGCGCCAAAAGAAGTGGTTGAGCAGACAAAAGCTAGAGTTGAAGAAATTAAATCGGAAATTTCAACAATAGCAGAACTTATTAAAAAATTATCATAAAAAAGCCGCCCCGAGTGGGGCGGTTAATTTTAGTCACAATTGCATGCGCTATAAGTTTTACATCCACAATCGCAGGGGAAATGAGGTTGCATGCAGTACCTTACAAGTTGTTTCATTTTCTTTTTTTCGGCTCTGTTAAATTTATTGAAACATTTAATTTGGTCTTTACATAGTTGAGCCTTTATTTCTTTAGAGAAGCATTTGTACTGATCTTTTGCTTCGTTTCTTATTTCTTTAAGTTCGTCTTTTTGTTCTTTTATTTCACTGTTTGAAGCACAATCGTTAATCATTTGGCAAAGTTTTTCTTGTCTGCATTTTGCTTGATCGTGCAAAATTTGCATTTGGTTTTTGTATTTATCGTAAATGCAATCAATTGCTGAATCTTGTTGCGGACTTAGACATAAAACTTTTTTCATCTGTGCAAATTGGTTGTCAAAAAAGCATTCGTTGTCACTTCTTGCGTCGTTACATGAAGATTTTTCGCAAGGTGTTTCACATTTGTCTTCTTTACAACCTTTGGGCACATTGTATTGTTTACATTCTTTTTTACAACTTGTTTTTGTATCACATGGTACATTAATGCTGCAAGGGGCAGCAAATGTGCAATTGCAAATAAATACAGTAGCAGCAAGCATTAATAGTGTTTTTCTCATATTGTTCCCTTTCTTGTATATAGTTTAAATATTATCTAAATTTTGATTTTTTTAAAAACCCGATAGGATATGTATGGTTGGGTAATAATTTTTTAAAAAAGTATTTGACGTGAATTTTTGTTCTTGCTATATTGAATTAGCAGTGAGGAATTAACTTTCTCGTGTTGAAATTTAAATTTGCGTCTGTAGCTCAATAAACGAGCGTAGCGAGGTTAGCGGCGAAGTCCGCACAAACTACCTGCTGAGCTATAGATATGACAATTAAATAAGTCTAAAATTTGCGTCTGTAGCTCAGCAGGTAGAGCACTCCCCTTTTAAGGGATAGGTCATGCGTTCGAATCGCATCAGACGCAAATTTTTTATATCAAATAATATTAATTTTGCGATTCGAACCTATTGCGATACCGCATTTGCAAGCAAGCTTACAAAGTCGCATCAGACGCAAATTTTTTATATCAAATAATATTAATTTTGCGATTCGGGCATTTGTGATTGAGCATAATATTTAATTAATTTAACATTTAATTGTGAATATACTTTTTTGGTTGTATAATACAGTCTCAATGAAGGAATGATTATAAGGGATTATTACATGAAAATTTCGCGTACTTTAAATTTATCTTTAAAAAGTGCTTTGCATTTTGGTAAAATTGAAAAAGCAAACAAACAAAAAATTATCGAGAATCTTCCAAGACAAGTTGCCGGTTTGCCGGATACTCAGTTTTACCGTCAGATCGCAATAGACGCTTTAGATTACAATAATGGTGTAATTGTAAAATGGGGTGGTTTAAATAATCCAAGAGGTCTTATATATGCCGATTTAGTACCTGAGTATGTTGCAAAAAGCGATTTTAAGGGAGATTACTTAGAATTGGTACGAGATTTAAACAATAACCCCTCCACTCCTGTATCTTACTATTCCGGCATTGATAATCTGCAGTATGAAAAAAAATACAGTAGTTTGATTTCTAAAATTCTTTACTTGTGCTCAAAAGAAGGGCCTGACGGCAAGTCTATAAAGTAAATACAATCAAATTATTATGATTAAAAATCAGTTTAAAATTGTTTCAGAATTTAAACCATCCGGCGATCAGCCTTCAGCGATTGATTCGCTTGCCGATGGAATTATTGCAGGCTATCAAAATCAAACCCTGCTCGGTGTTACAGGTAGTGGTAAAACTTTTACCATTGCAAATGTTATTGAAAGAGTCCAAAAGCCAACTCTTGTGATTGCGCACAATAAAACTCTTGCAGCTCAACTTTATAACGAATTTAGAGAGCTTTTTCCAAATAATGCCGTTGAATATTTTATAAGCTATTATGATTATTATCAACCAGAGGCATACATTCCAAGAACTGACACATACATTGAAAAATCGGCAACAATTAATGATGAAATTGATAGACTCAGGCACAATACTACACGCAGTTTGTACGAAAGAAATGATGTAATTGTTGTAGCATCTGTTAGTTGTATTTATGGTTTAGGTTTGCCTGAAAACTACTTTAGGGGCTCTATTACTCTAAAAGTAGGACAGGAAATTTCCAGAGAAGAACTTTTGACCCATCTTGTAACTACTAGATATGAAAGAAATGATGTCGAATTAAAACGTGCAACTTTTAGAGCTCGTGGCGATGTTGTCGAAATTATGCCAAGTTATGAAAAAATAATTACCAGGATTTATTTTTTTGGCGACGAGATTGAAAAAATTTCAAGGATTGATTCTGTTACGGGCGAAGTTCTTGAGAATGTTTCTGAAACGGTTATATATCCTGCTGTGCACTATCTTGCTTATGACGATGATTTAGATGAAACAATTCGACTTATTAATTTGGAATTAAGGCAAAGGCTAAATGAATTACACGCACAAAATAAGCTGGTTGAGGCGCAACGCCTTGAACAAAGGGTTCACTATGATATGGAAATGATTAAAGAAATGGGCTACTGCTCTGGCATTGAAAATTACTCAAGAATAATTGAACGTCGTGCCCCAGGTACACCGCCTGCAACTCTACTTGATTATTTCCCTGAAGATTTTCTTGTGGTTATTGATGAATCACACGTAACTCTGCCACAACTCAAGGGTATGTATTTTGGTGATAAATCAAGAAAAGAAGTGCTTGTTGATTATGGTTTCAGACTTCCTTGTGCAAAAGACAACCGCCCCTTAACATTTGATGAATTCTGGGGTAAAATTGGACAGAAAATATTTATTTCAGCGACTCCTGCAGATTTTGAACGTAATAATTCAGATCAAATTGTTGAACAAATTATTCGCCCTACGGGACTTTTAGACCCTGAAATTGATGTCCGTCCAACAGAAGGTCAAGTGCAAAATCTTATGTTAGAAATTAAAAAAGTTGCCGATAAAAAAGAACGTGTTCTTGTAACTACTTTAACAAAAAAGATGGCGGAAGATTTGACTCAATACCTTTTGCAGCAGGGGATAAGGGTAAGGTATTTACACAGTGGTGTGCAATCGCTTGAGCGTGTTGAAATTTTAAGGGATTTAAGGCTTGGCGAATTTGACGTTTTGGTTGGTGTAAATCTTTTAAGGGAAGGGCTTGATATACCTGAAGTATCTCTTGTTGCAATTATGGATGCAGATAAGGAAGGCTTTTTAAGGTGTGAAACGTCTTTAATCCAAACAATAGGTAGAAGTGCAAGAAACGCTGCAGGGCATGTTATTATGTATGCTGATAAAATAACTGATTCTATGCGCCTTGCGATTGATGAAACAAACAGGCGCAGGAAATTGCAAATTGCCTTTAATAAAGAGCATAATATTGTGCCAAAGACAATTAAAAAATCTATTGAAAACAATTTGCTTAGCCTTGTTGCAAGCTATAGGAGTCTTGAAGATATCGTTGCAGAACAAATGAGCGAATTTAATGTTGATAAAAAAGACTTGCCAAAACTGTTAAATAAACTTGAAAAAGATATGCACAAGGCAGCAAAATTGCTTGATTTTGAGCGTGCTGCCCAAATACGTGATCAAATTAAAAAATTAAGGGATTTAGTATAATTAAAGCCTCCAGTTGGAGGCTTTAATTTAGTTGTTTTTTAGGGCTTCAAGAACATCATTTAAACAATCAAAAAGCTCTGAGCGTTCTATTTCATTTAGTTCAAATAAAGGGCGTCTTACATAATTTTCAATCATCTTTAATCTTGAAAGCACTGCTTTAACAGGCACAGGGTTGGGCGCCATAAATAGTTTTTTGAACAATGGAAACAGCATTTGATGCATATTTCTTGCAGCTTTTACCTGACCTGATTTGTAATTGTGTATCATTGATTTTATTTCCTTGCCGACTACATGGGAGGCAACAGAAATTACACCATGTGCGCCTAAAGAAAGCATTGGTAACGTGAGACTATCATCACCGCAATATATTGCAAAGTCTTTAGGGCATTGAGCTTTGAGCTCTGATATTAAGTCTAAATCAGGGTTTGATTGCTTAAGTGCAACAATGTTTGAATATTCCTTTGCAAGAAAAGCGACTGTCTGAGGCAACATATTTACACCCGTGCGAGATGGTATGTTGTATAAAATTATTGGCAAATTGGTACTTTTTGCAATTGCACCGAAATGCTCAATCATGCCTTGTTGATTGGGTTTGTTGTAGTATGGTACAACTGATAAAATAGCGTCTGCTCCCAAGCTTTCAACCTTTTTAGCTACATCAACCGCTGTTCTTGTAGAGTTTGAACCTGCACCCATTATTACTTTTGCGCTACCGCTAACTGTGCCTTTAACGGCGTATAAAAGCTCATATTCTTCTTCATGTGTTAAAGTCGGACTTTCACCAGTAGTGCCCGCTACCAAAACTGCATCTGAGCCTGTGTTTACAAGGTGTTTTGCAAGTCTTTCAACTGCAGGGTAGTCTATTTCACGTTTTTCGTTAAATGGTGTTACCATTGCTGTTATAACTTCGCCCGCATCATATCTGATTGTCATACTTCTTCTCCTTAATAAAGACCCATCTCAATTACTTTTTGAGCCAGTCTTACAGTGTTTAATGCTGCACCTATTCTCAAATTATCCGCTACACAGAAAAAGTCAATACCATTGTCAAATGCTATAGAATTTCTTATTCTGCCTACAAAAACGGGATCTTTTCCTGCTGCATCTTTTGGTGTCGGGTAAGCGTAATGTTCAGGATCATCTATAACATTTACGCCATAAGCATTTTTTAATATTTCCCTTGTTTTATCAGCGTCAATAGGTTTTTCAAATTCAATACTTACTGCTTCAGAATGTCCGATGTATACAGGAACTCTTACGGCAGTACAAGAAATTGGTACAGATTTATCCAAATGTAGAATTTTTCTTGTTTCATTTGTTACTTTCATTTCTTCTTTTGTGTAGCCATTTTCAGTAAATACATCAATTTGCGGAATGACATTAAAGCCAATTTCATGTTTAAATGCTTTACTGTCGTATGGCATGCCAATTAAGTTTGTTTTTGTGTTGTCTGTTAATTCTTCAATAGCTGCAAGCCCTGCACCTGATACAGCTTGATATGTTGATACAATCAACCTTTTAATTTTTGCGTAATCATCAAGTGGTTTTAGCGCAAGCATTAATTGTGAAGTTGAACAGTTCGGGTTTGCAATAATGCCTTTGTGTTTTCTTAAATCTTCATCATTGACTCCTGCTATAACAAGCGGTACATCTTCTTCCATACGAAAAGCGCTTGAATTATCAATGTAAACCGCACCTCTTTTAACTGCTTCAGGCGCAAGAGCAAGACTTGTTGAGCCGCCGGCAGAAGCTAAAACTACATTTACACCCTCAAAAACATCTGGTGTTGCTTCAATAATAGTATATTCTTTACCCTTGAATTCTATTTTATTTCCTGCCGAACGCTTGGATGCGAGTAATTTTATTTCATTAAATTCAATATTACTTTCAGCAAGTATTCCTAAAATTTCTCTGCCAACTACGCCTGATGCACCAAGTACTGCAATGTTGGGTTTTTTGTTTGTCATAAAATGTTCTCCAATCCATACGTGAAACTATTATTTTTAGCAATATATTTTGCAGCCATTAAAACGCCGTCCATGTAGCACTCTCGATTTATTGAATCGTGCCTTATTTTAAGTGTTTGCCCCATAGAACCAAAAATTACTTCTTGTGATGCCACAAACCCCGGCATTCTGACTGAATGGATGTTGATTTGAGCTTTTTCAAAATTACCACCACGTGAGCCCTTTATCAGTTCTTTTTCTTCAACATTTCCCTCTTTAAAATTAGAATTTACCTGTGCCATAAGTTCCGCTGTTTTTATGGCAGTGCCTGATGGAGCGTCTTTCTTTTGATTATGATGAAATTCAATAATTTCTGCATTATTAAAATATTTGGCTGCAAGTTGCGCAAATTTCATCATAAGCACGGCACCTGTTGAAAAATTGGGTGCAATAAAACAGCCTGTACTTTTTTCTTTTGATAATTTTTCTATTTGAGAAAGTTGTTCTGAGCTTAGACCTGTTGTACCAATAACGGATTTTACGCCTAAATCTAAATAAGTTTTTATGTTTTCAAAAATAATATCGGGTTGTGTAAAGTCAATCACAACATCAGGTTTTTTCAGTTCAAAAGCCTTTTTAATGTCGCCCTCTATCGCAACATCATTGTGAACATTAAAACCTAAATTAAATTTATCAATTGCACAAACAAGTTCACAATCATTATCTGCAATAACTGCTTTTACAACCTCTTGCCCCATTTTTCCCAGTGCCCCTGTAACTGCAATTTTAATTGTCATATTACTCTCCGTTAAATGTAGTATTTTTGCTTAAAAATTATCACATAAATTCCCCACAATTTCAATATTTTTAACAATTAAAGCATTCTAAAAACTTTACAAAAAACCTTAATTCACTTGACTTTCTGCTATTTTTAGCTCATAATGACTGCGTTGTATGTATTGTAAAATACGGGTTGATTTAAAAGAATAGGAGAACTGATGGAAAAGATTAAAAAACTTTTTGCAGCTTCCGTTATGGTACTTGCACTAAGTGCAACTGCTGTGTTTGCTGGCCCCTGCAAAGAAGGTCAAATTGAAGGCTATGCACACCCGACATTATTTAATGCTGAAGCGCAAACTTATGTAGATGGTAACAAAGTTTATCAAACAGGCGGCAAAATTTACAAAACAAAGAATAGAATTGGTATCAAAAACAAAGATTCTGTTTATGTTGATTCTTGGGCAAGAGACGTTCTTTCTTTAATTAAAGAAAGAAGCGGTGGGGAGTTGTTTAACCCCAAAATGCCTATCTTGCGTTCTGAAATGGCAGTTGTACTATCAGAAGGCTTTGATGTTAAACCTGCCGGAAAAACAAGCAAATACTCAGACGTTGCTCAAAACTACTGGGCAAATGAATGGATTGCAAGAGCTACAAACGCAGGCGTTATGATTGGTTATCCGGATAAAACCTTTAAACCGGATCAACCAATTACTAAAGCTGAAGTTTTTGCAGTAGTTGCTCAATTAATTGATGTTCCAACCGATAAAAGCCTTTTAGTTCCCGAATTTAACGGTAAAACAATCGAATACATTCCTTCTTGGGCAGTTAGTGCAACAAAAGAAGTTGTTAATTCTGAACTTTTAGATCAAGTACCTGATCCTAAAAGAGTTAACGATGATATGTATTTATCAAAAGAACAAGTTGCTTACTTAATTGGTACACTTAGAACAAATTTTGCTATTGCAAACGATAAAATTGCAAAGGATAAATTTGCTCCTGATTGTGTAAAATCATACAAACCTGTCTATTTGAATGTAAAACTTTGCGACAGAATCAGTGCTAAAACTTCTAACATCGGGCAAAAATTTGCTGCGGTAACAACTAAAGAAGTTGAAATTAACAATAATGTTTTCCCGGCTGGTTCAAAAGTTAAAGGTGAAGTTGTAGCGGTTAAACGCCCAGGACTCAAAAACCCCGGATTCATTAAGGTTAAATTCTTAGAAATCAAAAATGGCGACTGCGTTGTTGAATTCCCTAAAAACATCACAGAAGCTCAAGCTAACGAAATCAAAAATCCTAACTTTATTGCAAGATTATTTGGTGCACCTTTCTCTGCTGCTGCAAGAATCGTTGGTGTTTCAGGCAGAACAGTAGGCACAGGTGTTAATATTGCCGCAAATGGTGTTGAAGAAATTGGTGATGAATTGTCTGATACATTTGTTGATACTCTTTGCTTGCAGCCTGTAGCAGGCGTTAAGAGATTTGGCAGCTCATTTATAACACTTGGCAAAGGTATTTTTGATACTTGCAAAAATATTATTGGTGGTGTATTTGGTGTAATTTATGAAATTGGTGACGAAATTGTTTACTTAATCGTTCCAAGCTTATCAAATGCATCAAGCTTAAACCCTGGTGAAGAATTGTTAATTATATTCTAATTTGGGTGTATATATAGGCTTAAACATAAGCTTAAACGGCGGATAGCTTTTATCCGCCGTTCTAATTTAAAGATTAATATATTTTTAGATATTATAACCTTTTTCAAATGATTCTATATTTCTTTTAAGAAAAGCGGGGTTCTTCTTTTTTGAAATAAATTCTAATGCACTTAGCGCACTTTCTTTTTTTAATATATTTGTTTTTTTAATAAAATAACCTAGTGTTACAATATTCAGGAGTCCGCCTTCAATCTCTAAAGCTGCATCGCCCAATTTTGACATAATATAGTTAACATCTGCTCTTGACGGGTGTTTTTCAATAATTGAGGAATTGCCAATAACTAGAGCGTTTGGAGCCATTGATTTTTCAAATTTTTCCATCGCTTTGTCATTTAAAAAAATTCCATAGTCTGCGTAGTCAATTATAGGGGAAGCAATTTCCTCATCAGATATTTTAACCGAGCAATTTGCATGACCTCCACGCATTTCTGCTCCATAAGAAGGTATCCAAGTTGTAAATTTTCCCTCAGTCATTGCAGCTTGCGCGAGAGTTGTTCCAAAAAATAATACTCCTTGTCCGCCATAACCTGCAATTATAATACTTTTTTCCATCTATACCGCACCTTCTGCTAAATCTTTGAATACACCCAGTTTATGAACCTTTGAAACTTCGTTTTTAATGTACTCAAGAGCTTGGACAGGTTTTAGTTTCCAGCCTGTTGGACAAGCTGCGAGTACTTCTACAAAGGTAAACCCCAGTCCTTTGATCTGATATTCAAACGCTTTTTTTATGGCAGCCTTAGCTTTTATAATGCTTTGTGGTGAAAAAATTGCTACACGTGCAACAAAAACTGCCCCTTCGCAGTTTGCAATCATTTCGGATATTTTTGCAGGGTAGCCGGATATTTTAGGGTCGCGACCATATTTTGTTGTTGCAGTGACTTGGCCTAAAATTGTTGTTGCACTTGCTTGACCTCCTGTCATTCCAAAATTTGTATTATTAACACAAATTGTTGTAATATTTTCTCCTCGTAGTGCGGTGTGAATAAGCTCGTTGAATCCAATTGTTGCAGCATCGCCATCGCCTTGATATGTAAAAACAACTTTGTCCGGTTTTGCCCTTTTTACACCTGTTGCAACACAAGGGGCTCTGCCGTGGTCTGCACCTACGATATCAAGATTATAAAATTTATCAAGATTAATGGAACAACCAACAGATGCCGTTGCTATTGTTTTTCCTATAACATTAAGCTCCTCAAGTACTTCCGCAATTAATCTTAAAACTACACCATGTCCGCAGCCTGCGCAAAACGGGTAGTTATAGTTTTCTCTATAGGCTTTTGGTCTTTTAAATACTCTTTGCAGTGTTTCTTTCATATTGTCCTTCTCTGGTGAGTTCCAAAATCTTATTGTATATTTCAAGTGAATTAATTATCGCTCCACCCGTCTTGCCGAAGAAATTAACCTTAGTACAGCCATTGAGTCCAATTTTAACATCTTGAAGCATTTGACCCATATTAAGCTCTATGTCAAGAACAAACTTTTTGCTTTGTGCGCATTGTTTAAGTTGCTTGTATGGAAATGGCCATAGCGTAATAGGTCTAAATAAGCCGACCCTAATACCTTTTTGTCTTGCATGATTAACTGCCGATTTTGCGACACGAGCAACAGTGCCAAACGCAGTGATAATAATTTCTGCATCTTGACACATATACTCTTCATACATTACTTCATTTGCTTCAATTTCCGCGTATTTTTTAAATATACGATGATTTAGTTTTTCTAATATATTATCGCCCATATGTAAAGACATTAAGCTTCTTGAAGGTCTTTTGTTACTACCTTCACCTGTTCCGTTTAGCGACCATGACGAGTTGTCAATATTCCCAAAAGCATTTCCTTCAGGCATTTCAACCGGTTCCATCATTTGTCCCAAAATGCCATCAGCTAACAACATGGCCGGGTTTCTATATTTCATTGACAACCAAAAAGCCTTTTGCATAAGTATCACAGCTTCGCTTATTGTTGAAGGGGCAAGTACTATAGTTCTGTAGTCACCGTTGCCGCCACCTTTTACAGATTGAAAATAGTCAGCCTGCGACGGAGTTATATCTCCTAATCCCGGGCCTGCGCGCATAACACTGACGATGACTCCCGGTATTTCTGCTGTTGCCATAGAGGATATCGCTTCCTGCATAAGTGCGATTGCACAACTTGACGATGAAGTCATTGCAAGCGTGCCTGTTGAACCTGCACCTATAAGCATATTGACTGCTGCAAGTTCGCTTTCAGCACTAATATATGTTCTGCCAAGTTCAATCATTTTTGAACTCATAAACTCGCCAATTTCATTTTGCGGAGTAATCGGGTAACCAAAATAACACATGCAACCCGCATTGATTGCAGCTTGCGCTATTGCTTCATTCCCCTTCATTAAAATTTTTGACATAACTCTTCCGCTTGCTATTTTAATACTTCATATATTGCCATATCCGGACAACTCACTGCACAAAGCGCGCAACCTAAGCATTCATGATTTTCGTCACGAAATTCAACATAACTATTGCCCGCATGGTTTGTGTGTTCCTTATTTAATTTTATTAATTTTTTAGGACAAACACTCACACATATCATGCAACTTTTGCATTTTTCTTTGTCTATTTTTATTTCAGGCATGTCTATATCTTAACACTTCATAAAAAAATAACATTAAAAAAAATATATTTTAACATTTGCTTAATATTAAAGTTCTTGTCTGCCTTCGAGTGCCTTTACCAGGGTCATCTCATCAGCATATTCAAGTTCTGATCCGAGTGGTAAACCAAATGCTATGCGTGTGACTTTTATTTCAAAAGGTTTTAGCAGTTTGTACAAATAAAGACTCGTTGCTTCTCCTTCAACAGAGGGGTTTAGTGCTAGAATAATTTCTTTTACATTACCACTGTGAACTCTTGTCAGTAGTTCGCGCACCCTTATATCATCAGGCCCAATGCCGTCAATTGGTGAAATCAGCCCCTGTAAGACATGATAAACACCCTTGTATTCATTTGTTTTTTCAATTGCAATAAGGTCTTTAGTTTCACATACTACACAAATGGTACTTTTATCTCTCAGTTGGTTAGAGCATATTTCGCATGGGCTTTGACTTGTCATGTTAAAACAAATTTCGCAGTACGAAATAGTGTTTTTTGCTTCAATCATAGTTTGTGCAAATCTTTCAACTTCATACTCAGGCATTTTAACCAAATACAAAGCCAACCTTTGTGCCGTTTTTGGGCCAATGGAGGGTAATTTTTGAAAACATTCTATTAATTTTGCCAAGGGTTTTGTGTATTCCATTAGAATAATCCCGGTATGCTGATCCCGCCTGTAATTGCCTTCATTTTAGCTTCCATTTGTGAGTTTGCTTTTTCTGTTGCATTTGTCATGGCTTCTATGATTAAATCTTCGAGCATTTCAATGGTTTCAGAATCAACTGATTGAGGATTTTCGGGATTAATTGCTTCGGCTTTCAGTTTTATTGATTTGAATTTTCCTTGTCCGTTAAAAATAACCTCAACAGCGCCGCCCGCACTTTGCCCGTTTACTTCTATATTTGCAAGCTCATCTTGAGTTTCTTTGAACTTTTTTTGCATTTTTTGAGCTTGTTGCATCATTTGTATCATATTCATTTTATTATCTCCCCTTTAAAATAGTATGTTATTATTATTGTATGAAAAGAATAACATATCTGCAACATTCTTTACATGGAGGCAAAATTTCGCGTTGGCCTTTGCAAGCCATGCCTTTAAATATACATATTGCCGATTACAGATGGTACAGATCCAAGGGTATGGAAGAAGCATATAAATATAAACAAATGGTTAAAAATGCTCTTGATGCCTGGACTGCCGCAACAGGTGGTGTGATTTCTTTTAACGTTGTTCAAACTTTGTACGATTCAAACATTAACCTTGAATGGAAGCGTGTAGACAGAAAGTCTCTTGGCATGTGCCACTTTAATTATGATAAGAGGGGAAACTATTATAGTGCAGAAGTTCAAATAGGTCTTTCTGATGGTATTATACATCATAAATATATGGATGAAGCTGAAGTATATCATACAATTGTTCATGAAATAGGACATTCTTTGGGTTTGGGACATTCGCCAAATAAGGGCGATATTATGTATGTTCCGCACCAATACGGTGTTACAAATATTACTAAGGGCGATGCCATGACTCTATTGTGGCTGTATCGTTTTGATATAGGTGCAAAAGAGACGGATATTCTGGCAAAATACCCCAATATTAAGGTTGCTGATGTTGATACGCTTGTTGCCTTATTAATGAGTCAAAAAAGTGAATTTCAAACCCAACTGGAAAGTGTTGGGCAAGTTAGCGAAAAAGATTTAATTAAAGAAAATGAGAATATTGCCGAGCTCAAGAAGTATCTTCTTGAACTAAACAATATAAAAATTCAATATAAGAATCCCCAAGATAAAAATAAACCCCCTAAATAGCAGGGGGTATAAGCAATCAGAAGAGTTGAGGATTTACAGTACTAATATAAGGCTTTTCTGTGAAGATTTAATTGTCGAAAACTCTAATATTTTTTTCATATCTGATATTTTTTATTTATACTTTGTGCTATAATTTTTCAAAAACGGGGTGGGCAATGAGAATTGACGGTAGAAAAAATGATGAAATCCGCAATGTGAAATTTACGAGAAATTATGTTAAGCATGCAATGGGATCTGTATTGGTTGAATTTGGGGATACTAAAGTCCTTGTGTGCGCCAGTGTCGATGAAAATAAGCCTAAATGGATGGCAAAAGATGAAAAAAGCGGTTGGTTGACTGCGGAATACTCATTGCTCCCTGCATCAACAAATGTTCGCTGTCAGAGAGAGCGTACTAAAATATCCGGCAGAACCCAAGAAATACAGAGGCTTATCGGAAGAAGTTTGAGAGCATGTCTTGATTTGGAAAGGCTGGGTGAAAGAACTATAACAATTGACGCTGACGTAATTCAAGCTGACGGCGGTACAAGAGTTGCTTCGATATGCGGTGGATTTATTGCGCTTAATGACTTAATTAATACGCTTATGATTCAAGGTGTGTTGACGGAAAATCCTATAATAGAGCCAATTGCTGCAATTTCTGCAGGAATTTATGACGGTAATATAATAGTTGACCTATGTTATGAGGAAGATTCTCATGCGCAAGCTGATTCAAATATTGTATTGACAAAAAGCGGTAAAATAATAGAGTTCCAAACAACTGCAGAAGGCGAACCTTTTACAAAAGAACAAATGGACGAAATTTTTAAACTTGCAAAAGATGCAATAGCTGGAATCATAAACTTGTATTGATTATAGGAATTTCAAAGCTGAATTTGACTGTATCTTTGTCGAGATTTTCTGCTTTTATTTTGCCGTTGTGCGCATCTATAATTTGTTTTGAAATATGTAAGCCCAATCCGCTTCCGCATATTGAATTTTCTTTACCGTTTGTTTTGTACAATTTGAACACGTCATCAACATTTTTAAAAGTGATTTTGCCTTTGTTTTTGACACTTATAATAAGATTGCCGTTTTTACTACTGCTTTCTAGATAAATATTTGTACCACTTTTCCCATATTTTGCCGCATTGGCAAGCAAGTTGATAATGACCCTTTTAATTTCTATTTCATCGTATTCAGCATAGGGACTTTCACATTTGTCCGTTATAACAAGTGTTTGATTCCTCTCGGTAAGCATATGTTCAATGCTTTTAACGGCAAAATTAATAGTATTTTTGATGCAGTTTGTTTTAATTTTAATATTTGAATTTTTCATTCTGAAACCGGAGAGCAAATTTAGCACCATATCTCTCATATAGATATTAGAGGTAAGTACACTGTTTAATAATTCAATTTGAATATCATTGTAATGAAAACTTTTATCTTTAAGTAATATATTTAGTGCGTTGATTTGCGAGAATATCGGAGATTTAAGGTCATGTGCAAGATTTTCTACAAATTTTTCTCCCTTGTTTGCAGCTGTTTCCGTCATAGTCTTTTCCTTTTGTACTTGTTTTATACAATTATGTTAGCTCGATATTATTATGTGTATATTAGACTTATGGGTAGTTTTGTAAAGATTTACAAAACTTTATATAATGTCAATTTTTTTACTTTTAAGAACTTTATATCATTATAAGGTTGGTAAGGTTAGATAAATGAATTTGATTGGTTTTTTAAAGAAAGTATTGCGCTTGCTTTTTTCTGCAGATTTTTTAGTCAGGACGAGTTTTCGATTTTCACAGAGTGAAATTAACGAAATAGTTTCAAATGCCGATAAAGATAATTTAAAATATCTGGAGCGCCTTGTTAACATTACAGAATTAAGTGCTTTTGACATCAGTTTTCTTATGTCAAATGTTGCATTGGATGATAAAAAAATTTCAATTATTCAGCATGCGTGCAAAATGTATGATGAAAGAGAATTTAAGTCTTTAGGACAGACGTTTAGTGATTTTATTTTTAGAGTCAGCGCAAATATCAATTACTTGGATGAGTCCAATTTAACCGTATTTAAAGAGCTGGTTCAATGCAAAAATGAGTTGTATGATTTTTCAAACATTCTTAATGGTTCTGCAAGGTTTGTCAACAAGAAAAAGAATAATAAAATGGCATTTGCCTTTGAAAATGTATTTGCTAATTAATTATTGATTATATATTTTTTTTTGATAATATTGTTAGTAAATTGTTTGTCTAATTGTATTAATTTTGTTAATACGCGGTTTTTGATAATTTAATATTCTCGGGACGTAGCGCAGCTTGGTAGCGCACCTCGCTTGGGACGAGGGGGTCGCAGGTTCAAATCCTGTCGTCCCGATTTTTGCTTTAGTCAATTACGGGATGTAGCGCAGCTTGGTAGCGCACCGTGTTCGGGTCGCGGGGGTCGCAAGTTCGAATCTTGTCATCCCGAATTTCTAAAAAGAAAGAGCCCACGGGGTTCTATTGTAGGCTCTTTTTCCTTGCGCAATCTTCCGATTGCGCTTGCGGACTTTGGATTGAAAAGGAATTGAATGAATTAAATCTGCGCCCCGCAAGCTTTGTAGAGTCCGATATAATCTACAAGGTACTCTACCTTTTGTTGCGCAACCAGCTGATTTATACTTAGCAAGCTTTCTTTAAATTGAATTAAATCAAGTTTTGAGATAATACCTTCTTTAAATTTCATTTCGTTGTACATGTAATCTTTTTGTTCAAGTTGGAGTTGCTCAATTGTTTGTTCTAACTTGTCCCAATCTAAACGAGCACTCACCATTGCGTCGTTGACTTCCTGGATTGCTTCAAGATTTGTCTTTAAGTAAGTTTGGAGTACTCTTTCATATTGCGCTTTTTTCAGTCTTAAATTTGCTATTCTTTTACCCCCTGTAAATATTGGCAATATCGCTGCGCCACCAAGAGACCAGAGCATATTTCTTGTTGTAAATATACTGCCAAAGTTTGAACTGTTAAAAAGTGCAAGCCCGCTAAGGTTAATTGTCGGTAGGAATTCTTTTTTGGCAATTCTAATGTCTATGCCCGCCTTTTCTACCATTTTTGCTGCTTTTAAATAATCTGGGCGATTTTCTATAATTTGCGATGAAATTTCTGATGGTATTTTATTTACAACGTTGAGTTCCTCTAAACTTATTCTTTTTAGTGAGTTTATATTTTCAGGGCTTTCTCCTATTAGTACTGCAAGTTGGTTTAGTGCCTTTTCTCTTTGCTTGTTAAATTCAATCAAATCGCACTCTCCTTTTATAAGGAGTTTGTTTGCTTTTATGGTGTCCGATGTACTTACAAGCCCTTCCCTGTTGCTTAAAAGCATTAGTTCATATATTTCTTGTCTTTGTTTGTTTATTTCTTCTTGAAGATTTATAGCTTCATCAAGTCTTACAATATTAAAATAAGTTGTCCCCACTGCTGAAGCTATTGAAATATATATTGCTCTTTCATCATCAAATGAAGCTTCGTATTGTTTTTGCACCGACTTTGTTTTATCTCTGTTTTTTAAAAATATATCTGCTTCGTAGCTTACAATCCCGGGGAGTGCAAAAGCGCCGACTACATCGGTTGAATTCGGCAATTTTGCTAATGCCGGCGCGAATGCTCCGCCTATTTGAGGTAATTCTGAGCCGAATTGTATTTTGTAGTTTTGATAGTATTCCTCAGTGCTTATTGTTGCAATTTTTAGGTCATGGTTTTTTTGCAAAGCTTTTGCGATGTATTCGTTCAAATACGGGTCTTGAAAACCATTCCACCAATCCGTATTTATATACTCAACTTTTACTTTAAGCTCCGGTTCTTTTTTCTTTGTCGAGAAAAGACTTTTTTTTGTATTTTTCTGTGCCGAAACCATAGTTTTTGAAGTCAAATTAATATTGTCGTTTATTGCATATACCGGCATGTATGTGCTCATCTGAATAAACGCCATAAGTGTTAATGCTGCAATCTTTTTCATGGTTTTTCCCTTTTAGATATTGCATTTTTTATAACAGTATGCTAGCATAAGATTGTTGCATTTGCAACATGTATTTTTCACAACATTATATGACTGGTAAATATGCAAACTGAGATTAACGAATATACTATGATGAATTATATTGATACTCCTTCTTATGATTTGGAGTTGACATCAAAGTATACAAAAACCCTTTTATCCCAGTTTTTTAGCAAATTTTGTTCGGAAATTTCGCCCGAGGAGTTTATTGTTTTAGAGACTATTTCTACTCATAGAGGCCTGTGCCAAAGAGACTTGGCAAAACTTATTTTAAAAGACAGAGCAAATACCGGCAGAATTGTAGAAAGTCTTTCAAATCGTGGCTTTGTAACCAGACACAATGACACAAAGAATAACAGACTGGTAAGAAAAGTTGTTATTACAGACAAGGGCGAATTTATAATTAAAGAGCTAAGAACCAGATTTCAACCGTATCATGAAAAAATGTGTAAACTATTTAATAACGAAGAACTTTTAGTTTTAAAGAGGTCTTTGAAAAAGTTTAGAGACGCAGTGTCTCAAATTGTCGAAATACAAATATAAAACAGAGGTTAAAATGGCTGAAGAGAACAATGTAAATGAAAAGGTCGGTAAAAAAGCTCCTAATAAAAAACTTATAATCGGTATTTGCACTGTAGCAGTTTTTCTTGTTGCAGTGTTTGTCCATAATTCAATGAAATACCAATCAACCGATGATGCTTATGTTGAAACAACAACAGTACAGGTTGCGCCCAGGGTTTCAGGTCAAATTATTGAAGTACATGTTGACGATAACCAGAGGGTTAAAAAGGGAGATTTGGTAGCAGTTATTGACCCTGCTGATTACGAAATCAAACTGGCACAAGCACAGGCAAAATATGAAAAAGTACTTTTTGAACAAAAAAATGCTATTGTGGCGAGATCTGCGGCAAATTCAGAGATCGCAGCAGCAAAGGCTGATTTAGACAGGTATACCAATTTATATAAAGGCGGGGCTGTTTCGAAGCAAATGTTAGACAATGCTCAGACCCGCTATGATAATGCTCTTGCAAGACAAATGAGTGCCGAACAAGCCGTTATGTCTCCAAACGGCGGTAAAAAAGTCGCTGATGCCGAAATTAACGAACTGAAAGCTGCAAGAGATCAGGCAAAATTAAATCTTTCTTATACAAAAATATATGCTCCGCAAGACGGCACTGTCACTAGCAGAAAAGTCGAAGAAGGAATGTATGTAAATGTTGGCTCTCCATTATTTACAATAGTGCCTGATGATGTTTGGGTGGTTGCAAACTTTAAAGAAAACCAGCTCAGACATATGAAAGCAGGGCAGTTTGTGGAAATTAAAGTGGACACTTATCCTAATAAAAAATTTAAAGGTAAAATTGACTCAATTCAAAGAAGTTCAGGTGCTAAGTCCAGCATGTTTCCGCCTGAAAATGCTGTTGGTTCTTTTGTAAAAATTGTACAAAGAATTCCCGTAAAAATTGTTTTCGATGAACCAATTGATAAAGATGAGTATAACATTGTACCGGGAATGTCTGTTGTGCCTAAGGTAAAAGTTAAATAGTTTTCGTGTCCAATTTATTATTTTTTCATTATTACGCTAAATTCTGCACCCTTGTTTTCTTCGCTTGCAACTTGAATTGAGCCGCCAAGGGCGTTAATAATTTTATTTGACAGGTAAAGGCCAAGACCCATGCTTGCTTTTGAATATAGTTCGGCTGCCGAGTAATATTTATTGAATATCTTATCCATATTTTCTTTTGAAATTCCAAGCCCGTAATCACGAACTCTGACAATGTATTGCGTATCATTGTTTTCAATCGTTATGTCTATATAGTCCGAATTTACGCCATAAGAAATTGCATTCAAAATAAGGTTTTGGATAACTCTTCTTAATAGAAAAATATCGGTACTTATTTTATAGCCAGGTTCTAAATGGTCGTACAATCTTATTATTTTATCATGTAACGATGCTATAGAGTTTGCTTGAGCAATTATATCATCTATAAACTCTCTTAAATTAACATTATCTTGTATTTTTGGCACAAACCCTTTTTTTTCAAATTTGTGGGAGTCTAACAGTGATTCCACAAGGTGCCTTAAATCTGAATTAGATATTTTAATGTTTTTTATTGCATTTTTTTGTTCTTCGCTAAGCTGTCCGAATTTTTCATCTAAAAGAAGGTCTAAAGTGTTGTCTTGAGCTATTATTGGCACTTTTAAGTCATGTGTCAGCATAGCAATAAAATCTTCTTTTATGTTATTATTTTCCTTTTCTTTTTCCACGTACTCTTGTATCATTTTATCTCTATCCAAGATACTTTCTAAAAGGCTGTTTAAATTTTTTGAAATTTCTTCAGTAAGAATAGACGAGCCCTTTCGCGCTTTTATTTGTAAATTTCCCCATCTGGCAGAAGATATACAATTGTTTAAGGATTTTAAATATTTCAATAAGTCATGATATTTTACTAAAAGCTTTGAATACCTTGTTATTATGATTGCGTTTAAAATGGCACAAATTGCAAAGAATACTACTGTTATTGTCAATATCATATTTTTCATCTTTTCAATATAACATAACTTTGTTAAAATTATTCAATGAATTTATCAGAGATTATCTTTCTTGCAGTAGCTTTATCAATTGATGCAGGTGCTGTGTCTTTTTCGCAAGGTTTAATAATATGTAAAAATAAATCTAAAAATGCATTTTTGCTTGCAATTTTTACAGGTTTTTTTCAATTTCTCATGCCAATTCTGGGCTTTATTTTTGCAAGCTTAATATATGGCTATGTAAAAAACTTTTGTTCAATTATTGCCTTTGCGATATTTTTTGTACTGGGTGTTAAATTCATTTACGATGCAGTTAGAAAAAATTCCAGTCAAAAAGAATACGAAGTCTGTTGTCTTTCTGCCAGATGTCTTTTGATGTTCGCTCTTGCTACAAGTATCGATGCACTTGCCGCAGGTGTTAATTTTCGTTTCCTTGATACCCCTTTGTTTTTTGCATCTTTAATTATTGGAATTACTACTTTTTCAATCTCACTTTTTTGTTTTTGGTCCGGACATTTATTTAAAAAATTTCCATCAAAATACCTTGAAATCCTCTCAGGTTTAATACTTATTGCGCTTGCTATAAAAATTTATATTTAAATTATTAATTTTTTGTTTATTTTTTAGGACGCATGTAAATATAGTGATAAATTAAAATTAAAGAAATTGATAGATAGGAGATTATATATCATGGCAAAAACAATTGGTATTGATTTGGGTACAACAAACTCTGTTGTAGCTGTTATGGAAGGCGGTAAACCGACAGTTATTGCTAATGCTGAAGGTTCAAGAACTACCCCTTCAATAGTCGGTTTTTCAAAAACAGGTGAGAGATTAGTGGGTCAGCTTGCAAAACGTCAAGCTATCCTAAACCCTGATAAAACAATTATTTCAATCAAACGTCATATGGGCGAAGACTACAAGAAAAATATTGACGGAAAAGACTATACACCACAAGAAATTTCAGCAATGATTCTAAGAAAATTGGCTGACGATGCTTCAAATTATCTGGGTGAAAAAGTAACCTCTGCAGTTATCACTGTACCTGCATACTTTAACGACGCTCAACGTCAAGCAACAAAAGATGCCGGCAAAATTGCAGGTTTGGATGTTTTAAGAATCGTTAACGAACCGACAGCTGCAGCACTTGCTTACGGTCTTGAAAAAGATAAAACTGAAAGAGTTTTAGTATTTGACCTTGGTGGCGGTACGTTTGATGTTTCAATTCTTGAAATTGGCGATGGTGTTCATGAAGTTTTATCTACTTCAGGTGATACTCACTTGGGCGGTGATGATTTTGACCAAAAAATTATCGATTGGTTATGTGATGAGTTTAAAAAACAAGAAGGCATTGATCTGCGTGGTGATAAACAAGCAATGCAAAGGCTTAAAGAAGCGGCAGAAAAAGCAAAATGCGAACTTTC
>CASEEG010000060.1 GCA_949286885.1 uncultured bacterium
GGAAAATACACGGTGATATGCCGGAATTTGCAGCATTTGCGCTTGGCGGTCCTTATAGCATAAGAGGTTTTAACATTTCCGAAGTCGGTACAGGTAACGGCTTTATGATGGGTACGGCAGAATTTAGAACCCCCATACCGTTTATGGACAGACTTACAACAAATACATTCCTTAATAACGTCAGATTGGCAGCGTTTATGGATGCAGGTACAATATTTGGCGACACTCTGACAAACAAACTATATGACAGACCCGGATATGCAATTACTGCAGGTGTAGGCTTAAGAGTATTTATCCCCGGGCTTGGTCCAATCAATCTTGACTATGCGATACCATTTACAAACACAGGCGGAAAAGACCGCAGCAACGGCTTCTTTACATTTGGTATGGGTGAAATGTACTAAGAAATCATTAATTTAAAAGCCGCAAGATATTTCTTGCGGCTTTAGTTATTTCTAATTTAGCTATTCTAAATCCAAACTTCCTTGTGTGGAGTCTTCCTCAATATTTTGTTCTTTTGGCTGCTGTTCATCCTCATCAGGATTTATTATTTTGTTAACAGAAACAACCGTATCACCATCAACAAGATTTTGAACTTTAACACCTGTAGCGGGTCGTCCCTGACGAGAAATATCCGCTGCACTTACTCTTGTTACAATTCCATTTGCAGTTACAACCATTATATCGTCATGTTCATCAACAATTGTAAGCGCAACAAGTCTCGATGCTGCAGACTTGAATTTAGTTGCAATTAAGCCTAAACCACCCCTGTTTTGAGGTCTAAACTCGCTCAGTTTTGAACGCTTGCCAAAACCGTCTGATGTTACAACTAATAAATCTGCATCATAATCTCTTGGTACAACATCACAGCCGATTATTGTATCACCCGTTCTTAGTTTCATAGAGTTAACACCACGAGCAGAACGACCTAGCGGTCTTAAATCTTCAATTGCAAAGCGTATCGCCATACCGCAGGATGTACCTATAATTATTTCATCATTATTTTGAGCAAGTTTAACCCAATTAAGCGTATCGCCTTCTTCAAGACCAATTGCTATAATACCGTTGCGTCTGATATTTACAAAATTATCAAGGCTTATTCTCTTAATGTAACCTTTTTTAGTCAACATAATAAGATTAGTATTCGGGCTAAATTCGCTTACAGGTACAACTGCTGTTATCTGCTCATCCTGTTCAATAGGCAGAACGTTAATAATTGGTAAGCCCTTAGATTGGCGTGAACCTTCTGGGAAGTCATAAACATTTAAGCTATAAACAACGCCTTTTGATGAGAAGAATAAAACCTTATCATGCATCATTGCAGTAAAGAAGTGATCAACATCATCATCCTCTTTTGTTTTCATACCACCCTTGCCACGGGTTGCACGATTTTGACGCTCGAATGTATCAAGCGAAATACGTTTAATATAACCCTGACGAGTAATAAACACAGCCATTGCAGTATTTGGTGTTAAATCTTCAATATTTAACTCTCCCTGTTCAGGCAAGATTTGTGTTTTTCTATCATCGCCATATTTTTCTTTATCTTCGAGCAGTTCCTCTTTTATAAGAGCAAGAACTTTGTTTCTATCAGCAAGAATTGCTTCATACTCTGCAATTTTCTTAATTAAATCATCATATTCGGCTCTTATTTTATCTTGTTCAAGACCGGTTAAACGCCTTAATTGCATTTCTAAAAGTGCGTTTGCCTGCTCTGTATCAAGCCCGAATCTTGACATTAAACCGTTTCTTGCTTCTTCTGTATTTTTAGATTTCTTAATTAGCTCAATAACTTCATCAAGTGCATTTAGCGCAATCATTAAACCTTCTAAAATATGCGCACGGGCCTTTGCTTTTTTCAAGAAGAAAATAGTCCTTCTTGTAATTACATCAACTCTGTGTTCAATAAATTCATTAAGAACTTCGTATAAATTTAACAGCCTTGGTTGTTGTCCGACAAGTGCCACCATATTTACACCAAAGCTTGTCATAAGTGCAGTTTGCTTGTATAAATTATTTCTGACAACATCAGGTTTGGCATCACGTTTTAGCTCAATTACAACCCTCATGCCATCACGGTCGGACTCATCACGAATATCTGAAATACCTTGCACCTTGCCCTCTTTAACAAGGTCGGCGATTTTTTCAATAAGCGCAGCTTTATTGACCTGATAAGGAATTTCTGTAACAACAATTGCCGTTCTTCCTTGGCGACCTGCACCTCCTGGGAGTTCTTCAATAGATGAAACAGCAGACATTTTTATTGAGCCTCTACCTGTTTCGTAAGCTTTTTTAATTTCAGATGTACCAATTATAGTTGCAGCAGTAGGAAAATCAGGTCCCTTAATATACTGCATTAAGCCTTCAACTGTGATTTCAGGATTATCAATCATTGCAATTGTACCATCAACTATTTCGCACAAGTTGTGAGGCGGAATATTTGTTGCCATACCGACAGCAATACCTGAAACACCATTTAAAAGCAGCATTGGTAATCTTACAGGCAGTACGGAAGGCTCTTGCAAAGAACCGTCAAAGTTTGGAGTAAAATCAACAGTTTCACAATCAATATCGGCAAGCATAGAAGTTGTAATTTTATGCATTCTTGCTTCTGTATAACGCATAGCAGCAGCAGAGTCGCCATCAACAGAACCAAAGTTACCATGACCGTCGATTGTTAAATATCTGGTTGCAAAATCTTGAGCCATGCGTACTAAAGATTCATAAACCGCAGAGTCGCCATGAGGGTGATATTTACCGAGAACTTCCCCAACGATTCTGGCACACTTTTTAAAGGGTTTATCAGGCGTCATGCCAAGTTCGTTCATAGCAAACAAAATGCGTCTGTGAACAGGTTTTAAGCCGTCACGAACATCAGGTAAAGCTCGACCCACAATAACACTCATCGCGTAATCTATGTACGAGCGTTTCATCTCATCTCGAATATTAACAGGAACTATTTTTCCATGGTCAAATAAATTTGTCTGACTCAAAATTTAAACTCCTAAACTGCCTATTAATAACATTTTACAACAAACAAAAGGGCATGACAAACATAAAAAATAAGCTTGTTTTTTATATATTATTTTAATACAATCTTTCTATGGATAAGAAAATAAAAGTAGCACTGGTATTTGGAACACGCCCTGAGGCAATTAAAATGGCACCTCTTGTAAAAGAAATTCAATCAAGAGATGAGCTTGAGGCAATAACTATTGTTACTGCACAGCACAGACAAATGCTTGATCAGGTGCTTGAACTTTTTGAAATTACACCCGATTACGATTTAAATTTAATGAAACCAAACCAAAACCTTTGGGGGCTAACATCCGATGTGCTTTTGCAAACAAAAGAAATTTTTGAAAAAGTAAAACCTGACATTGTTCTTGTACATGGAGATACAACAACTGCAGGCGCAACTGCGCTAAGTGCGTATTACGCAAGAATACCCATAGGGCACGTTGAAGCAGGACTTAGGACTTTTAACAAGGATTATCCTTTCCCTGAAGAAATTAACAGAGTTTTAGCAGATGCAGTTTGCGATATGCATTTTTGCCCGACACAAGGCTCGGTGGACAATATTATAAATTCAGGAATTAAAACTCCAAATTCAATTTATAAGACAGGCAATACCGTCATAGATGCGCTTTTATACACAGTTAATAACAAAGAAGCTAATCTTGATTTTATAGGATTGGATAAAAATTTAAAAACAATACTTTTAACATCTCACAGGCGTGAAAATTTTGGCAAACCGCTTGAAGAAATTTGTGATGCGGTTATAGAGCTAATTCAAAAAAATAAAGACATACAAATTGTTTATCCGGTTCATTTAAACCCAAATGTGCAAAACACCGTAAGAGCTAAACTTGAAGGGGTTGAGAGGGTGAAGTTAATTAATCCGCTTGATTATGCGCCTTTTGCAACACTTATGAAAAAATCGCATATAATTTTAACCGACTCGGGCGGAGTACAGGAAGAAGCGCCATCGCTTGGTGTACCTGTCCTTGTACTAAGAGATGAAACAGAGCGCCCTGAGGCACTTGAATTTGGTTGTGTTAAACTTGTTGGTGCACACAAAGATAAAATCACATCAACAGTTCAAAAGTTGCTGGACAATGAAGAATTTTATAATTCTATGAAACAAGCCGCAAACCCTTACGGCGACGGCTTTGCTTCAAAAAGAATTGCAGATGCCATAGTTGAAAAATTTAAAAATTAAGCAACCATATAAGCGCTTAGCGCATCGGATAACGTTGCACTATCGATACCGGATTCACTACCCTCGCTTTGAGAAGTCCCATGAGTCATTTCATAAATAATCATCTCAGCTGCAGTTACTGTCCCATCTTGGTTTAGGTCCATTTCATCATAATCTTCTTCATCATCTTCTGATGAGGAGCCGCCGCCACTAGATGAATTACTACTTTGGGGAGTTTGCTCAACATCCTCTACACCTTCAATCTCCATTCCGGCAGGTACACCAAGAGAGCTTTCATCTATTTTTGAAATTGTTTGTTCTTGAGTTTTGTCATCAACAGCTTCAAGTGCATCTTGAAAAACGTCTTCAAAAACTTCTGTATCTGTTTTTTCTACTTGAGAATAAGTACCAATAGAATAAGCACCTATACCTACTGCGCCGTAAAGACTATCATTTGCGCCAATTGAGTCTACCATTATAACCTCCTTATGAAAAATTATTACACAAGAAGATTGTTTTTAAATCCGCTAAAAAGTATACAATGTTTTGTATACTAAAATGCCGCCAATAAAGTAATGGCGGCATTTTTGAATAAAAATAAAAATTATCTTTTTGAAAATTGGAATCTTTTTCTTGCTCTTTTGCGACCGTATTTTTTACGCTCTTTAACTCTTGCATCACGAGTTAACAAGCCTTCTTGTTTTAATACAGGTTTGAATTCTTCATTCATTTCAAGCAAAGCACGAGAAATTGCGTGTTTAATTGCATCTGCTTGAGCACAAACACCGCCACCAACTGCTTTTACTCTAACATCAAGTTTATCTTGATTGTCAGTTAAAACAAGCGGACGATATATTGCCATCTCAAGAGACGGACGGTTTCCAAAATATCCTTTAAGAGTTTTGCCGTTAATAAAGATTCTGCCCTTTCCTGCAGCAACTTTTGCAACTGCTATAGAACATTTCCTTCTACCGGTTTTAACTACTTCAGTTTTAGCATCTGCCATTATTACTTATCTCCTTTGATTTCATATTTTTCAGGTTTTTGTGCTTCATGCGGATGGTTAGCATCAGCATACACTTTTAATTTTGTAAACTGTTGAGCACCCAAAGTATTGTGAGGAAGCATACCTTTAACTGCTTTTTCTATTGCACGAGTGGGGTCTTTTTCCATTAAGGCTTTAAAGCTGATTTCTTTAAATCCGCCCGGATAACCACTGTGTGAACGATATACTGTATCAGTTTCTGTTTTGCCGCGTACTTGAATTTGCGCAGCATTAATAACAATAACAAAATCGCCAGTATCAACATGCGGCGTATATTGAGGTTTATGTTTACCGCGAAGAATATTTGCAACAGCAACTGCTAAACGACCAAGTGTTTGACCTTGGGCGTCAACCACGTACCATTTTCTTTCAACTTCAAGCGGTTTTGCGCTAAATGTTTTCATTTATGTACCTTTCCTATGTATTTAGTTGTTTTAGATAATCAGAACAGTCCTTGTAACCGACATTTACGAGAGTTAGACCAATAGCATCGGCTGTAGCCCCCGCATTTGAACGGTTTTTTGATTTTAAAATACTTAACATTGATAGCGGTTCAAGATTGTCTTTTTCAATCAAAAGTAACGTTCCGACGATTGTCCTTACCATATTGTAGAGAAATCTATCACCTACAATATCGATAATAATATATTTCTCATCCCTACTGCGTTTTGCGTTTGTATAATATATATTGCAAACTTTAGCAGGATTTTCGGATTGAGATTTAAAAGCACTGAAATCATGTTCACCTTGCAGATATTTTAACGCCTCATTCATCCTGTTTTCATTTAATTTATAGCGATAAAAGAAAGCATTTGTATCAAAAGGAGATTTTATTAAATCATTTCTGATTAAATACCTGTAGTGGCGAAATTTCGCAGATTTTTGAGCATGAAAAGTTTTATCTTTTTCTTCAATGTCAAAAACCCTTATATCTTCAGGCAAAATACCGTTCATTGAATTAATAAATTTATATTTATTTATTTTGTAATCGGTGTCAAAATGCAAAACCTGGTGGTATGCACTGACACCTGTGTCGGTTCTACCTGAAAATATAGTGCCTATTTTTGTTTTTATCAATGTACAAAGTGCTTTTTCAATTTCATCTTGTATTGTATTTCCTTCGGGCTGCTTTTGCGAGCCTCTGTAGTTCTTACCAAGATATAGAAAATGCAGAGCGTATCGAGTCATTACACAAGTTGAATCATTGCCATTTCAGCAGCATCGCCGCGTCTTGGAGCAAGTCTGTAAATTCTTGTGTAACCGCCGTTACGAGTTGCATATTTTTTACCAATAACACTAAACAGTTGTCTTAGAACTGTTTGAGATGGTAATTTTTGACCTTCTTGAGGAGCATCAAATATTTCACCTGTTTCAAGGTTCATATATTTTGAAGTTTCCTTGTCGAAGATATATTTTGCAGCTTGTCTGCGAGAAGCCAAATCGCCTTTTTTTGCAAAAGTGATAACACTTTCAGCATAAGGGCGCAGTGCTTTTGCTCTTGCCATTGTGGTTGTAATTTCTCCGTGCAAGAACAACTCTGTTGCCAAAGAACGAAGAAGTGCTTTTCTTTGGTCAGCTGCTTTTGATAAGTGGTGTCTTTTACACTGGTGTCTCATTTTATTTTCCTTTTATTATATAAGTTCTAAATCATCTACACCTTCAGGATTTGGTTGAAGATCCAAACCAAGTTGGTGTAATTTTTCAATTACTTCATCAGAAGATTTCTTACCAAAGTTTTTAATATTTAGTAAGTCATGTTCAGATTTTTTCAATAACTCAGCCATGGAATTGATACTTGCTCTTTTTAAACAGTTGTAAGCACGAACTGAGAGTTCTAAATCTTCGATAGTGAATGCAGGAGTATCGTCTTGTACTGCTTCAACTTTTGCTTCTTCTTCAATTCTAACACTTACAGGAGCACCCGTAATTGCAGCAATTTGAGAGAAGTGTTCAATTAAAAGATTTGCACCCTTTGATAATGCTTGAGTAACATCAATTGAACCGTTTGACCAAATTTCAAGAGTTAATTTGTCAAAGTCTAAGTTTTCACCTACACGAGCAGGTTCAACAATATAACTTACACGCTTAATGGGCATAAATGCAGCATCTATTGGAAGCATATCAATCGGCATGCCATTTTTGTGCTCTTTAAGAGGATCTTGTGTTACATAGCCCTTACCAACTTCTACAACGATATCGGCATGGATTGAACCACCATCAGCAAGCGTACAAATTAAGCAATCAGGGTTGACAATTTTCACACCTGCGGGAAGTTCGATATCAGAGGCTAAAACCGGTCCCGGTCTTGTAACATCTAACCTTAAGTGTTGAACATCGTTGCTATCAGTTTTTACAACCAATCCCTTAAGGTTAAGCATAATATCAATAACATCTTCTACAACACCGGGGATGGAAGTGTATTCGTGAGTAATACCTTCGATTCTGACTGATGTTACAGCAGCACCCTCAAGGCTTGATAATAAAACCCTTCTTAAAGAGTTACCAATTGTAGCACCATAACCTCTTTCAAGCGGTTCAATAACGAATTTACCGTACTGAGAACCGTCTGAGCTTGTTGTAGTATTAACGTTTTTAATTTTAAGTTCCATATTCTTCATTCTCTCCTAATTACTATTTAGAGTAGTACTCAATAACAAGTTGTTCTTTGAATTCAGGGTCCATCTCTTCCCTTTGTGGTACTCTATCAAAAACAATTTTTTGAGCAGCTTTATCAACATTTAACCAAGCAAATGAAAGCGCCAAATCAATTGATTCTTGAACATTTTTAATGTAATTTTGACTGTTTGTTTTAACAGTGATTTCATCTCCTGCTTTTAGCAAATAGGAGGGAATATCAACTTTTTTACCGTTAACTAACACATGTCCGTGGTTAACGATTTGTCTTGCCTGTCTTCTTGTAATCGCAAAACCTGCGCGGAAAATTACATTGTCAAGTCTTGATTCAAGCATTTGCAACATAATTGTACCAGTTACACCTGTTTTTCTTGAAGCAGCTTGGTAATACTTAGCAAACTGTTTTTCGGACACAAGATAAGTAAGACGAATTTTTTGTTTTTCTTTTAATTGAAGAGCATAGTCAGATGCTTTTTTGCGAACTGCACCATGCTGACCTGAAGCATTTTGTCTCATAGATGATGTCAATTTACGGTTGGACAAGTCCTTGACACCGAAGTTTCTAAATAATTTATTTGTAGGTCCTGTATATCTAGCCAATTTTATAGCTCCTTTTTATTATTGTTATACTCTACGTTTCTTAGGAGGACGGCAGCCGTTGTGAGGAATTGGAGTTACGTCCTTAATTAGTGTAATTTCAAGACCAGCAGCTTGAATTGCACGGATAGCGGTTTCCCTGCCTGAGCCCGGTCCTTTTATAAATACTTCAACTTTTCTCATTCCTTGATCAACTGATTTCTTAGCTACCAACTCGGCTGCACTTTGCGCTGCAAAAGGTGTACCTTTTCTGGCACCTTTAAAACCGCAAGCACCTGCTGAAGCCCAAGCAACAGCATTACCTTGAGTATCTGTTGAAGTTACAATGGTATTGTTGAATGTTGATTGAATATGTACAACACCTTGCAATACATTCTTTCTTTCTTTCTTTTTAGTTTTTGTAGGTTTAGCCATTATATTATCTTCCTTTTAGTTATTTCCTTAATTTACGCTGATATATTGACTCTATTTTTTCTTATTAGCAATAGGTCCTGACTTTTTACCCCTGCGTGTTCTTGCATTAGTTTTTGTTCTTTGACCTCTAACAGGGAGCTTTCTTCTATGACGAACACCTCTGTAAGAATTAATTTCGGATAAACGTTTAATATTTAAAGATTCTTCTCTTTTTAAATCACCTTCGATTGTGTAATGAGAAATCTCGTTTCTTAACTTTTTAATATCGTCATCTGTTAGATCATCTGTTCTTAAATCTTGAGAAATGCCGCAAGCTTCAAGGATTTTAGCACTTCTTGTCGGTCCTATGCCGTAGATATAGGTTAAAGCTATAACCATTCTTTTGTTACGGGGTAAATCAACCCCAGCCAATCTTGCCATTTATTTTATTCTCCTATTGATTATTTACTAATTAACCCTGTCTTTGTTTGTGTTTAGGGTTTTCGCAAACTACTGTAACTCGTCCGCGTCTTTTAATAACTTTGCATTTATCGCAAATTGGTTTTACTGATGCTCTTACTTTCATTTTTATTTTCCTTTTTATTTTAATCTGTATGTAATTCTGCCTCTTGTCAGGTCATAAGGTGTCATTTCAACTTTTACCTTGTCGCCGGGAAGTATTCTGATAAAGTTTTTTCTTATTTTTCCTGATATATGAGCCAAAATTTCATGTCCGTTTTCAAGTTCAACCCTGAACATTGCATTTGGCAATGATTCAAGAATTGTTCCTTCAAATTCGATTACATCTTTTGACATTAGTTTCCTTTATAATTTTTGATATTAAAAATCATACATGTTAAATTTTTCATTGCAAGGGGTTTAGCAAGAGTTTTTTAGGATTTTTAAGCTTTTTTATAATTTGTTTTTATAAAAATAAGGTATTTTTAATAGGAATGATATATTGCAAAGAGCAGTTTTTAATAGGATTTTGACACAGTATGTTACATTTTGTAAATTTTTTAATGTGTTATATTTTTACATTAATAAATATACAGGTTACCTATTTGACCGTCAGATATTTTGTATATAATATAGTAAACTATGGAAAAGCTGAAACAAAAAATATCCAATTTTTTCACACTCACGAGGGCCTACTCTCTGCCTATGAGTATTGCACCCTGGTTTTTAACTATGCTTTGGGCACAAATATACCTGCCTGCGGCTAAGGATATATTATTGACTGTTATAGGCATAGCCTGTGTACATTTGGCAACTAATCTTTTTGATGACTATGTAGACGTAATAAAAGAACTAAACAAGGGTAAAGCACTCTGCAACATTGATTTTGGAACAATCAACAATAAAGCAAGATTAATTTTAAACGGCACTTACCCGCTCAATAAAGTAGTAAGAATAATTTCCATTTTGTATTTATTTGCCCTTTTAATAGGACTATATTACACAATAACCGTCGGTGGCTGGATTCCGATTATTATCGGGGTTTGTGCAATTCTGTGCATTTTGTACCCGTTTGCAACCAAATATTACTCCGGTGAGCTCATAGTTGGTGTCATATTCGGCCCTTTGCTTATGAGTGGAACTTACTATGCACTTTGTGGTCTCATATCCACAAGAGTTTTAATTATATCCGTTTCTGTTGCACTCTTAACTGCAGCTCTTTTACACACTCATGCAATAATGGACTGGGAATACGACTGCACTGCCGGAAAAAATACATTTTGCAGGCTTTTTAAAAACAAAGAAAATGCAATAACCGCATTAAAAGTATTGGTTTGGTTGTCATACGCAAATGTCATTACTTTTGTGTTAACAGGCTGGCTACACCCAAACAATCTTTATGTACTTTTAACTTTACCGATTGCTATAGAACTTTTTAAATCAATAAAAGACTATATTTACATAAAAAATGTAGAATTTGTGCCACGTTTTTGGATGGGCCCTATGGAAGATTGGGAAAATATAAAAAAAACACACATGGAATTTTTCATGTACAGATTCTACCTTGCACGCAACCTGTGTTTTTTGTTTTGCATAATTGCCGGAATTGCTTGCTATTTAAAATAAAAATTTGTATAATTGAGCCATGATAAAGAAAATATTTTTGGGTTCATTCTTAACTATAATTTTAGGTGCAGGGGTAATTATGGCAAATTCAACTTTTACACTTACAAGTGAATCAATAAAAAATAATCAAACACTTGCAAATGAACAGGTGTTGAACAGTTTTGGCTGCAGCGGAGAAAATGTTTCTCCTGATTTAAAATGGCAAGGTGCGCCTGAAGGAACAAAGAGTTACGCACTTTTAGTTCATGATCCTGATGCACCAAGACCTACAGGCTGGTGGCATTGGCTTGTAATAAATATACCCGCAACAAAAACAGAATTTAAAAAGGGCGAAAAACTTTCTATGCCAATGTTGGAAACTGTAACAGACTTTAATAATACCGGTTATGGCGGAGCATGTCCCCCTAAAGGACATGGCGTTCATCATTACAATTTTACGGTATATGCCCTCAATGTAGAAAGTTTAGATATTGCGGTCGATACAAACCCGAATGAAGTTGAAAAAATAGTCAAAAGTCACGCTCTTGCAAGTTCGACCATCACAGCATTGTATCAGAGATAATTTTTATAATATAATATCTCTATGAAAAAGATAGAAAACATTAGAAATTTTAGCATAATAGCACACATTGACCACGGCAAATCAACTCTTGCGGACAGATTGCTTGAACGCACAGGCACAATATCCGAGCGTGACATGCAAAACCAACTGCTCGACACAATGGATATTGAGCGTGAACGAGGCATTACAATAAAATTAAACGCCGCAAAAATGAACTACCACGCAAATGATGGCAAGGATTATATTTTAAACCTGATTGATACCCCGGGGCACGTTGATTTTTCTTATGAAGTGTCTCGCTCTCTTGCAGCCTGCGAAGGTGCACTTTTGATTGTGGATGCAACGCAGGGGGTAGAAGCTCAAACCCTTGCAAACGTATATCTTGCGATGGAACAAAATTTGGAAATAATACCAATCATAAACAAAATAGACTTACCTTCAGCAGATGTCGAACGTGTAAAACAAGAAATAGAGGATGTTTTAGGCATTGATGCCTCTATGGCAATAGCTGTAAGCGCAAAAGAAGGAATTGGCATTGATGAGGTACTTGAAGCAATAGTAAAACATATTCCGCCGCCTGACGATACATCAGATAAACCACTGCGTGCCTTGGTTTTTGACAGTGCTTATGACCAATACCTTGGTACAGTGTGCTTTTTTAAAGTAATTGACGGCTCAATTAAACTGGGCGATAAAATTAAATTTATGGCAACAGGAAAAGAATTTGAAGTTGTCGAGCTTGGCTTTTTAAACCCGAACAGAGTTCAGGTAAATGAGCTAAAAACAGGTGAGGTAGGTTATTTTGCAGGTTCTATAAAAGAAATAACACGCTTTGTAGGCGACACCATTACAAATGCGCAAAACCCTGCAAGTGAAGCGCTTGAGGGTTACAAAGAAGCCAAACCAATGGTATTTTCAGGGCTTTACCCTGTAGATAATGACCAATACCATGACTTAAAAGAAGCGCTAGAAAAACTAAAATTAAATGACAGTTCAATTACTTTTGAACCTGAAACATCGTCAGCCCTTGGTTTTGGCTTTAGGTGCGGATTTTTAGGTATGTTGCACATGGAAATAGCTCAAGAGCGCCTTGAGAGAGAATACAATCTTTCGCTAATTACAACGGCACCGAGCGTAATTTATAAAGTATATAAAACTGACGGTAGCGTTGTTGAAATTGATAACCCTGCAAACTTGCCAGCACCGCAGTATAGAGAATACATTGAAGAACCCTATGTAAGGGTAAATATTTTTACACCTAACGACTTTGTAGGGTCGCTTATGGAACTTTGCCAAGGCAAACGTGGCGATTTTATAAATATGCAATATATTGACAAAACCCGTGTCAATTTGGAATATCATATACCATTAAGTGAAGTTATTACTGATTTTTACGACCAACTAAAATCACGCTCAAAAGGGTATGCAAGTCTTGATTACGACTTTTATGCATATAAGCGCTCTGACCTTGTAAAAATGGATATTCTTTTAGGCGGTGAAATGGTTGACGCATTATCTGTAATTTGTCATAAAGACAGTGCGTACAATATAGGACAAAAGCTTGCTACAAAATTAAAAGAAATAATTCCGCGTCAGATGTTTGAAGTTGCAATTCAAGCAGCAATAGGTGGCAGGATAATAGCAAGAACAACAATAAAGGCAATGCGAAAAAATGTACTTGATAAATGCTACGGTGGCGATATAACACGCAAAAGAAAATTGTTGGAAAAACAAAAGCGTGGTAAAAAACGTATGAAATCCGTAGGAAAGGTTGAAATTCCTCAAGAAGCATTTATGGCGGTTTTAAGTCTGAATGAAGAATAATTAATCTTTTTTTATTTTGACTACATTAGGATTAAGCGCCAACCAAGTAAAGGCCCCGGAGTTTTCTTGCGGCATTTCCAAAATAAAAACACCACCATATTTACCCCTTTGCGCAATCAAATAACCTTCTTCGCAAAGCACTGAAATTGCATGTTTAATAGTGTTGGTGCTTACATTAAGAATATCTGCTAAATCGCGCATAGGAGGAATTTTATCACCAATTTTACAATTTTTAATTATATATTTTTCAAGAGCGTCAAGAGCCTTTTCCCAACTGTAGAGATAATTTTTTTCCAAAACCTCCTTTTGGCTTTTGCTCATAAAAAGTGATTTTTCTTCTCTTTGCATATGGGTTTTAATGTTTTTCGGGTTGTTGATAAAAATTGTACCGTATTGACCTCGACGAGAAAGAATTATTTTTTGCTTATTTAACTTTTTAGCAGCCTCATTCACTGTTCTTATGCTTACATTAAAAATAGCAGCAAATTTATCATTAGAAAGTATTTTCTCGCCAATTTGATAATTATTAACTATATAATCACTCATCTTTTTCGCAATTATATCAACAAGACTATTATCGTGAATTTGCAAATCGTTCTGATTAAACTCCGTCTTATAAAACCAATGAGCCTTATTTGGAAACGAGTTTGAAACACACAAGAAATTTTCGCAAACTAAACTGTCTAATGCCAATCTTACGGTATTTTCACCAAGTGATGTTAGCTTTGATAATTCCTTTACGCTAGGTAATTTTGCCCCAATTTTAATTTTATTATCCAAAACATATTTTTTTATAAGCACAACTGCTCTATCTTTTTTTGAAAAGGGCTTTTCAAAAAATTTGTCCTGCATTTGAGGATTCTTGAGCATAGTACCGACAGACTGTCTGGACTCCAAATAGCCCATATCTTGTAAATATCTGACTGCATTTTGCAATGTGCCTGCGCTAACACCTAAATATTTTGCGAGCTGATGTTTATGCGGCAAAAAATCGCCATAACTTGCACAACCCGAGGCAATGGCATTTTGTATCCAACTAAGCAACCATCTTGCA
>CASEEG010000061.1 GCA_949286885.1 uncultured bacterium
AACTGCAGGAGCATTTTCGACATTAGCAGGATCAGCTACCGTTTCAGTCGGTTGTACTGCATCCGTTTTTAATGAAACATCAATTGCATTTACATTTTCTTGGGCATTTTGATTAATTTCGTTTCCTGAACCTGCATTAACGAGAGCATCGAATTGTTCATCAGTTAATATGTTTTCCAGTTCACTTGCAGAAATCTTGTAAGTATCACCCGACTCATCTTGTACGATAAAGCTGTCATAAACATTTGAACCGTTGTTTACAAACAGTACCTTTTGCAGTGTTTCGCCTTCTTTAAAACTATCGCCTGCACTGTTTAAAAAGTTAGCATTTTCGGCGATAAGTTTTAAAGCTGCATCTAAATTAACATTAGTTCCCATAGTGCCATCCTTTTCTAGTTTTTTCTACACATTTTTTTTATTCGGCAATCTGATGTAAAAAGTTTAGAAATTTTTTTGAAATATTAAGAAATGTAATAAAAACAATAAAAAAGTTTATCTGACTGATTTGACAGGATAAAAATACTAAAATATAATCTTATTGGCCGCATGTAGCGTCATTAACAACAAAACATTTTATTATAAGGAGGAAATATGCAAACTGTACTAGAAAGAACTTCGCCTGCTTGGCAAGGTTTCAAAGGTGGTGCTTGGCAAAATTCAATTGATGTAGTTGATTTTATTCAAAATAATTATACACCATATCACGGGGATGACAGCTTTTTGACCTGCCCGACACACAGAACAATAAGCATTTGGACAAAAGTAAAAGCACTTATGAAAAAAGAGAACGAGAATAACGGACTTTTGGATGCTGATGTATCAACTCCGTCTCAAATTGACGCATACGCAGCAGGATATATTGATAAAGAAAATGAAAGTATCGTAGGTTTGCAAACCGATGCACCTCTCAAGCGCGCAATAATGCCTTGGGGTGGCCACAGAATGGTTGAGGCTTCCTGTGAGGCTTACGGTCTCAAAGAAGATGAAAAAGTAAAAGAAATTTTTACAAAATACAGAAAAACACACAATGAAGGCGTTTTTCAGGCATATACTCCCGAAATTCGTGCCTGCAGAAAAAGTGGTATTATTACAGGCTTGCCAGATGCATACGGCAGAGGAAGAATTATAGGCGACTACAGACGTGTTGCTCTTTATGGTATAGACAGACTTATCGAAGAAAAACAAGCCGAAAAATCTTCATCTGATAAACTTAACATGACCTCTGATATTATTCGCGAAAGAGAAGAACTCTCGGAGCAAATTTTGGCACTTGAGGCAATGAAAACAATGGCACAAACTTATGGTTATGACATTTCTCAGCCTGCTAAAAATTTCCGCGAAGCTGTTCAGTGGACATATTTTGGATATTTGGCTGCAATTAAAGACCAAAATGGCGCTGCAATGTCGCTTGGCAGAGTTTCTACTTTCCTTGACATATACAGTGAAAGAGATATTAAAAACGGCACATTGACCGAGCAGGAAGCTCAAGAGATAATGGATGATTTTATCATCAAATTAAGAATGGTTCGTTTCCTGAGAACTCCGGAGTATAATGAACTCTTTAGTGGTGATCCTGTTTGGGTTACAGAGTCAATTGGCGGTATGGGTGATGATAACAGAACGCTTGTTACAAAAAACAGCTACCGTATGTTACATACACTGACTAATTTAGGACCTGCGCCCGAGCCAAACATGACAGTTTTGTGGTCTGTAAATTTACCTGACAACTTTAAAAAATTCTGTTCAAAACTCTCAATTAATACGTCATCAATTCAGTATGAAAATGACGATTTGATGCGTCCTATGTTTGGAGATGACTACGGTATTGCATGTTGCGTTTCACCTATGATTATCGGCAAAGAAATGCAATTCTTTGGTGCGCGTGCTAACCTTGCAAAAGCACTTTTATACGCAATTAACGGCGGTGTCGATGAAAAGTCATTTGTAAAAGTTGCCAACGGTTTTGAGCAAATAACATCAGAATATCTTGATTATAATGAAGTAATTGAAAAATTTGACGCTATGATGGAATGGCTTGCTACAACTTATGTTAATGCACTCAATATAATTCATTATATGCACGACAAATACTACTACGAAAAAGCACAACTTGCGCTAATGGACCAAAATGTTGTAAGAAAATTGGGTTGTGGTATCGCAGGATTTTCTGTAACTGTAGACTCGCTAAGCGCTATTAAGTACGCAAAAGTAAAACCAATCAGAAACGAACAAGGCATTGCAGTTGATTTTGAAATTGAAGGCGATTTCCCGAAATTCGGTAACAATGATGATAGGGTTGATGAAATTGCAACAAAACTTGTAGAAAGATTTATGAGCAAAATTGAAAAATTGCCGACATATAGAAATTCAATCCCAACTCAGTCAATTCTTACAATTACATCAAATGTAGTTTACGGTAAAAAAACAGGCAACACCCCTGACGGAAGAAAAGCAAATGTTCCTTTTGCTCCCGGTGCTAACCCGCTACATGGAAGAGATGAATGTGGCGCGCTTGCATCTCTGTGCTCTGTTGCAAAACTGCCCTTCAAGCACGCAAAAGACGGAATTTCAAATACATTCTCCATTATTCCAAACTCACTTGGAAAAACTGAGGATGAAAAAATTAACAATTTAAAAGGTATGCTTGACGGCTATATGACAAATATGGGTCAGCATATTAACGTTAACGTTTTAGACAGAGAAACGCTTATTGACGCCATGGATCATCCTGAAAACTATCCGCAGCTCACAATAAGGGTTTCAGGTTATGCTGTAAACTTTATAAAACTAACAAGAGCACAACAGGTAGATGTTATTTCAAGAACATTCCATGAGCATTTATGATCATAAAT
>CASEEG010000062.1 GCA_949286885.1 uncultured bacterium
ATCAAAACTCATTTACTACCTCCTTTATTGACCCTTAATTACGTTTTGTAAACTCTGAAAAGACCTTGACATAAGGGTTGAAAGTATTGTGTATTGTGTACCGGTTTTGGCTTCATCCATCATCTCTGCTTCAAGATTAACGTTATTTCCATCAGCACTTATCGGATCGGAATAATCAGCTAAAATTTCAGGGCTAAAACCGTTATTAACAGAGCTTCTTAAAAAAGCAATCTGTGCAGGATCTTGTTTTTTTAACGCTTCAACAGGGTTTTCCACTATTTTTTGAGAATTTTGAGCTTTAATTTTTTCTTTTAAGTCCTCTCTTTCAATCATATCTTGAATTTGATCTTCAAAAGCTACGTCTTTTCTCTGATACCCAGGGGTAGTAGCATTAACAGTGTTGGCCGAAATTGCCCTTGAACGTTGATACAATCCATCGAGCGCAAGTGCTGCTATTTCTCTTGTTCTGTTGTTAATTAAATCCATATGTTGGTCCTCCTAGCTTACAGCTTTTTGCGACAAAGGAATTGTTACCATAAATTCTGTTTCATTATCATCACTCTTAACGAGTGAAATTGAGCCCAATTGAGCCGCAAGATATTTTTTGCAGATATTCAACCCAAGACCCCAACCGTTTTTCTTTGTAGAAAATCCTTCTGTAAAAAGTTTAGTCTGAATTTCTTCGTCTATCTTTTCACCATGATTTTTTATAAATATTTTTGCACATTTTTCATCTGCCTCAATTCTTATCTCAATCTCGTCATCTTGAGTTGATTCATCAGCATTCTTAACAATGTTATTTAATGTTGCAAAAAATCTTTCTTCGTCGATAAAAACAACCGCTCTGCCTTTAATATTGTCAATAAATTTGATTTTATTGTTGCGCTCAGGCAGAATTTTATCAAAAATATTTATAGAATTTTTAATTACTTCTTTCAAATCTTTTTCCTCAAAGTTCAAATTGTCACTTGCTCTTAGGTCATCCAATTGCATGCGTATTAAGGAAATAGATTTCTGAATAAGCCCTATATTATTATCTTCTCCGAATTTCCTTTCGAGAATTTTTGTATAAATATCAAGTACGCTAAGCTGATTTTTAATTTCATGACAACAGTAACGTATATTAGCATTGATCTCGTCTAATGAATTTTGTGTTTGCAGTCTTGTTGCTATAACCTCTTGTTCTTTTAAGTTAAACTCATTCTCTTTCACATTTTCGTTCAACATTTTCAAAATATTAAAAATAGCATCGTTCAAAATAGCATTTTCACGACGTTCGGGACGAAATGAGTAAAATTTTTCATCAAAGTTATTTTTTAAACGACTTTTTACAATTTCAAAAATTTCATTTACACTCTTCGAGTTTACTTTAATATAAAGCTTTGTTTCGTTCTTATTTTTTGAATTTGAATAATCCCATAATAAAACAGCATTATATCTGTGAGACGTTATAATCAAAAATTCTGTTTCTACAAAATCATCCTTAATTATATTGTCATAGTCCAGAAAACTAAACATTTCAACATTGGAACAGTACTCAAGTCTTTTCACAATCCCTTCAATACTGTTTGTATTTTTAAATCTGGTAAATATTAGCGACTTGGCATTATTAGCCGCAATTGGTTCCAACAAACTGCGAATGAGACCAATTACCGTTCTTCTGGAAAACAGCTCCTCATTATTTTCATATTCGGATTCTAAAAAACCATTAAGATTTTTCTTATTGTGTCTAAACATTTATAAAACTCACCATTTTTAGCTCTGTCTGCACGCAATTAGGCTATTTTTGCTTTTTTACCGGTGCTAAAGCCTTTGTTTATTGCATACAACACAGCTTGTGTTCTATCATTAACCTGTAATTTTTGGAAAATATTGTTAACATGTGTCTTAACTGTAGTCTCTGAAATAAATAGTTGTTGTGCTACACCTTTATATGTAATTCCTTCAGTAAGAAGCCCCAGAACTTCACTTTCACGTTTTGTAAGATAGTTGAGAAGGTTTTCCTCATCATCTTGTGCACCGCAAATTTTTCCGTTTCTTTCCACAGCTTGAAAATATTCAAAGAACTTTGAGCAAAGAATAGAAGGGAGGTAAACCTTGCCCATAGAAACTTCATCCAACGCGCGAATAAGCTGTGCTGACGCCATCGTTTTTAAAACATAGCCCCTGGCACCAATTTTCATCGCTCTATAAATCAAGTCAGCTTCATCATATCCGGTTAGAGCTATTATTTTGGTTTTTAAGCCAAGCTTTTCAATTTCGGATATAGCTGTAATACCGTCAATCTCGGGCATGTTGATATCCATTAAGACAATATCAGGCTGATATTTTTTAATAAGAGAAACTGCAACATTTACATTTCCTGCATTTGCAATAACTTCATAATCTTGTTCAAGGTTAATTAATTCACGAATTCCTGATGCATGATCATAATTATCGTCAACTACAATAACTCTTGTCTTTCTTTTAAAATCAGCTCTCCTCATACTATCCTCCGCTTTATCCCTAATAAAATTTATTTTTTTACACTCAACGGGCTATTTTTTACCCCTTACAATTTTATATATACCCTCTTAAGATGATTTATTCATCAATTGAAAGATTTAATTTTAGGGCATTTGGGGCGGATAATAAGAACTAGATCTAAAGATTTAAAAAAGGGTTTTAAGCAAAATTTCGCAAGCATTTTTGCTTTTGTCAATCCTCCTAAATTTCAAAAGGAGGATTTTTTTTAATTTTTCCTCCAAACAGACCAAAACAAATATTGCCTTTAAGTGTATTATTGGACAAGAAGCAAATATAGGGCAATATCATGACAGAGCATTTAAACGCTCAAATTCTAGGTATGAATGTTAATTTAGACACTTTGATAACAATGTGGTTTACTATGGCATTGCTTATAATTGTGTCATTTATTGCAACAAGAAAATTATCATTAATTCCAAATAAGTTGCAAGTTGTTTTTGAGGGAATAATCAGTTATTTTTCAGATATTGCAAGTTCAAATATGGGCAAAAAAGAAGGTGCAAAACACTTACCGCTTTTACTTACCCTTTTTATGTTTATCCTAACTGCAAACCTTATAGGACAACTGCCCTGGAGGCTCATACATTTACATCAGGGTGAACTTGCCTCTCCTAATAACGACATAAATATGACTGCTGCAATGGCAATTGTAGTGTCAATTTATTATATATTCTACGGAATTAAAACAAAAGGCTTTAAGTTTTTCATACATAACTTTAAAATCGACGGCATAATGATTGCACTTGTTGATTTACTGGAATTATTTGTAAGACCATTTTCACTTGCACTGCGACTTTTTGCAAACATCTTAGCAGGTGAAATTCTGGTTTTCACTTTTGCAAGCATGTGTGCATATTTTGTGCCACTGCCGTTTATGGCATTTGAAATTTTTGTAGCATTAATTCAAGCACTGGTATTCACACTGCTTTCAACAACTTACATAGCTTTAGCGGTAAATAAAGAAGAATAAAAATAAAGGAGAAAACTATGGCAGTAGAACAATTAGCAACTGAAGTTGCAGCATTTAGCAAATTAGGCGCAGGTATTGCAATCGGCTTTGGTGCAATAGGCGGCGGTATTGGTATTGGTATTGCAACAAAAGGTATGCTTGAATCTATGGCAAGACAACCTGAAATTGCAGGTAAAGCATTTATTAACTTCATTATCGGTCTTGGTCTTGCTGAAGCAACAGCAATTTATGCTTTGTTTATAGCACTTCAACTTTTGGGTTAATTAGAAAGGCAAGTCTTAAAAAATGGAATTCAACGGCACTTTTATAGTTGCATTCATAAGCTTTATAATTTTTACATTTATAATGAATATCATTTTATACAAACCCATAAATGATATCGTTGAAAAACGTAAAAAATATATTGACGATAATTATGATGAAGCAAAAAATAATGCCCAAAAAACAAAAGCCATTTTACAAGACAGAAAAGATAAACTCTCAAAAGCAAAATTTGATGCTAAAGAACAAGTCGATAAAGAAGTAAATTCGGCTAAAAATAAAAAAGATGAAATTACATCTAATGCAAAAAAACAAGCCAAGGAAAACATCGAAGCACAAAGATTGCAGACACTAAATGAAAGTAATCAGGCAAAAGATGCCCTAAAAGGCGAGATTAAAGGTCTTGCGCAATTAATTAGCGACAAATTCTTAAATCCTGATGAAAAAATTACAGAAGTTGACAATGCCATTGTTGACAAAATAATGCAGGAATAATTCTATGGAAATATGGACACTCATTGTAAAATCGAATGCTTTTAACTTTTTAATCCTTTTAGGATTAATAATTTTTGCAATTAAATTTTTTAAGGTTGGGAGTCTTATAGAAAAAGCCTGTATAAAGGTAAAAGAAAACGTTGAAAGTTCAGATTTAGAAAGAGAAAACTCTCAAAAAGAACTTAAAGTAGCTAATGAAACCGCAAAAAATATCGCAAATGAAGTAAAAGAAATTTTTGACAATGCACAAAAAAGCGCCAAACTAATAGGCGAGAAAATAATGCAAGATGCAAATACGCAAGTTAAAAGCATTGAGCAAAACGCAAAAAAAACAATAGAATCTGAAGGTAAAAAAATCGCTCTAAATCTTACACAAAAGACTGCACTTGCATCTTTAGAAGTTGCAAAAAGTCATATTATAAACACATTAGAGCAAAAACCTCAATACCATAATGATTTTATACAAAAAAGCATAGATGAACTCGACAGGTTAAAAACCAATGAATAAAAGCGAAAATCAATCAATAGCAACAAGATATGCAAAATCTTTAATCGGGCTGAATAATGAAAACAAGCTCGACAACAGCGTTATATACCAAAATCTTGAAAATATAAGAATAATCTTAAGCTCGTCTGAGGAATTGTATCAGGCACTTATTAACCCGATAATTTCAGCTAACGACAAAGAAGCAGTCATTGATGCCATTTTTATCAATGATACAAACGAAATAATCAGAAATTTCTTAAAACTGCTCGTCAGAAAAAATCGTTTTGATTTAATTTTTGAAATAATAAAAATCTATAACAATTTACTGGATAAAATAAATAACATTTCAAAAGTTGAAATCATATCTGCAATTGAGCTTGATGATAATTATAAAGAACAAATAAAAAATAAATTATCGCAAATATTAAACAAAGAAATAATCATAAACTACGATGTAAAGGATGAAATTATAGCGGGTCTTGTTTATAAGATGGGCGATGATGTCTTTGATACATCAGTTAAGGGAAAAATAAATAAATTTAAAAACGCAATAATAAAATAAGAGGAAATAATATGGTAGCAATTAAACCGGATGAAATCAGCTCTATTATTCGAGAAAAGATTCAAAACTTTGAATCTGTAACCGAAGTTTCAAACGTCGGAACCGTTCTTGAAATATCAGACGGTATTTCTCGTATATATGGACTTAAAAATGTTATGGCATCAGAACTTGTTGAATTTCAAGACGGAGAAGGAACACTTGGAATTACTTTAAACCTTGAAGAAGATAACGTTGGTGTCGTAATTTTAGGTGAATATACAAAAATTAAAGAGGGTATGCAAGTTAAATCAACCGGAAGAATCGCTTCAATTCCCGTTGGTGAAGGACTTATAGGAAGAATTATAGACCCGACAGGTAAACCAATCGATGGCAAAGGCGATATTGAAAGCACAAAAACAAGACCCATTGAGCGTGTTGCCCCGGGTATTATTACAAGAAAATCAGTTCATCAACCTCTACAAACAGGTCTAACTGCAATTGATGCGCTTACACCAATAGGCAGAGGTCAAAGGGAATTAATTATTGGCGACAGACAAACAGGTAAAACAGCTATTGCAATAGATACAATACTAAACCAAAAAGGGCAAAATGTAATATGTATTTACGTTGCCATAGGTCAAAAAACTTCAACTGTAGCGCAGTTAGCAAAAACTCTTGAAGAACACGGCGCTATGGAATATACAATAATTGTTTCAGCTGCAGCAAATGAAAGTGCACCATTACAGTATATTGCACCTTTTGCAGGTTGCGCTGTCGGCGAAGAATTCTTGGAACAAGGAAAAGACGTACTTATTGTATATGACGATTTAACAAAACACGCACAGGCATACCGTGCAATGAGTTTGCTTTTAAGAAGACCACCGGGACGTGAAGCATACCCCGGGGATGTTTTCTATCTTCACTCAAGATTATTGGAAAGAGCTTGTAAATTATCAGATGAACTTGGCGGCGGCTCAATCACAGCTTTGCCAATTATCGAAACACAAGCAGGGGACGTATCAGCCTATATTCCAACAAACGTGATTTCAATTACTGATGGTCAAATATTCCTTGAGTCAAACCTCTTTAACGCAGGTCAAAGACCGGCAATAAACGCAGGTATTTCCGTTTCTCGTGTTGGCGGTGCCGCTCAGACCAAAGGTATCAAGCAGGTTGCAGGACAATTGCGTCTTGACCTTGCACAATATCGAGAACTTGCAGCATTTGCACAATTTGCATCAGACTTAGATCCCGCAACACGTGCACAATTGCTAAAGGGTGAAAAATTAACACAAATTCTTATTCAACCTCAATACAACCCTCTAAGTGTCGCAAAACAAGTAACAATACTTTTTGCAGGCAATGAAGGTTTTCTTGATGATGTTGAAAACAAAGATATTCAAGACTTCAAAAATCAATGGTTTGAATACTTTGTTTCAAACATGGCTGAACTTGAAACTAAATTAAATAACGGTGCAGCTTTAGATGATAATGACAAAGAAAATTTAAAAAATCATCTAAAGAAATTTAAAGAAAATATCTTTAAAAAGGATTAAAAGTGTCAAATTTAAGAAACATAAAAGACAGAATAACAAGCGTACAAAACACTCAAAAAATAACACGTGCAATGAAAATGGTTGCAGCGGCAAAAGTTAAAAAAGCCGAAAATGCCGTTAAGATGTCGCGCCCTTTTACATTTGAACTATTTAAAATGTTCACAAGAGTCTTTAAAGCAACATCAGGCGGCAATTTTGAACCCGTAAAAACTGAACGTGCAATAGATAATTATCCTAAATTGCTCGAAAAAAGGGAAATTAAGACTGTCGGCTTTGTTGTAATGTCATCCAATAAAGGTCTTGCAGGAGCATACAGTGCAAACATAGTAAGATTTACTTTAAGTGAAATTAAAAAAACACTTGAAGAAGGTAAAAAAGTAAAACTCTATCTTGTAGGGCAAAAAGCCCATGCCGCACTTAAAAATGCAACAAGAAGCCTTAATTTCGAAATTAAAAGTGTCTATGCAAGTCTTATGGATAACCCTGATTCAGCAAGTTCGCTTGTTTTGGCTGAAGACTTAGCAGCAGAATATGTTAATGGCGAAATTGATTCAATTGAATTAATTACAACAAGATACCAGAATATGATGACCTACAAAGTTGAAAAGTGGACACTTTTACCTGTAGTTGTTAAAGAATTTCATAAAAAAGAATTTGACGAAGAACATAAAGTAACCCATAGGGAAAGCGTGCATAAAATAGACCCGCTGACAGAATTTATCCCTGATTTATGTTCAATTTTACAAAAAGTAGTTCCTATGTATATTGCAAACATCATTTTTCAAGCATTTTTGGAAGCGCAAGCCTCAGAACTCGCTTCAAGAATGACTGCTATGAGTGCTGCAACAAATAACGCTCAGGAAATGATAAGAGTGCTTACAATTGACTACAACAAAGCCCGTCAAGCTCAAATTACACAGGAATTAAACGAAGTTGTTTCAGGCGCAGATGCCCTAAAATAAATATTAAAACCCCGCTTAGTGCGGGGTTTTTTACTACATATAATGTTTCAATTCCCAATCTGTCACACGAATGCGGTAATTATCCCATTCTTTTTCTTTTGAAGATAAAAACTCATTAAATATATGCTCTCCAAGAGCCTTTTTAACAAGTTCCGATTTTTTCATCATATAAAGAGCTTCGTTTAAACTACCCGGAAGAGCTAAAATACCCTTTTCCTTCTTTTGTGTTTCGCTCATTTCATAGATATTTTCTTCCCTTTGTTTTGGAGGCTCAATTTTATTTTTAATACCTTCTAATGCTGCAGTTAAAAGTACTGCAAAAACAAGATAAGGGTTACAACTTGGGTCAGGTGAGCGCAATTCGACTCTTGTAGCGTTACCACGTTTTGCAGGAACTCTTATAAGGGCAGAACGGTTAGCTAACGACCATGCCAAATAAACAGGAGCTTCATACCCTGGAACAAGACGCTTATAACTGTTAACAAGCGGGTTGCAAATTGCTGTAAATTCTTGTACGTGTTTTAAATAAGAACCAATTGTATACATAGCCTCATTTGATAGTTGATATGGTGCGTTTTCATCATAAAAAGCGTTTTTACCGTCTTTAAACAAAGAAACATTACAGTGCATGCCGGAACCATTAACACCAAATATAGGTTTAGGCATAAAAGTAGCGTGCAAATTATGCTTGTCGGCCACTGCTTTAACTGCATATTTAAAAGTAACCACATTATCAGCCGTTGTAATTGCATCAGCATATTTAAAATCAATTTCATGTTGACCGCAAGCTGCTTCATGGTGGCTGGCTTCAATTTCAAAACCCATTTTTTGCAACACTTCCACCATTTGCGCCCTTATGTCTTCACCTTTATCAATAGGTGCAACATCATAATAATAACCATCGTCGTGTGTTTCAAGCGTAGGCTTTCCATGCTCGTCCTTTTTAAACAAGAAAAACTCTGCCTCAGGACCGGCATTTAGTGTGTAGCCCATATCAAGAGCTTCTTTTACAACTCTTTTTAAGTTACAACGAGGACAGCCTTCAAAAGGAGTACCATCAGCGTTATATATATCGCAAATTATTCTTGCAACATTTCTCCCGCCCATTTCCTTCCATGGCAAAATTGCAAAAGTTGCAAGGTCAGGGTAAAAATACATATCAGAAGTTTCTATACTTCTAAACCCTTTAATTGATGAGCCGTCAAGCATACACTCATTATTTAAAACTTTATCTATTTGAGATGATGGAACACAAAGGTTTTTTACATTACCGTTAATGTCAACAAACTGCAATCTGATAAAATGAATGTCATTTTCGCAGATGATTTTCTTAATTTCTTCTTTACTAAGGGTTTTTCCATGCTCCGGTATGTAACACATTGCCTTCACTCCTATTTAATGTACGCAACAAATAATGAGCTTATTATGCAATGTTTTAACTAAATAGTCAAAGGGTTTTATAAAATCTTAATCTGGATATCTCTCTAAAAAATCCTGATAAGCAATTTTTAAACCTTCTTCAAGCTCAACTTGAGCGCTCCAGCCAAGAGCATTAATCCTTGATACATCCATTAATTTCCTTGGCGTACCATCAGGTTTTGTTTTATCCCAAATAACTTCACCCTCAAATCCAACGGTCTTTTTAATCAACTCAACAATTTCTTTTATAGTTTTTTCCTTGCCCGAGCCAATGTTTATAAACTCTCCTATTTCATCAGCATTTTTATTTTCCATTAAATAAACACAAGCACGAGCCAAATCATCAGAAAAAAGAAATTCCCTAAGCGGAGTACCCGTACCCCAGGCAGTTACTTTTTTGTCGCCACGCAGTTTTGCTTCGTGAAATCTTCTTATAAGCATAGGTACGACATGAGCATTTTCGCTGTGATAATTGTCCCCAATTCCATACAAATTGCAGGGCATAACAGAAATATAATTTGTACCGAATTGCCTGTTGTAGGCATTTGCAAGCTTTATACCGCAAATTTTTGCAAGAGCATAGGGCTCATTTGTCGGTTCAAGTTTTGATGAGAGTAAATACTCCTCTTTAATAGGCTGTGGAGCATTTTTAGGGTAAATACAAGACGAACCTAAAAACATAAATTTTTTAACTTTATGTTTAAATGAACTTTCAAAAATATTATTTTGAATTTTTAAATTCTTAAGCAAAAAATCAACAGGATATGTATTATTAGCGTATATTCCACCAACTTTTGCCGCTGCCAAAAATACCCAACCGGGTTTTTCGCTCTCAAAAAAATCTTCAACCGCTTTGGCATCCTCTAAATCAAGCTCACTATGTGTTCTCAGTGCAAAATTAGTATACCCGTTACTTTCAAGCTCTCTTAAAATTGCTCCGCCAACAAGTCCCCTATGTCCAGCTACAAAAATTTTTTCTTCCATAATTTTAGAATATACAATAAATAAAACCCACATTTTAGTATATATTGCAAAATATTAAGTAAAATTCATAAAAAAATTGTACGCACAAAAAGGGAAAAAATTAAATTCTGTAAACTTTAATTGAATTTATGTTAACATTGGTGGATAATTTCATTAGTAACGCTTTACATATAAATGCTTTTAAAATATAGTAAAGTTAACAATGAAAAATAAATGGGGGCCATTTAAGTGGAAAAGTTTAAATTAGACAATTACGACAGACAAGCATCTGACTATAGCAGATATGCTTCACAGGCAAATATAAAGGTAATAGGTGTAGGCGGCGGTGGCGGTAATGCTGTTAATCGAATGATTAAAGCCGGTTTATCAGGCGTTGAGTTTTGGGCAATGAACACAGATGCTCAAGTTCTTGAAATGTCATCCGCTTCCAAAAAAATTCAGCTGGGCGCAAAGTTAACAGCAGGACTTGGTGCAGGCGGCAACCCATCAATCGGCGAAAAGGCTGCGGAAGAGTCAAGGGAGGATTTACTTGTCGCACTTGATGGTTCTGATATGGTGTTTGTAACAGCCGGCATGGGTGGTGGAACAGGTACAGGTGCTGCTCCTGTTGTTGCAAAAATAGCAAAAGAACTTGGCGCACTTACGATTGGCGTTGTTACAAAGCCTTTCCAATTTGAAGGTAAACGTCGTATGACACAAGCACTTCAAGGTTTAGAAAAATTAAAAGAAAATGTTGACGCTCTAATTGTTATACCAAACGACAAATTAATTGAAGTTGTTGAAAGAAGAACAACAATGCGCGATGCATTCAGCGTTGTTGATGAAGTTCTTCTTTGCGGTGTTCAAGGTATTTCAGATATCATAACCGTTCCCGGCTTAATTAACGTTGACTTTGCAGATGTCAAAACAATTATGCAATCTTCAGGCTCAGCTCTAATGGGTATCGGTAAATCATCCGGTGAAGGCAGAGCTATGGAAGCTGCTAAACTTGCTATTAATTCAAAACTTCTTGAAACATCAATTAATGGTGCTACAGGCATCATAATGAATGTAACAGGCGGTCCAGATATGACACTTCATGAAGTTAACGAAGCTGCAAGCGTTATACATGATGCCGTTTCTGATGATGCCGAAGTTATCTTTGGTTCTGTAATCGACGATAGAATACAAGGCGAAATTATGATTACTATTATCGCCACAGGTTTTGAACTTAAAAATGGCGATACTGTGACAACCAAAGATGATTTGAAATTGTCGGCAGCAAGTTTCTTTGGCGGAACAAATACAAGCGGTTTGTCTTTCGGCACAATTGGCGGTTCATCCTCAAATACTTCAAGCAGTTCACAAGACAACCAAAATCGTGAGGCTGCTGCAAATAGCTTGCTTGATATTCCGGAGTTCTTAAACCCGAAGAATAGAATATAAAAGGATTTATTTGTATAAAAAATGCCTCCAATAAATTAAGGAGGCATTTTTTATACAAAATGCTAAAATAAATTTATGGATATAACATCAGTTTCTGATTATATTAACTATTTAGAAGTTGAAAGAGCACTTTCAAAAAATACCATTGAAGCGTACGAAAATGATATTTTTTCCTTTCTTGAGTACCTGTCAAGCGAAATGAAAATACAAGAAATAAACCAAATAAAGCGTACTCACATAAGCTCGTTCAACCGCCACTTAGCTGCCAGCGGAATCAGTCCGGTGAGTATTGTAAGAAAAATAGCCTCTATAAAAGGGTTTTTTAGGTATTTATGCATAAATTCCATAATTGAAAAAAATCCTGCATTAGCACTAAATTCACCAAAAATATCAAAAAAATTACCAAAAGTTATAAGTATCAAAGAGATAGAAAAACTTTTATCTACACATTTAAGTACAACCGAAAAAGCCCTATTTGAGCTTTTTTATGCAACAGGGTTGAGAGTTAGCGAACTTGTAAATCTGGAAATAAAGAATGTAAACTTAAAATCAGGTTTCATAAAAACAATGGGAAAGGGGTCAAAAGAAAGAATAATCCCTATTGGTTCAAAAGCAAAAAATGCACTTAAAAACTACTTGAAAGAAAGAGAGTTAATTATTCTAACAAGTGACTACGGTAAAAAAAATGACAAATATGTTTTTCTAAGAACTAACGGAACAAAGATAACACGCCAGTACGTTTACAAATTCATACACAACCTGGGCAAAAAAATTGAAAAAAATATTTCTCCGCACACCATCCGACACTCTTTTGCAACACATTTGTTAGAAAACGGTGCAGATTTAAGAGTTGTACAAGAATTATTGGGACACTCCAGTATTGTTACAACACAACTTTATACGCATATCAGCAAAAAACGCTTGAGAGAAGTCTATTTTTCAATAAATTCCGACTGATTTAAATCAACAAAAGGCACATGTAAAACAGGGGCTTCATTAAAATTCTCATATAAATCCATACTTCTGACAACACCTTCATCATAGTTGTACTTTCTTGCAGGAAGTCCATTTGAAGGCATCACAGACACACTTTTTAAAATACCGTTATTAGTATAAGAATACATTTTTTGCCATTTTTCACCATTTTGATCAGGTAAAATAACTGTTTTTACATCAAGTGTCTTGCTATCTATGTCAAATGCCTTAATCAATCCGCCATCGTTGTTTCTGGCAAGATAAAACTCAGGCTTTGCTTCCTCATTAAAGGCAATTAAACTTGGTCTTCTACTGCCTCTTGTGTAAACAAGCATTTGCGATAAATAAGGTTTTTGCTTATCATCAGAAAATTTATATCTGCCTTTTAAAGCTAATTTCTCACCCATATATAATTCGATTGAAAATGGAGAGCCATTTTTATCATAATTAACAACTCTACATTTGTCTTTATCATAATTTTCTACTCTTGTACTGCCATTTTTCCTGCGTTTTACCACCAGTTTTTTTCTGTCAGTATTTTCATAATACTCAACGTAACTACCTTCACGAAGTTTGTCATACTCCAGCACTGCGTTGTTGTACATATATCTTAATGAGTCTGCCTTTAAATCAAAATAGTCAACAACACCTGTGATATCTTGCATATAATTGTCGTAATATTCTGCAGCTTCTTGTTCAATATATGGTATCTCTATGTTTTTAATGTAAGACTCCATCTCTAGAACTTGATTTTGTAATTTGGCTGCTTTTGTATCGTTTGTGGCAGCAATTTCTTTAAAGGCTCTCACTGTCAACCCGACACCAAAAGCCGCAAGCACAAAACCAACATCTTTGAATTTGTCAGCAACTTGCTTTGGTATTGACTTTACCTGATTATTTACTACTTTGGAATCCTCCATAACTTCCCTGCAGACTTCCGCACTTGGTTTTATCGGAGGTGTAAGGTTTTGTACAACTTCTTGAGCAGCTTCCGCACTTGGTTTTATCGGAGGTGTAAGGTTTTGTACAACTTCTTGAGCAGCTTCCGCACTTGGTTTTATCGGAGGTGTAAGGTTTTGCAAATTGTTAACATTTCCTAAATTGCCAACAGGGCTAGGAGTACGCATTCTTCCTCTAAAAAATGGGGTTTTTCTGGTTGCAAAAGCATATAGTATACCGCCAGCAAGAGCCACAACTGCAGCGCCCATAGCTACAGTCCTAGCGTTTATTTTAATATTAGGTCTCTTTACTCTTGTTAATATATTAGCTTGAGCATCAGTTAAACTACCCGAAGGAGCAGCTGACGCAGGCGTCGAAACTGGTTGTTTTACATTTTGAACACCTTTTATTGGAGCAGCACTAGCGGACATGGACGGGTCAACCATCTTAAACATTGAAAAAGGATTATTATTTCCTACAGGCGAAATCTGAACCATTAATTATACCTAACCTAGTAACTGCACATACAAAAACATTAAAGCAAAAAAGTTGCGGCTAAATCAAAAAAATAGCCGCAATTTTTAAGAAATATTAACTTTATGTTCTTGGGCGCATAGTTGGAAATGCAATTACATCACGGATAGAAGGCGAATTTGTTAAGAGCATTACAAGTCTATCAATACCAATACCCATACCACCTGCAGGGGGCATACCATGCTCAAGCGCACAAATAAAATCTTCATCAATTCCGCAAGCTTCCTCATCCCCCATTGCTTTTTCTCTTGCCTGAGCCTCAAAACGGTTGCGCTGGTCAATCGGATCGGTAAGTTCAGAAAATGCATTTGAAATTTCCCAGCCGTTAATGCGTGTTTCAAAACGTTCTGTTAAGCGTGGATTATCCCTGTGAACTTTTGCAAGAGGTGAAATATCACGTGGATAATCAAGTATGTGAACAGGCTGAACAAGCTTTGGCTCTACTCTTTCTTCAAAGATTTTATCGAGAATTTTACCCCAACTGTCATTTTCTTCTACCTCGATTCCTAATTTTTCCGCTTGTTTTGCAGCCTCATCAACAGTTAAATATTCATTAAAATCAACTCCTGTAAGTTCTTTTATAGCGCCAAGCATGGTTTTTCTATCCCATGGAGGGGTTAAATCAATTTTTTGTCCTTGATATTCAATAACCATAGTACCAAGTACGTCTTGCGCAACACTTGAAACAAGATTTTCAAGCAATACCATCATATCGTTATAATCAACATAAGCCTGATACAACTCTATCATAGTAAATTCAGGATTGTGGCGAGTGTCAATACCTTCGTTTCTAAAGTTTCTGTTCATCTCAAAAAGCTTTTCGCTCACACCGCCAACAAGTAGCCTTTTTAAATGCAATTCAGGTGCAATTCTTAATACCATGTGCATATCAAGGGCGTTATGGTATGTTTCAAAAGGTCTTGCCGAAGCACCACCTGCTTGAGCGTGTAGCATTGGTGTTTCAACTTCCAAAAATCCTTGAGCACAAAGATATTCTCTGATTTTTTGAATTATCAAAGAACGTTTTCTAAAAGTATCACGAACTTCAGGGTTCATAATCATATCCACATATCTTTGACGATAGCGAATTTCAACATCAGTTAGGCCATGGAATTTTTCAGGCAAGGGCAAAAGCGATTTTGAAAGCAGTTTAACATCTTTTGCTTTTATGCTCAACTCGCCTCTGGGAGTTCTTCTGACATCTCCTGAAAAACCAACAATATCGCCAACGTCCAACATTTTAATAATTGCCATTTTATCAGGGTCTAGATTTTCCTTATGTGAAAAAATTTGAATTTTGCCCGAATCATCCATAAGGTCAATAAACATACCTGTATTGCGTATTGCCATTATACGACCCGCAACATTGTATGTGTCAGTAGTTTCTTCACCTGCGGCAAGATCAGCATATTTTTTCTGCAGTGCATCTGCTGAAATATTTTTATCATAAGAATAAGGGTATGGGTTAATTCCCTTATCTGTTAAATCATTAAGTTTTTGTATTCTATTCTCTCGAATGCTAGAAATTGTGCTGTTATTAGTAGCTTCCATCTTTTTCTCCAATTTATTACTTTATATAAAAATTTTATCATAAACAAAAATAGCGAACAGAGTTTTTACCCTGCCCGCTATTTTTTAAAATATCTTAACTACTTTATGTTTGAGAATGTCCAAGCATCAAGGTTTGGATTTTCTGCAATTTTAGCATCTGAGCCTTCTTCGTCTTGACCAGCTTGAGAACCACCGTGTGCAATTGGTTTATAAACACGGTTATAGTATTCAATAACCATACGGTCAGAGTTAAAGTATGCTTCAGCAGTTCTTTTTGCTTGACGCATTAATCTTGCCCACTCATCAGGATTGTTATAGTAAGTTGGAATGATTTCATTTTCCAATGTATTCATAACACATTGGTGATCTTTCCAGTGTCTTTCTTCCCAAGGAATATCATCGTCTAAACCTGGGTATTCAACAGTGTAACCATTGATTCCGGGGAAAGTACCTTCAACTGTCCAACCATCATAAGTTGAAAAGTGCAAAGCACCGTTTAAGTTAGCTGACATACCTGATGTACCTGAAGCTTCAAAAGGTCTTAGAGGTGTATTTAACCAAATATCAGAACCTTTTTTAAGTTTTGCCGACAATGCTAACTCGTAACCGGGAAGAACTACAACGTTTTTCATATTGTAAGACTCTTTTAGGATTTTGTTAAACATTTCTTTGCCCATAGTATCATCAGGGTGGAATTTACCAGCAAAGATTAATTGAACTTTGTTTTCGTTCAAAAGCTTTTCAATACGAGGTTTATCCATTAAGATTAACCAAGCACGTTTATAATCCGCGAATCTTCTTGCCCAGGTGATTGTTAGAACATTGGGGTCAAATCTCTTGCCTTGAGTATCTGAAATGTATTGGAATAAATCCTTTTTCATTTCTTTTTTAGCGTCTAGCAGCTCTTGGAAAGATTCAGCAGAAGCAATTCTTGGGTCTTGCCAGTAGTGTTGATTAACAGCGTTTGTAATAGCACGAATCGGGCATCTGCCTTGAACCCAATCCCACATTTTATTTGCAACTAAACCATGAAGCTGAGAAACCGCGTTTGCAACTCTTGACATTCTAAGAGCAGCAACAGTTAGTGAGAAGTTTTCTCCGCCAAGTTCAATCGCTTTTTCACGAGAACAACCTGCAAAGAAACCGCCCTCCATTAGGGTATCTACCCAGTGAACTTCGTTACCAGCAGCAACTGGCGTGTGAGTTGTGAATACGGTTTTCTTTTTAACTGCATTTAAATCACCGTTATACTGTCTTAAAAGTTCAAAAGCAGCAGGAAGTGCATGACCTTCGTTCATATGAACACAATCAAACGGATAGCCCACTTCTTGAAGAATTCTAACACCACCTATACCAAGAATTGTTTCTTGAGCAATACGGATTTTTTCATCTCCGTCATATAATTTGTGTGAAATTCTTCTTGCCCATTCCGAGTTGCCGTCAATATCAGTTGTTAAAAGATAAACAGGGCATGAACCGAAAAGGTCGCCTTCTACTCTGTAAGCTTTAACTTTCACATCTTCGCCAAAGACTTTTACTGTTGTATAAACATTTAAATCTGTCAAAAAGTCGTAGTGCTTTCTAATGTATGCAACTTCAACCTCGCCATTTTGATTGATACGTTGGTCGTAATAGCCGTATGACCATAACATTGTTACACCGACCATAGGCATTTGAAGATAACCTGCAGATTGCATGTGTGCACCTGCTAAGAAACCAAGACCGCCTGAATAAGTTGCTAATGATTGGTCTAATGCTATTTCCATTGAGAAATATGCGACATTTGGTAAAGCCATTTTTAAATTCCTTTAATACTTACTACCATACATGCAAAATCTTAGCACAAAGATAATTTCAAATCCTTTCAAGTTAAAAAATAATCCAAAAGTACTATTTAATTTTGCCCTACCATTATATTCAAAAAGTAATTTTGTAACACCATGTATAAAATTTTTGAAACAAAACTTAATATACGGCAGTCGGTGCTCCCAATGACGGCGGCGTTGAGCCGGCGGAATGGAGCACTACGGAATACGGCAGTCGGTGCAGTCTAAAAAATAATTAACCAAAATATATAGACTACTTATCGAATGTTTTTACAGTATCGCTGACATAGTTAAGAAATTCGGTATAGAGAAATTTATTCTTTATCAGATAATCTCTTAAATTAACATTCACAAAATCAAACTTCTTGCAGACTCCAATTCTGTTAAAAATATAGTTTAACTTGTCCTTGTTTACAAAGTATAACTTGCCATGGTGTCTAATCTTTACCGCCTTTTTAAAATAAATTTTTTTCAATTTCGTCCTTAACATAACAAACCTCAGGTATCTGCTATTTTAATTGTATTATAGTTTTTCAAAACAAATTCAATATATATTCCGAGGTTAAATTTTTTTCAATATTTTTACAAAACTTAATACTTTGCAGATAAAAACTTCAATCAAAATAAACTATAACACGGTTTCTGCCGGCTTCTTTAGCCTGATATAATGCCTTATCAGCGTTTTGATACAACTGCTGCGGGTCTTTCATCTTTTTATCATATAAACTGACACCTACGGAAATAGTGACGTTTAACTGTTGAACCCCTTCAACATTATATTCTTCTATGTTAATTTTTTTCTTTTCTATTGCCATTCTAAGCCTTTGTGCAACCAGTTGAGCTTCTTGTAACGTGGTGTGAGGTAAAAGTATAGCAAATTCCTCACCACCGTAGCGTGATGGAATATCGTTTTCTCTTAACTCTTTCTTTATAGTACGGGCAACATTTTTTAAGACACAATCACCGACAGCGTGACCATAGGTATCATTTACCTTTTTAAAGAAATCAATATCTGTCATAATACAACACAAAGGTGTATTCTGACGTTTTGCACTTGCAGTTTCTTCTCTTAACCTCAGCGCAAACTGATGGCGATTATTAAGACCGGTTAGAGCATCAAGTGTGGCATCCTTTAAAATTTTCATGTACTCGCCTGCACGCTCAATTGTAATTGATGCCTGTTTTGAAATTTCATCCAAATAATTTATCTCATTTTCATTCAGCTTATCAAAAGGATTGCAAGCAACAATTGCGCCTAAAAGTTTTTGTTCGCTCAAAAGAGGAAAAATACCGACCTTGCCCTCGCGCTCAAGCAATATACCTGATTTTGGAGATAAATTTTCAAGGTAATCATAAATTTTAACATCTTTTATGTTGGCAGGCCAAACTAATTTAAATTCTTTTTTATTTTTGCTTTTAATAAATATGTATATTAAATGTTCATATATAAAACTGTCTATCATTTCGCCCAAAATAGGCAGTATATAACTCAATTCATATTGAGTTTCAATAATTTTTGCTATATTTCTGATTGTTTTATAAAATTTTGTGTTGAGCTTCATTTTCTCACCTGATTTAAAATTTAAAACTGCATACGAAATTTGTTTTTGAACCAGTTGTGCAATTTCAAAAAAATCATTATCAGGTTTTATTTTTTTATCCAGTGCTAATTTTAAAACACCGATAATTTTTGTATCATCAAAAATAGGCATATAGATGACATTATCTTCAAGTTTTGCATTTTCTTTTGTCCCTACAAAAGAATTCAAAATAGATTGAATTTTTTGGTTTTGAACACCGTCTGCAAAATTTTCCCAAGGTTTTTCAAAATCCTTTAATACATACGAAAACTCATCAAGGGTGTATATTTTTATATACTCTACCTGCAGAACCTTTGCAAAAGCACTTTCCAGTCCTTGCACAAAATCATTTCTGCATTTTGATTTTTCAAAAGCGGAAGTCAACTTGAACATAAAATTATAAAATGTCTTAAAATCCATCTTACTCCTTTTCGATAGTTTCAAAATGCACTTTGGCAGAACATGTCTTGAAATTTTTCAATACAGCACGGTCAAACTCCTCACTTACGACAAGTTTGCCACCCACATAAGTCAGTTCTGCTTCATTATAACCATCTTTGTACCCCTTTTCATCAATATGTTCGACAAGATATTTATAATCACCTTTCTGAACCATCTTTTGAGTAACATCGGATAAAACATCATAAATGTAGCGGGTTTTTGTACTTTCTCCGTCTAGGTCAAGTATAAGCCCTGCTTTTTTAAACTCTTCAAGCGAATCTCTGTATAATTTCATATCTCTCAATAAAATTGCAAGATTATAATGTGCTTCATACCTTAAAGGTGCAAGTTCTATCGCTTTGCAATAATTAACCCCTGCTTCTTCATTATTTTTCAAAAGTTGATTTGCAAGCCCTAAATTATAATATATTTCATAATTTTTGATGTTTTTTAATGCTTTTTTATAAGCATCTATGGCATCATACAAATACTGTCTTGCAGAAAACTTATTTTCTCCTACAAGTAAAGACTTGGCACGATATGCAAGACCCATATTGTAATAGGCAATTCCTGTATTATATTTATATGTTTTTCTGTTATTTATAAAAAACGGAATATAAACCCATTTGGGCTTTTTATCAATCGCTTTTTGATATTCTTCTATTGCTCTGTCATGATTAAATGTCGCACTTGATAAAACAAGAGCATAGTCAATTCTGGCTATCATAAAATCTGGTTTTATATCAAGAGTACGAGCATACTGTTCAAGTGCACTATAGTAATCTTCATACACTACATATATATTTGCAAGATTATATCTTGCCTTGTAGTGATCAGGGTAATATACCAATGCTTTTTTGTAACAATCAATAGCTTTTTGGGTCTTGTTATTTTTATAATATTTGTCCCCCCTGTACACCCAATAAAAGCTTACTCCTTTATTTAGCTGTCTTACGTAAAAATCAAAAAACAGAAATATGCTCAACAAAAACAAAAGCAATAAAATGCCACTTATAATTCTAACTGTAGTGTTTTTAAAAAAATCAAAAACTTTTTTCATAAGGCAATCTAATTAAGCTTCAAAAAGCTTGTAAAGCATATCTTCAATCATTTGAGAATCAATTTCCGGATTAATTTTATTTAGATTAATTGCTGTTTGATATTTTTTCGCTGCGTCAATTTTTTGACCCATTGCCTCAAATGCCCTGCCGATATTAAAGTGCGCAAGGACATAATTCGGATTAATATCTATTGCATTTTCAAAATAAGTCAAGGCACGTTTTGAATCACCCAGACCGTCTAAAAATATAACGCCTAAATTGTTATATGCAATATCGTACTCTGGGTCTAGGTCTATTGCCTTTGAATAGTATATTATAGCTTTTTCTATGTAATCTTTTTCCCAATATGCCATAGCTAAACGTGAATAAGCCTTTGGGTTATTGCAATCTCCATCCAAAGAATAGTTATAGTACTCAATTGCCTTATCCAAATCCTCGGTATCATAATAAATATCAGCAATGGCTTGATAAATCTGCGATTTCTCTTTTGTTAAAAGTAAGGCATTTTGCAACATCGATATTGCAGCATCGGAATTACCTTTTATTTGGTGATAAATAGCAGCAAGTGCTTGCGCTACAACTGCCGACCACTCATTATCAGGATTAAGACTTAATGCTTTTTGATATAGCTCTATTGCACTGTCATATTGTTCTAGTTGCACATAGGCAAATGCCAGAGCATTCAGATAAAAAGGGTTTTCGGTTTCCAATTTCAGTGCAAGCTTAAAAGCATTAACTGCACTGATTTTATCCTCTTTTTTTAAATAAAGATGACCTAATTCATAATAACATCTGGAAATATTGGGATTTTGATTTGTTAAAACAGTATATAAATCAATCAATTCATCTGTCTTTTCAGGATAATATTCCTCGATGAACTCTATAGCACTTACTATTCTCATCGGATTAGAGGCACAAAGAGCAACCGAACTTTGATAACATTCAAGTGCTACATCAAACCTTTTTTTCCTCTTTGCTATTTGTGCCATTCTCTCATAAAATACCGATTTGTTTTTGGTTTTGTCCAAAGCGTCAGCATATAGAGTGTAAGCGTTTTTATCTTGATTTGTTTTTTCTAAAATTTCACCAAAGGCTCTGTATTTGATAAAACTGATGTCATCCAATACATTTTTAAAAAACATTTTTACACTTGCTTTATCAAAGAAGAACAACAGTGAGCCGGAAAATATGTAATATAAAGCTGAGGTAAATTCTGCAACAGATTTTCTACTAATTTTAGCTTTTTCCAACAAGGTCATTGCCAAAACAAGTCTTGTTCTGGACGATTTTAAAGGATTTAAATCTATTGCTATTTTAAATTGTTCCTTAGCCTCTTCAAATTCACCCTTCAAAGAAAGAAAATAACCCAAGTACATATGTGCATTAGGGTTATTTGAATCTATTTCCACAGCTTTTCTACATTGCTCCACAGCAGATTCTATACCAATCTGACCATTATCATGCAAAAGACTTGCAAGCCTAAAGTATGCACTTGATGTATCGGGATTATTTTTAAGTGCCTCGATATAGTAATTTATGGCAGTTGTCAGATCTTCACTTGAAGAGTGCAAAAGATATCTCTGATGCGCAGCCTGAGCAAGCTGCATTGAGTTATTCGGCTCTTTTATTGAACCTGTATTAGAGTTATCAGAAGTCTTTTGCTTGAACATCTCGTGTTCCTCTAGGTCTTGTGTTTAAAAAAACAATAAATACAATTACTTTTAATTTTTAACGGGTTAAACTGATTTTGCTTTATTTAAAAGTTATATAAATCATCCAAAAAGTTGATTTTTTAAATATTGATTAAAAGGTGAAGAAAGGCAAAAGTACAACATAACATGTATTGTCAGAGTTTAAAAATAGTTGTAATATTAAACTTATTGTCGTAAAAATAGCGGATAAGGATTAATAAAATGGGAATACACATGCAGATATTGATAGCCATATTATTGGGCATAAAGCGAAACTGGCACATATTCTTCGGTCTCATTGCAGGTATCATTGTCGGAATATTGTTTCCTGGTGACAGTTATCCCGCAATACACAAAGTTTTAAACTTTATTGGTCAAGGTTTCATAAATATTATTCAAATGGTGGTTATTCCTCTTGTAATAAGCGCAATTGTTATAGGTGTTTCAAATATTGGCGACAACAAACAGTTAGCAAAATTCGGTAAAAAAATGATTTTCTACTATTTTATTATCACCCTTGCTGCTGTTACAATCGGAGCTATGCTCGCACTAATATTTAAACCAGGTATCGGCGCGCAAAACTTTATTAATCCTGACGTTGCGCAACAAATGCAAGGTTTTGTTGCAGGAGCAATAGCAGAACAAAGAGCAAATATGTCGGGCATGATTTTAAATATGATACCATCAAATCCTTTTAGCTCACTATCAAACGGGCAAATGATACCTATTATTATCTTTGTTTTGACTTTCGCTATTGCTTTGGCTAAAGTCGGCGAAATAAACCGTCCGGTTGTTTCTTTCTTTGAAAGTGTATTTGCAGCAACAATGAAAGTAACAGACTGGATTATGTATCTTGCAGCGCCCGGTGTTTTTGCGCTGACTGCAAGTTCTGTTGCAAGCTTTGGTATGGAAATGTTCTCTGAGGTTTGGAAGTATTTCTTTGTAATATGCTTGGGACTTGCAATTCAATTCTTTATTGTTTATCCAATGTTAATGAAAATATTTTCAAAAGTTCCCGTTGGCAAACTCTATACTGCAATAACAGAAGCTATTATGGTTGCATTTGGTACAGCATCAAGCTCTGCAACTTTGCCTTTAACTATTACATGTTGCGAAAAACGTGGCATTTCAAATAAAATTTGCTCTTTTGTACTTCCTTTGGGTGCAACACTTAATATGGACGGAACAGCACTTGTTCAAACAGTTGCGGTTATTTTCTTAACACAAGCTTACGGTATAGACCTTTCTTTAGGCATGATAATTCAAATCGCAATACTTGCAATGATAGCCTCCTCAACTTCAGCAGGTATCCCCGGGGCAGGGTTAATTACCATAGCACTTGTTTTAAACGGTATCGGTTTAACACCTGACCAGCTTGTCGTAGGTTTTTCATTCCTCTTTGCACTTGAAAGACTTGCAGATATGTTACGCTCAACAGTTAACGTAGCATCTGACGCTGTAGTTGCAGCAATTATTGCAGATAATGAAAATGAGATTAACTATGACCTTTTAAATAATCCTGACGGTTACAAAGAAATAGTTTAATGAATATAAAAATTATTCTTGAAGGCAAAATTAAAGAACCCTACTTTAAATTAGGAATTGATGAATTTAAAAAAAGACTCCTTAATAAAGTAGAGGTTCTTGAAGTTTCCAATATTTCAGAATTTTTAAAAAACAAATCAGGGGCATACATTGTTACGCTTGAAATTGAGGGTAAAATGTTATCAAGCAAAGAATTTGCCCAAAAACTAAGAGAGATAGAAACCTCGGGAATAGCAAATGAAATACTTTTCTTAATAGGTGGCGCAGAGGGGCTCAGCAAGGAAGTAAGAGATTTGTCAGACTTTAAATTGTCAATGTCGAAAATGACTTTTTTACATCAAGAGGCAACTTTTATACTAATAGAACAAATTTATAGAGCTTATAAAATTTTAAATAACGAACCTTATCACAAATAGGAGTAAAAATGAGAACTGTTGACTTAATACAAAAGAAAAAAGAAGGCAAAAAACATACAAAAGAAGAAATATATTTTTTAGTTAACGGATACACAAAAGGCGAAGTTGAAGATTATCAAATGTCTGCCTGGCTTATGGCAGTATGTTTTTGCGGACTTGATAAAGAAGAAACCGCTTGGATGACACAGGCTTTTGTAGATTCCGGCGAAGTATTGGATTTTTCCCATATAAGTAACTTTGTTGCGGATAAACACTCTACAGGAGGCGTTGGCGACAAAGTAACAATTGTTCTTATACCACTTTTAGCAAGTCTTGGAGTAACTTGCGCTAAATTATCAGGCAGAGGGTTAGGCTATACAGGTGGAACTGTTGACAAGCTTGAATCTATACCTAATTTTAAATGCGAAATGTCAAAAGATGAGTTTATGAAACAAATTAAGGACATAAACGCTGCAATATCCTCTCAAAGTCCAAATTTAACTCCGGCTGACGGCAAAATATACGCACTTAGAGATGTAACCGCAACGGTTGACAATAAGTCTTTAATTTGTGCATCTGTTGTATCCAAAAAAATTGCAAGCGGCGCAAATTCAATAGTTCTGGATGTTAAATACGGCTCGGGCGCATTTATTAAAACAAAAGAAGAAGCAAGTGAACTTGCACAGCTTATGATAGAAACAGGCGCACTTTTGGGCAGAAAAATATCCGCCATAATAAGCTCTATGGAACAGCCCCTGGGTACACACATCGGTAACAGCCTTGAAATTATTGAAAGTATTGAATTTTTGAAAGGAAATTATCAAAAAGACCTGTATGATGTAACCCTTGAAATAGCTGCAAAAACGCTTATTGCGGGCGATTTTTGCAAAACAAAAGAAGAAGCAAAAGAAAAAATTGACAATGCAATTAAATCAGGTCTTGCGCTTGAAACATTTAAAAAAATCATCGCATATCAAGGTGCAAACCCTGATATAGTAAATGATTACACTCTATTTAAACAAGCAGAAAATTCTTATAAACTAAAGGCACAAAAAGATGGTTATATTGAAGAACTCGATGCGCTTAAAATAGCACGCGCATGCAAGCTCTTAGGCGCAGGCAGAGATAAAAAATCAGACAGCATAGACCCTGCCGCTGGTTGCATTTTAAATAAAAAAACAGGCGATGAAATTAAAAGCGGAGAAACTCTTTTAACACTGTATTACAATGATGTAAAAGATGAAAAGCTAAATGAGGCAATAGATTCAGCTAATCAAGCAGTTAAGATAAGCTTATCTAAACCATACGCAAAAGAGCTTATTTACGCACTTTAATCTTCATTGTATAATTTTCATATAGACAACAGGAATAAAATTATGAATAAATTTATGGTAACAACTGCAATAGACTATGTTAACGGCGCTCCGCACATAGGTCATGCATTTGAGAAAATATTAACAGATGTACTTTTCAGACACTTTAAACAAAGAACTGACAGCGCATTTTTCCTAACAGGTACAGATGAACATGGTATTAAAATACAAAAAACTGCCGCAACTTTAGGCATTACACCAAAAGAATTGTGCGATGAAAATTCTCAAAAATTTAAAGATTCATGGGCGCTTTTAGATATAAATTACGACAAATTCATAAGAACAACCGATTTAGAACATACAAAAATCGTGCAGGAAATTTTTGAAAAACTCCTTGAAAAGGGTGATATATATAAACACAAATACGAAGGTCTATACTGTAGCGGCTGCGAAAGCTTTTTAAGTCCAAAAGACCTTGATGAGAACGGCAATTGCCCGATTCACGGTAAAAAGCCCGAACTTGTGAGCGAAGAAAATTACTTTTTTAAATTAACAAAATACAAAGACGCAATAATTAAGCATATCAAGGAAAATCCCGACTTTATCATGCCTGCATTCAGGGCAAATGAAGTTTTAAACCAGCTTGAAAATATTGAAGATATCTCCGTTTCTCGTGCTAAAACAAACGTCAACTGGGGTATTAAAGTAAAATCTGACCCAACACAGGTAATTTACGTATGGATTGACGCGCTGAGCAACTATATTACAGCTTTAGGCTACAATCCAAACGGTGAAAGCGATGAAAAATTCAACACTTTCTGGCCGGCTGATTTTCAAATTATAGGTAAAGACATCCTAAAATTTCACTCAATTTATTGGATTGCAATACTTATGGCACTTGAAGTTGAGTTGCCTAAAACAATTTATGCGCATGGCTGGATAACAATTGACAAAAACAAAATGTCAAAATCAATCGGCAACGTCATCTCTCCAAAGACCGTTATGGACGCTTTTGAACTAAAAGAGCCCGATTCTTTCCGTTATTTTATGTGTGTTAGCGCACCTTCTGGCAAAGACGGAAATTATTCCGATGAAGACTTTAAAGAGCGTGTAAATGCAGATTTAGCGAATAACATGGGCAATCTTTTAAACCGCTCTTTAAATATGCTATGCAAATATTTTGACGGTAATATTTTAGAAGAACACATTTGCGAAAACTCACTTACAAAAACCTCAATTGATACAATTGAAAAAGTTAAAGACCACTTTGACAGAGTAGAGTTAGCGGAAGCTGCAGGGGAAATTATCTCTCTTGTAGATGAAGCAAATAAATTTGTAAACGACAATGCGCCTTGGACACTTGCAAAAGAAGGCAAAATGCAAGAATGTGGTGAGGTTTTATATTCAATTTTTGATTTAATGACAAAAGTTGCAGTTTTAATTTATCCTTATTGCCCAAACATTGCGGCAAATATGGCTAAACAGCTAAAAATTGATATTAATATGAAACTTGATGAATTAAAACCTAAAATGATTAAAACAGGCAAATTAATTGAAAAATCAGAAATTCAACCTGTATTTTTAAGGCTAGATTCAGAATTTGCAGTAAAAAAATAAGCGGAAAACTTAAATGGCACAAGAATTCTTAAATACTAATGATACAATAGACCCTGAAAATAGAGTTTCTCAGTGGCTTGAAGAATATAAAGCAACTGAAGATGAAGCCACAAAAAAACATCTTCGTGAGCTTATAGTTCTTGCTTATATGCCGCTTGTAAAAAAAGTCGCACGCTCGCTTGCCCGTCGTGCTACCGACCCTATTGAAGATATTACTCAAGTTGGGGCTTTAGGGCTTATTAAAGCTATTGACCTTTTTAAACCTGAAATAAGTTCAAATTTCAGAACTTACGCAACGTATCTTATAACAGGTGAAATACGCCATTATTTAAGGGATAAAAGCACAATTATCCGTGCGCCACGTGAGATAAAAGAACTCTCATATCGTGTGCACAAAATTACAATGGAGCTAACGGAAAAGTTAGGCACAACTCCATCTGATAAAGAACTTGCGCAAGCACTGCAAATGAGCGAAAAGAAAATAGAAGAAGTCTATGAACTTGACAGACGCACAACAGCCATTTCAATTGATCAAATTTTAGGTAATGAAGAAAACGGCACATCAACTCTTGGCGACAGATTGATTGATGAAAGTCAAAAAGACATTCTAACCAGTTTTGAAAATCGTCTTATTTTAAATGAAGCAATAAAAAAATTAGAATATGACGAACAACAGCTTATTATTTTAAATTACTTTGAAGGTTTAAACCAGAGGGAAATCTCGCAAAAGCTTGATATGTCGCAAATGCAAGTTTCAAGAAAGCTAAAAAAAGCACTGGATAAGCTTTTTAACTTAATTACAAAAAAAGGCATGCACAAATATGAGCATTGAAGCACTTTATGGCTTTTTTGCAGTCCTTATAGGACTTAGCATAGGCAGTTTTTTAAATGTTGTCGCACTTAGAGGCTTAAGCGGCGAAAGCATTGTCTTTCCACCTTCAAAATGCCCCAAATGCGGCAAAAAATTAAACTGGTATACAAACATACCCGTAATTTCATATATTTTTCTTCTTGGTAAATGCCAATTTTGCAAACAACCGATTTCAGTTCAATATCCCGTTGTTGAAAGCGCAAATGCAATTTTGTATTTAATTATGTTTTTAAACTTTGGAGTAAGTCTTAAGACCCTTATTTTATGGGCAGTTACATCAATCTTTATTTTAATTTGCATAACAGACTTTAAAGAGCAAGTTATAATTGACTTGCATACTTACATTTTAATTGGCTTAGGACTTTTATATAACATTTTAAAACTCGGTTCAATAAGCATTTTAGACAGTATTCTGGGGATTTTAGCAGGTTATTTAATTTTTGAAATTTTAGCACGCATAGGCACAATTACTGTAAAAACCAGAGCCTTTGGAGAAGGCGACACACTCATTGCAATGGGTTTAGGCGCACTTTTAGGCTGGAAAATGCTAATTTTGACAATTTTTATAAGTATTGTCATTCAAGCATTTTTTGCAATACCTGTACTACTGTTTAGGTATGCAAAGAATAAACAATACCTCAATATTTTTGCATTATTAATGTTAATTTTTAGTATAATTTCGACAAATTTCATAAAACCGGATTATATTTTTTACTTTTGGTACCTTGGAACTTTATGCACTATACTGCTAATTTGCCTTTTTATTATACTAAGAAATCTAAGAAACAAAGAATATGGTAATTTCTACTACATGCCCTTTGGGCCAGCCCTTGTTATAAGCGCACTCTTAGTAATATTTTATTCAAAACAAATAATAAACCTGTTTAATTGAAGTCACCACAAAAAAATTACTTCTTGGATTTTGTGGCAATTTCTTTTCCGTAAGAGTACATAGTGCCTGCCACAACTGCAAGTCCTGCTAGTATAGCACAAGCAGCTATTTTAAGCTTATTCCTTACTGTAAAATTTATTATCCTTTCAAAGAAGCTTCCGCTAAAATGCGTCATATTGTTTCTGAGTTCTTGACCTGCATTTAAGACTTCTCTTTGTTCTATCTCAAAATTGGCCATCATCTCCAGTTCTCTTGCTTTTTTAGCTGCTTCTTCCGCAGCTTTTTGAGCAGCTTCTTCAATAGCCTTCCTTCTTACTTCAACACCTTGCAAAACAACATTTGCAGTATTTTTATAAGAAGCTTCAAGTTCTTCGGCACCAACACTTGCAAGCTCATCAGCCGTTTTTGCGCCTGCAGTATACAAAGCATTTCTGTATTTACATACAGACTCATACACCTCGGGTGAAGTTTTATCTAAACCAACTGACTTCATTACTTTTGCAAGAGAATCAAAATAGTTGTCTCCATAACCTTCTTGCAACGCCTGTTGATATATAGATTCAAAATTTTCAATATTCAAATTCAAACCCGGAGCAATATCAGCAAAATGCTTGTAAAAGTTTTGCGAAGACACAACATCAGCTCTCTTTGCTGCAGCAAACCTGGCCGGGTGCAACAGTTCATCGTCCTGTAATTTCAACTCACCTGTTAGCAAATGCTCCGCTTCCCTTATTTGTCTCTCTTCTGATATTTGTGAAGCAAAATCGCCTCCGTCAAAAGCATTTCTCAAGCCATGTATAAATTCCCCCTGTTTTGCGTGCATTCTATCTGTTACAAAACTTCTTGAACCCCATAAACCATTATTATCATTCAAATTATTGCTCGATGTTACAATCACTCTTTTGTTGTAAATAGGATTAATATGGTTTGGTTCGCCCCAATCATAAGCTTTTTCACCATGTTCATAAATCAACATGCTGGGGTCAAAATTTTCTCCTTTTATTCTTTTAAAAATATTTTCAATAGTCTCAATCTGTTGAGAATCAACATTACCATCTCGAGTAAAAATTCTTAATCCATCGTACTCACCTGCAAGCTTTTCAACAGAGGAAACAAGGTCATCGTGGTTTCCGGGAACATTAAAATTAACAATGCGCCTCATACTATTTTCTTCAAGTGCAGACTTGACGGAACCTTCAATTACTTCATTTGTATCGCCCGTTATCTCAACAACATTTATTCCCAACAACTTTTTAGCGGCATCAAAAAAGCTTTTTAATTTTTCTTTAAGCGTTTCTTTGTCAGCCTGAGGAATTTTGTCTGAGGGGATAATCAATAAACGGTTACCTTCATTAAAACCCATCAGATTTCTTGCCTGTTGAGCAACATTGTAAGCTTCCTGCATCTCCTGTTTATTCAAGCTTCTGCCAAAACTTAACTGTCTATAAGCACTTCCTGTGGCAACTATTTTCATTTTCCCCCCGATTTGGTGTACAACACTGCAAATATAAAACACAAAAATACTTTTTTTTGCTATTACCCGATTATACTATATAAATTATATTAAGTTTTATGAAGCAAATTTTCTTAACAATAGCAATTTTTCATCAAATATATTTTTTATATAAATAAGATATACCAGAGAGGAATAAAGATGAGTAATACTATATTCGATGTGGAAGAACAAACGATACGTTTTGAGGATACAAAGGATTTGAAGAGAAAACTTGACGGACTGGATTCAAAAAATATAGTTCCGGCTTTCAGGAGGACAAGGGATCCTATAGCACTGGCTTTTGAACACATAGACAACAAACCGCTAAACAAACTTGCCAAGGAATTTGTCAAAGAAACATTTATGGATGCAATTTGTTTCATTTCTAAAGTTTTTGAATAGCAACCTCAAGCCGGCAATTGCCGGCTTTTAAATTAAAAATTAATCCAGAGATTTATTTTTTTAAAAAAATTCCATCGTTTGATTGATGAGAATAAATGCTGCGTGAGGTTATATTTATATTGTAAGGCATTTTATGCCTGCAAAATGGTAAGAGGTAGGTTTATATAAAAATGAGTGAGGGCTTAATCACAGGTCTTGACTTAACTTTAAGAAGGTTAAGTTCTATAGAAAATAGCATTAACCGCGTTTTTGGTAATGAAAACGATGTAAGCGTTGAAAATAATGCTGCAGCTAAAGAATTTAAAAATATTCTTGATGAGAAAATGGCTCAAGATACACCTGACAATAATATTGAAAAAATTTCTTTTAAAAATTCGAGAGAAAATATAGAAAATTTAATTGAAAAATATGCACAAAAAAATAATCTCGACCCTGATTTTATAAAGGCTGTAGTTAAGCAAGAATCAGGCTTTAACCCTGATGCCACCTCAAAATGCGGCGCTATGGGCTTAATGCAGCTTATGCCTCAAACAGCTAAAGGGCTAGGGGTTGTTGATGCGTACGACCCTGAGCAAAATATTGAGGGCGGAGTAAAATATTTAAAAAGTATGCTAAATCGTTTTAACAATGACCCAAAACTTGCTCTTGCGGCTTATAATGCAGGTCCAGGTGCAGTTCAAAAGTACGGGGATATTCCACCTTATAAAGAAACACAAAACTATGTAAAAAATATTTTAGCCTCTTATGAAGCAATAAAAGGAGGCAAAATATGATTACAAGAGG
>CASEEG010000063.1 GCA_949286885.1 uncultured bacterium
ATGTTGTTTCCCTAGGTCAAAAAATCGAAGTTAAAGTTATTAAAATTGATGAAGATTTAAAAAGAATTTCATTGTCATTAAAAAGAATGGGTGCTAACCCTTGGGATGAAATTGCAGACAAATTTAAAGAAGGCGATGTTATTAAAGGTACAATAAATAAAATCACTTCTTTTGGTGCATTCATTAATATCTACCCGGGAGTTGAAGCACTTTTGCCATCTTCTGAAATTTCAGACGAGTATGTAAATGTTAATCAACTATACAACTTGGGCGATGAAATTGAAGTGTTGATTAAAAAATTCACTCCTCAAGAGCACAGAATCGGTTTATCTGTTAAAGATATTGTAAAATAGATGCTTTAAGGGGTGTACAACTTGCACCCCTTGCTTTTTGCATTAGCAATTTTTTATTCTCATGTTTTAATATTGACACAAGTGAAAGAAAAGAATAGTTGTGTTTGTTTAACCAGTTAATGTATTTTCTAGTTTTAAAGCAAATCTCAAAGCAAAAGATAATGGAGTTACTGATCCCCAAAAAGTAAAAAACACTCCTAAAAAAGTTGCTAAAGTCAACAAAAAAACAGCAGCCATTGTAGGTGGTGTTGCAGCTCCAGCATTTGCAAGAAGTATTGCTGCAGTTGAAATTAAAAGACATAAAGTGCCTGATGAAATAAAAAACAACTCTAAAGAATTTTCAAGCAACAAATGAAGCTTGCCAATGGAGCAATAGAAGCTGCAAAAGTAATAGATTTCTATAATAATGGAACACTATGCACCTGTTTGGAAAATATTGAACAAATTGTTTGCGGAATACAAAAAGTTGAAAATATAAACCATTTTGAATTAACAGATAAAGGCTGGCAAAAAGTTAGCGAATAAATAAACAGTTTAAGAATAAAAAACCCTAAAGCTTGACAAAACATTAAGTCAGTTTTAGGGTTTTAATTATAAAAGGAGTAAAAATGAAACTTGTAATTCAAAGAGTAGATAAGGCTAGCGTTACAATTGAAAACAAATTATATTCTTCAATAGATAAGGGGCTTTTAGTGCTTTTTGGAGTTGAAAAAGACGATAGTGAAGATATGCTTGAATATTTTGCTCAAAAAATCCTTAAACTAAGGATTTTTGAAGACGAGCAAGGTAAAATGAACAAATCAGTTTTGGATATAAGCGGTGAAATCCTTGCAGTATCACAATTTACACTGTGCGCTGATTGCAAAAAAGGTACTCGCCCATCTTTTGATAATGCGAAAGAACCTAGAATTGCAAAAGAATATTATGAAAAATTCGTTGAAATTTTAAAAAAATCGGGAATTAATATAAAAACAGGAGTGTTTGGCGCACACATGCAAATAGAACTTATAAACAACGGACCTGTAACCATTATTTTATAAGCATCTATACAAGTGTTAAAATTTAGGTTAGAATTAAAGAATGTTTGAAAAGTTTACTCAAAAAGCAATAGAAATTGTAACCCAAGCACAAGAAGAAGCGCGCCGTTTGGGACATTACCAAATATGTTCCGAACACTTGCTTTTAGCCCTTTACATACAGACAAAAGGGGTGCAGGCAAAAATTTTAGAGTTTGAAAAAATAGACCGCTCAAAATTAATCGGGGAAATAAATTTTTCAATAGGTGCAAAAATCAACCCTTCAGGGCATCATGAGGTTACATTCAGCAAAAGTGCAAAAAATATCTTAGATGAAACTTTATCATTAGCAAAAAAATATAAAAGTCGCTTTATAATGCCTCAGCACATTGCTCTTGCACTGTTTTCTTCAACCAATTCAGGAGCTTATAAAATAATCAAAAAATTTGATTTAAACGAAGAAAAAATAATTGCAAATCTTACAAGGCTTTTAGATAAAAATTCAAACCAAAGTTTTGAACATCCCGAGAATATGGCAGAAAGTGCAAATCCCGCTCTTACAAATATAAACAACTTTTTTAAAGAAAAAAATGTTGAAGAAATTTTAAACAATGCTGCCTCAAAATTATCCACTTGCGGATATGAAATTTTAGGCACAGAACAGATTTTACAATCCATTCTTGAAAATAGTGACTACGAAGTTACAAAATTTTTAAACAACAATGGAATAGATAAGGAAATTCTCACCCAAAAATTGGAGGGTTTTTCATCTCGCAGCGCAGAATTTGAACACTCGGAAAAACAAATAATATTCACCCCAAACGCTTTTAAGGCAATGCTTATGGCAATTGATACGGCAAGGGAACTTGGTAGCGTTGAAATTAAACCAGAACATATAATCTTAGGTATGATTAAAACAAAAACAGGCATTGCTTATCACATTTTAAAAGATTTAACAAACGATACCGAAGTTTTTGAGGAAAAGCTTACAAAAGAAATTACGGGCAAAACTCCTGAAATGCTCTCGATTTTAAGACTTGCAAAAGAAGAAGCGCAAAACCTTAACTGCTCAAATATTGGTACAGAAATGTTGCTACTGGGAATTTTAGCACTCGGCAGCGGCAACGGCGCAAGTGCATTACAAAAATTGGGAATTACTTTAAAAGATGCAAGGTATGAGGTAGAAAAACTTGTAGGATGCGGGTCTGAACCGTACGAAGGACCTTTTGAATACACTCCGAGAGCAAAAAAAGCCCTTGAATGTGCTTATGAAATTGCAAAATCGCACAACAAAACAAAAATTTCATCAGAAAATCTTTTATATGCCATAACAAGACAAAAAGAATGTCTTGCAATGAAAGTCTTAGAAGCCCTAGGTACAGATGTTTTAGAGATTAAATACGGTATCAGGAAAGAAATAGGCGAAGATTAAAAAGCCTTTAAATTTCCAATTGACCCATCAACAGATTTTACACCATTTTTTGCAAAATCCACTTTGTAAGTTGCACTTAGCCCTTCACCTTCAACCTCTAAAATATTTCCTATTCCAAAATGAGGGTGGAAAACTCTTGTACCAACTTTAAAAGTATTAAAAGTGGGCTTTTGAGTGCTATTTTGGGGACTTTTCGCCATAGCTTTGCAGCGTGCAATAATATCGGAAATATTTTGTTTGTTTTCTTCCTTTGGTGCTGTTGGCTTTTGTTTAACTACAAAAGACTTATTCGGGCTGCGCTCTACATTGTTTGTTGTTTTTTTGATATTTTTCAAGCTTGAGGCTAGATTATTAGATAAACCGCCCGAGCTTGAGGAGTTAAAAGAGCTCGAAGACGAGCTTTTAAACTCTTTTTTTTCTTTAATTTTACTTGTCGCACTTTTAAATGTTGAGCGCCTGTAATCGTCATCATCCTCTCTATAAGCACGTTTTGGCATAGAATTATCATCTTCAAGCAAATTAGATGGTATCTCATCTATAAATCTGCTTTTTGGAAAATATTTTATATCCCTCCAAATACGTCGTCTTTGCGCCCAGCTTAGGTATAAATCATCCTTTGCACGTGTAATTCCAACATACATAAGGCGTCTTTCTTCCTCTAATTCGCCTGTCGGCGCACCAAAGGCAATGCTTCTGGAGTGAGGGAACATACCCTCCTCGAGTCCTGCAAGAAAAACAATCGGGAACTCAAGCCCTTTTGCAGCGTGCAAAGTCATAAGAGTAACAGATTTATCATTTTCATTTAACTGGTCAATATCTGACACAAGAGCAACTTGAGAAAGGAAATTTCCTAAAAGCCCTAAATCATCCTCCTCATCGCCTATAAACTCGTCCGCTTCAAATTCCCTTACAACATTTACAAACTCTTGTAAGTTTTCAATTCTTGATTGCGATTCTATTGAATTTTCATCAATCAACTCTTTCATATACCCCGAGCGCTCAAGCACAATCGGCACAAACTCTGAAAGCTCGACAGTATTTTGATTAAGCGAAAATTCTTTTATTAAATCTCTAAAATTTGCAAGCCTCGTTTTTGTGGCAGCATTAAATTCCTCAACATTTTCGATATCATTAAGCACATCAAAAATAGAACAGTCAAGCTCATCCGCCAGAGCTGCAAGCTTATTTACCGTAGTGTCGCCAATAGAGCGCTTTGGCACATTTATTATTCTTCTTAAACTTGCAGAATCATTGTGATTATAAATAAGTTTTAAATAGGCAATAATGTCCTTGATTTCCTTACGGTCATAGAACTTTAACCCGCCTACAATTTTATACGGGATTGAATTTGACATTAAAGCTTCCTCAATTCCACGTGATTGAGCATTTGTACGGTACAAAACAGCTATGTCATCAAGGCTAACGCCCAGATTTCTTATTTTACCTGCAATGTAGCTTGATTCTTCATAATCATCACTTGCCTCAAAAGTTTTAATCTTTGAGCCTGAGCCTTTTTGAGAGTATAAATTTTTCTCCATTCTCTCGTTATTATTTATAATAACTGCATTTGCAGCATCAAGAATATTTGCTGTTGAGCGATAATTTTGCTCCAATTTAATTAATTTTGTATTTTTATAATCTTTTTGAAAATTTAAGATAATTTTAAAATCCGCTCCACGCCAAGAATAAATTGACTGATCCACATCGCCCACTGCGCAAAGACTTCCAACATTATCTTTTGACCCGTCAGCAGGGTAGAGCATATTTATTAAATCATACTGTGCTTTGTTTGTATCCTGAAACTCATCAACAAGAATGTGCAAAAAGCGATTTGCATACTTTTGCCTAACTTCCTCAGAGTTTTTTAAAAGGTTAACACTTAACATCAGCATATCGTCAAAGTCAAGCGCATTATTGAGCGCAAGCTGCTTTTCATATTCATAATAAACTTGTGCGATTTTATCAGACTGGTAATCTCTTGCATGAGTGGAAAACTCGTACGCATCCTGCATTTTGTTTTTGGCATTTGAAATTACAGACTTAATCATCTTCGGCTCAAAACTTTTTTCATCCAAATTTAATTTTTTAAGCGCATTTTTAATAACAGTTTTAGTATCAGTATCATCATAAATTACATAGTTATTGTTCCAGCTTCTACCGTCTTTAGTCTTATAATTTTCTAAATCCCTTCTTAAAATTCTTCCGCAGATGTTGTGAAAAGTTCCGACCCACATACGCTTTACAACATCTTCGCCTAAATAATTAGAAAGCCTTTGCTGCATTTCTTTTGCAGCTTTATTAGTAAAAGTTACAGCTAAAATATCAAAAGGGTTAACACCAGAGTCCACCAAATTTGCAATACGAGAGGTCAAGACTTTAGTTTTACCACTGCCTGCACCGGCCAGTACCAAAATTGGTCCTAATTTTTCCGTTACTGCCTGATATTGCTCTTTGTTAAGCCCCACTAAGTATGATTTTTCTGCAATCATTTGTAAAAAAACTTCCTCTAAAAATGTTAAGGACTTCCCAAAATAGGGAAAGTCATGGTATTATTAGCATTATAATATAAAAACAGATAACAGGGAAATTAAATGAGCGAAAACGAAAAAGAAAATCAACAACAATCATCAATAATGGTTCCACTGGATGATATGGACACAGTTTCAGATGATGACATACACAAAGTTGATACACTTGCGCAAGAACTTGCAACAATAAGACAAAGCGCAAAAAGAATTGCAATAATAGGCAGCCGTAACCTTACAATTACGCACCAGCAAATTATTGAAACGCTCACAACAAGCCTTGTTATGCAAGGTAATACAATAATTACCTCGGGTGGTTCATCAGGTACAAACGCAGCTGCTATTCGTGGCGCTATGAAAGCTAATCCCGATAAATTAAAAGTTATTCTTCCCCAGACAATAGGTCAACAACCATCTGATGTTCAAGATCAGCTTATTGGTGTTCCAAATATTATTGAACACCCTGACAGAGCAATGATGACTCTTGCTGACGCTTCAAGAATTTGTAACAGGGAAATTATAAGTGAATGTCAACAACTCATTTGTTTTCTTTCTCATACGTCAAATACTCTGCATAAAGCAGTTGATTTTGCGGAAGATTCACACAAAGTTGTTACGGTTTTCTACCTTGACTAATTCAAACGGTTGAATTTAAATCAATTTTTAACAAAAATGCAAAATATTTTCATATAATTATTTTAGCTAATTTTAATTTGAGGTAATTGTATGACTAATACGGCATTAAATGAAAACGAAGGTTCAATAGTACAGATAATAGGTCCTGTAATTGACGTAGAGTTTCCACATGGAAATTTGCCCGAAATATATGACGCACTGGATATATATTCGGATAACGGACAAAAAACAACCGTTGAAGTACAGCAGTTGTTAGGTGAAAACACAATCCGCTCTGTTGCAATGTCATCAACTGACGGCTTAAGACGTGGAATGAAAGTTGTAAATACAAAAAATCCTATTAAAGTTCCTGTTGGAAAAGCCGTTTTGGGAAGAATTACAAACGTTTTAGGCGAACCTGTTGATAACATGGGTCCAATTGAAGCATCAGACTACTTGCCAATTCACAGGGAATCACCTAAATTAACAGAACAAAATACAAATATAGAAATATTAGAAACAGGTATTAAAGTTATTGACCTTTTAATGCCATACCAAAAAGGTGGTAAAATCGGACTGTTTGGCGGTGCGGGTGTTGGCAAAACAGTTCTTATTCAAGAATTAATTCACAACATTGCAATGGCGCACGATGGTGTATCTGTTTTTGGCGGTGTTGGCGAAAGAACTCGTGAAGGCAACGACTTATATAACGAATTTAAAGAATCTGGCGTATTAGATAAAGTTGCACTTATTTACGGTCAGATGAATGAACCCCCTGGAGCACGTATGAGAGTAGGGCTTTCAGCTCTTACATCTGCTGAATACTTCAGAGATGTATCTAAACAAGACGTATTGTTATTTATTGACAACATTTTCCGTTTTGTACAAGCAGGTTCTGAAGTTTCAGCACTACTAGGACGTATGCCATCTGCCGTTGGTTATCAACCGACGCTTGCTCAAGAAGTAGGTGAGTTGCAAGAACGTATTACATCAACAAAAGAAGGTTCAATTACTTCCGTTCAGGCAATTTATGTACCGGCGGACGACTTAACAGACCCTGCTCCTGCTACAACGTTTACCCACCTTGACGCATCAACCGTATTATCTCGTCAAATAGCATCGCTTGGTATTTATCCTGCAGCAGATCCGCTGGAATCAAGCTCAAGAGCACTTGACCCCAATATTATCGGTGAAGAACACTACGAAGTAGCAAAAAAAGTTCTTGAAATTCTTCAAAAATATAAAGATTTACAGGACATCATTGCAATTTTAGGTATGGATGAGTTATCCGAAGAAGATAAACTTACAGTTAACCGTGCAAGAAAAATTCAAAAATTCTTATCTCAACCCTTCTTTGTAGCCGAACAATTCTCAGGAACAAAAGGAAAATATGTAAAACTTGAAGATTCTATAAAGGGCTTTAAGGAAATTATAGACGGTAAACACGACGATCTGCCCGAACAAGCATTTTATATGGTAGGAACAATAGAAGATGCCGTTGAAAAAGCTAAACAAATGCAAGCAGCAACTGTTTAAGGTAAAAATTTATGAATGAAAATTCAAATAAAATAAAAATTAAAATCATAACACACGAAAAAGTTGTCTTTGAAGAAAACGTGGACGAGCTTTACGTAAAAACAACTGATGGCGCATTAGGTATTTTACCTAATCACGTGCCTGTCGTATGCGCCTTAGACATTGGTGTTACAAGGGTTATAAAAGACAAAGAGCCAATTTGCATAACCACAATGGGTGGTGTTTTGCAATTCAGTGAAAATGAAGCAACTATTTTAACAGACATCGCTGAATGCGGTGATGATATCGACTTAGCACGTGCAAATGCTGCAAAAGATAGAGCGCAGGCAAGACTTGAAGCTAAAAACGAAAAAGACGACCTTTTAAGAGCGCAATTTGCGCTATCAAAAGCTATTGCAAGAATTAATGCCAAGAATAAAAACTTTTAGATTTTAATTCCTGCAACGCTCAACGTTAATTCGTTTTCATTAATTTCAATAATTGCCCATCTGATTGGATCAATGCCGTATTGTCGTATTTTTGCCTCAATATAACTGTTTTTTGGCGGCATTACATCGCTTTTAAATTTTATTATGGTATCAATAATTTTCATCCCAATAAAATTCCTGCCATACAAGCTGAAATATAAGAGGCAAAAGTACCGCAAATTAAAGCTTTTATACCAAGTTGTGCTAAATCTTTTCTCCTTGATGGTGCAAGCTCACCAATGCCGCCTATTTGTATTGCAACAGAGCCAAAGTTTGCAAACCCGCAAAGTGCAAAACTTGCAATCACGACGGATTTATGTGTAAGTACATTTTGAATACCAATTAAATCAGTATATGCTATAAATTCATTCAAAACAAGCTTTTCGCCCATAAGCGCACCTACAGCAGAAGCATCGGTAAATGGTACGCCCATTATAAAAGCAAAGAAAGAAAATATAAGCCCCAATATTGATTTTAAATTTAAGTCGCATAAATCAATAAATGGTAATGTTATATGCAAAACATTGTGTAAAAACAAACCAAAAAAGCCAAGAAGCCAGTCAATCATAGCAATTAAAGCTAAAAGCGCAATTAACATTGCTATAACATTAAGAGAAACTCTCATACCATCGGATGCACCATGAGCTATTGCATCAATTAAGTTTACATAAGGGGTTTTAATATCTACCTTTACGGTGTCTTTTGTTTTAGACTCCTCAGTTTCAGGAAATACAATTTTTGAAATCACAAGCGCACCAGGAGCAGCCATAATGCTTGCTGCAAGCAAAAATCTTGCGTCTACTCCCATTGCAATATAAATTGCCATAACTCCACCTGCAATGCAAGCCATAGAGCCTGTCATAGATGCTAAAAGCTCTGATTTTGTAGCTGTTGCAAGGTAAGGTCGAATTAAAATTTGCGCTTCAACCTGCCCTACAAAAGCACTTGCTATGTTAGACAATGCCTCAGCACCTGATACATTCATTATTTTATACATTATTTTTGCAAAAAACTGCACCACACGCTGCATTATACCAAAATGGTATAGAATATTTACAATAGCAAGCACAAAAATAATTGTTATAATAAGCTTTGTAGCAAATAAGAAATTTGCACCCTCGTAGAAAATAGCGTCAATTTTATCCGGAGAGTTATTTAAAAATCCAAACACAAAATCACCACCGGAGTTAGCAAAATGCAAGATTTTTTCAATGCATTTTGCAACAGCATTAATGATTTTTTGCCCCAGAGGTACGGTTAAAATAAAAACTGCAAGAAAGAATTGAAGGGCAAGCCCTGCTAAAACAGTTTTTAGACTGATTGCTTTTTTATTGTTGGACATTAAGTAACAAATGCCTAAAATAACAATTATCCCAATAATTCCGACAAATCTGTGCACAAACTCTCCTTTTTTGTTTAATTATACCTCAAAAGGAGAAAAACATGCAAAAAAGCGAGCCGACAAACATTTTGAACCCGTCCAAAAATCTTTTATCGCAACCCCGAATATAGATGACAGGTAGTTTTATCGACTCACATATATAATAATACACTATTTTTCATGCCGTTTTATCGCCCGCAGGTATTAATACAAAAGAATTAATTTTGAAAATTACTATAGAAATAATTAATAATATAATTTGCGCACAAAAGCCCGCTTAGTGCAGGTACTATAGGGGTTGACGCAGGTGTGAATTTTGTAAGCTCTATTTGCGTGCCATCCTTTTTAACTATTTTTTCAATATTTTTAACTTTCTGTAGAGATTTTGGACGCTCATCGCTCCAAACAACAGGCAAATTTGTCTCAATTCCATCTTTTTTAAGACGCGAAATGACATTTTTTGTAAAAGTGCATTTTGAATTAACCTGAGAAATATCACTTACCCTCAGCCTTGACGCATCAATTCTGTTGCCTGCACCAAAAGAAGTTATTATGTTAATTTTCCTGTCATGGCAGTATTTTATAAGAGAAATTTTAGCTCTTAGGGTATCTATTGCATCAAGTACAAAGTCGAAATTCTGCGAAAAATATTGCTCGTTTTGTTCTCCGTCGTAAAAATCATTGTAAATTTTTAAAGTGACATCAGGATTAATATCTTTTAATCTTTTTTTAAAAACTTGTGTTTTTTTAAGCCCCACTGTTGAATTTAGGGCAATTATTTGCCTGTTAATATTGCTTTTTGAAACAGTATCAAAATCAACAAGAGTAAATTTTTTAATGCCGGCTCGACACAACATTTCAAGTGCATATCCGCCAACGCCGCCAAGACCAAAAATTGCAATATTTAAATGTGATAAAAATTCTTGAAAATCTTTTCCCCAATACATTTCGTTTCTGGAAAAAATCTCGTCCATCAACCTTTTACAGCCCCTTCGTTTTGCCCTGAAATAAAGTATTTTTGCAATGAAATAAAGAAAATCATAATAGGAACTATTGAAACCATAGAACCTGCTGCAATAAGCCTGTAGTTTGCACTGAATGCGCCCTGCAAGTTATTTATACCGACAGGCAGAGTAAAAAGAGTTTCTTTTGTCAAAACAATACTGGGCCACAAAAACTCACCCCAACTACCTATAAAAGTAAAAATTGCAAGAACAGCAAGGGAGGGTTTTATCATTGGCAAAAGTATATCAAAGAATATCTGCCAAGAATTGCACCCGTCAACTACTGCGCTTTCTTCAAGCTCTTTTGGAATAGTTAAAAATGCCTGCCTTAAAAGAAATATACCAAACGCATTCACTGCAAAGGGCGCTATCATACCGATATACCCAGGTACAATACCAAAGGAATCAACCAAATTAAGCTTTAGGGTTATTATGTAAACAGGCAACATTATTGCTTGGAAAGGCACCATAATAGTTGCAAGTACCGCAAAGAATACAAGTTTTTTACCGAAAAATTCCATTCTTGCTAAAGGATACGCTGCCATAGCAGACAAAATAAGATTTAAAACAACCGTAAAAAATGCAACAATGAAACTGTTTAGTACATATTTTAAAATCGGTACAAGTCTTAAAACTTCGCTAAAGTTATCCAAAGTAGGCTGTTGAGGTAAAAATACGGGCGGATATTGGAATATATTTTCTCCCGCACCTTTTAGCGCTGTTGATAATAGCCATAAGAAAGGTAGCAGTGATAAGACGCAAACTGCTATTAAAATTGTATGTGCAAAAAAACCTTTAAAGAAATTTTTAATCACAGTCCGTATTTTTTCCTTTCAAATACAAAAATATTAATCAATGAAAATGCCATAACAACAACAAGCAAGATAACCGATGCCGCACTTGCAAGACCTAAGTCAAGATTTTCAAAAGCTTTTTCATAAATATAGTAAACTATTGTTTTTGTTGAATCTAAAGGGCCGCCTCGTGTCATAACATAAATTTCAACAAAAACCTTGAGTGCCGATATTGAGCTTATTGTTGTAACAAGTGCAATCACAGGCATTATATGCGGGACAGTAACACACATATGTTTTTGCCATTCATTTGCACCGTCAACCTCTGCTGCCTCGTACAACTCTTTTGGCACACTCATTAAAGCCGATAAATAAATCATCATATAATATCCGACACCTTTAAAAATTGTCACCAGTGCAACTGAAAACATAGCAAATCTTGGGTCAGAGAGCCAACCAATTGATGGTAAATGCAAAATATTTAAAAAATAGTTCAATAAACCCTCAGGTGCGTATAGCCATTTAAAAGCTATTGCAACAACAACTATTGACACAACAACAGGAAGGTAGATTATAAGTTTATATAGGGTTTTAAAACGTATTTTTGAATTTAAAACAACCGCTAAAAATAGCGGAAAAACTACAAGAAACGGAACACACAAAACCAAAAAATAAAACGTATTTAAAATTGTTTTTAAAAACTGCGGATTTTTTATAAGATAAATGTAGTTTGCCCAACTAGCTAATTGCGGATTATATATGTCTTTTGAATAATCAAAAAAGCTTAGGTGTAATGTTTGAAAAAATGGTATAAAAAAGAATACCGCAAGAACAATAAAAGCGGGAATTAAAAAGAAATAAGGTGTTAGACGAAAAATGAAACTCATCAAATAAATAATAAATGAATGAGAAAGAAAATTCAATTTATATGCAAAAATTGTAAAAAATATGTTAAAATAACTATGGAAGGTGTATAAATGTGGCAAGATTTTCTGTGTTTAGGTTTTGTATATGTGAAGGAGGCATGACGTGATTCAACCAATTAAAATGAAACCGCAACAAAATTTTTTAGGTTTAAAAAAGTCCATCAATGACCCTCTTGACTCAAGGAGTGCGTATTCAAAAGTGCTTGAAGATAACAAAAAAACTTTGCAACAAGAAGCCCTAAAATTTGAGGCGGGCGCTCGACCACAGAATAGCGCGAAACTCGATTTAAAGGGATAATTAAGATATTTTATAAACAAGCGCTTTAAGCGCTTTTTTTATGGTTAAAAAATTGAATGAAAAAATAATTTTAAAAATTAATTTCTTTGTGTTCATAGGGTTTAATCTTGCACAAAAATATGAATAATTTTTAAATATAAAATCAAGCATGTCTGCGTGTAAATTTTTATTCCACTTAATGAGTTTTTTTACAGATTCAGGCTTTAGATAACGAAAATCGCCAATTATAGGATTAGTGCCAAAACAGTTGTTTCTATGCCTTCTGTAGGCAAAAAGCGGTCTTGAAACTACAGCGCTTGAACCAATTAAATGTAAAAAAGAGAAAATAAACTTATCTGCACCTGTTTTGTAATTTTGCACATTCTTAAACAAAAGCAAAAAATCCAGTGCGCTTTTTCTCATCATTGCAGAGGTTGAAGGATTCCAACACCAGGTGCCAAAAGGACATTTTTTATTTGGAATTTTTTTGACTTCAAAATCATCAAAATCAGTATTAAAAATTTTATCTGCAGACAGTTTTTTATATACTCCGCCTGTGTTTTTAAATGTAGGCGAAGCAAGAGAATTTAAACAATGAATGGTTGAATTTTCATCTATTTCTATTTGTGCCGCGCTTACAAATGCGACACTTGTTGACATATGTGCTTGCAAAAGTACGGATAGATAATCTTCAAGTAAAACGTCATCCGCATCAATCATGCAGACAAATTCACCGCGGGCAATTTTCAAACCAAGCAAAAAAGAACCAAGCTGCCCTTCGTTTTTTTGTGTCTCAATAATTCTTATTTCGGTCGGGCTGAAAAACTTAAGAACCGAGTTTTTATTTTTAAAATTCTTTGAAATTATATCTTTTGTTTCTTCATCAGAAAAATCATCAACAATTATAATTTCAAAATTTTTATAAGTTTGATTTTCAATGCTTCTAATACATTCAGGCAAATAGCGACCCAAATTATGACATGTAACGATAAGGCTTATAAGCGGTTTTCTAAATTCATTCATAGAGTTATTCTAACATTTTTTTTGTTGCTTGAAATAAACTATAAAGCGTATTTGAAAAAAGTATTGATTATTTTTTTTGTGTTTGATAATATTAATTCTGTTGAGGGTTTTTGACCTTTTTGAAAATTTAATATGGGGGATTAGCTCAGTCCTGTAAAGCATTTGGCTTTACGAAACTTGTATAAGCACCGTGGGTGCTCTACCAAGTGAGCAGGTTGAAAATTTAATATGGGGGATTA
>CASEEG010000064.1 GCA_949286885.1 uncultured bacterium
ATTGTTAACGAAACCATTCTGCCCATGGAACACAGCGGCGGGGATGGCTGGACGATTCTGCACGGGGATACCCTGCAGGTAATCCGGGCATTCAAGCCGCAGGTGTTCGACGCCATTATTACCGATCCGCCCTACGCTTCGGGTGGGTGGAAGCCAGCCGAGAAAAACCGCACCACCAATCATATTTTTAGTTCCGGCAATCTCTGAACGCTCGACAAGTAAAACCCTTGCTCCGCCGCGTGCAATTGTAACCGCAGCAGAGACACCTGCGGGCCCTGCCCCAACAATAATAGCATCAAACTTTTGTTTTTGCCTTTCCTCCATAATAAGATTATACTAACATTAAAGCTTACTGACAATGTTTTAATACGTAAATCATTAGAGTAATTTACTTTTTTATTTTTTTTGTTTGTGCTAAATTATGCGTATTATGAAAACTGCTGATGAAATTAGAGAAGAATTTTTAAGCTTTTTTGAAAAAAAGCACAACTCAAAAAGGGTAAAAAGCTCATCGCTTATTCCGGATAACCCCACAATTTTACTTACAACCGCAGGTATGGTGCAATTTATTCCATACTTTTTGGGATTAGAAAAGTTCCCCTACGACCCGCCAAGGGCAACATCTTGTCAAAAATGTGCAAGGGCAGGGGGTAAAGACTCCGACATTGAAAATGTCGGAAGAACACCACGCCATCACACATTCTTTGAAATGCTCGGCAATTTCAGCTTTGGTGATTATTTCAAAGAGGAAGTAATACCTTGGTCCTGGGATTTTGTAACAAATTATTTAAAATTAGATAAAAATCGCCTTTGGATTACTATTTATGAAGATGATGACGAAGCAGGCGAAATTTGGCAAAAAGCAGGTGTGCCAAAGGAAAGGATTATTAAAAAAGGCAAAAAGGACAACTTCTGGGGACCCGTTGGAATATCTGGTTCTTGTGGTCCATGTACCGAAATTCACTATGACTTAGGTGAACACTTGAAATGTTCTGATGATTGTTCAATTGCAACTTGTGAATGTAACAGATGGGTTGAGATTTGGAACCTTGTATTTACCGAGCTTTTCCAAGATGAAGAAGGCAACCTTACACCCCTTGAAAAGAAAAATGTTGATACCGGTATGGGGCTTGAGCGCATTGCAATGGTATGCCAAGGAGTAGACTCTACATTTGAAACGGATTTGCTAAAACAAATTTTAGATAAAGTTTGTGAAATTACAGGCAAAAAATACAAAGAAAACGACAAAACAGACATTTCACTAAGAATTATAACAGACCATGCCCGCTGTGTAAGTTTTATGATAGCAGACGGTATTTTACCTTCAAATGAAGGCAGAGGCTATGTTTTGAGGATGATACTTCGTCGAGCATTGCGCCATGGCTACATTTTGGGTCTTGAATTACCTTTTATGCAACCTGTTGTTGACAAAGTAATTGATATATACAAAGGTGCATATCCCGAGCTCGAGGAAAACAGAGCAAAAATTCAAGACACAATTAAAAAAGAGGAAGAAAGATTTAATTTGACCCTAAAGCGCGGCTGGACACACATAGAAGAATTAATTAAAAAGATTAAATCGGAAAATAAAAATGAAATCTCCGGCGAAGAAGCTTTTAAACTCTATGATACATACGGTTTCCCGCTTGAGTTAACAAAAGAAATTGCGGATGAAAATTCGCTAAAAGTTAACGAGGAAGATTTTCAAAAAAACATGCAAGAACAAAAAGACCGCGCAAGAGCGTCGGTTCAAAAAATCAGTCTTGTAGACGACCTTGTATATGTTGACAATCCCGCAACAGAGTTTTTGGGTTACGAGCAAAACTCTTGCAGGGCAATGGTTATAAATGTCATAGAAAATGACAATACACTGGATATAATTTTGGATAAAACCGTATTCTACGCTCAAAGCGGCGGTCAAGTAGGCGATGTTGGCGTTATTATGAAATCCGACTGTGACACAAAAATTGAGGTAATTGAAACATTTAAAGTGCAAGACGTTTTTGTACACAGAGTCAAAAAAGATGCGCAAATCAAAAAGGGCGACCAAGTTTTGGCACTTATTGACTTTAAAAGAAGGCGAGAAATTGAAAAACATCACTCTTTAGCACACTTGCTACAGGCTGCACTTATAAAAGAGCTTGGAGATGAAGTTCATCAGGCAGGTTCACAAGTGGAAGAAAACCGCACCAGATATGACTTTTCACTTTCACGCGCTATGAGCAAAGATGAAATTAAAAATGTTGAAAATACAATAAATGACTGGATAAACCAAGGAATTGAGCGCAAAACGGAAGTTATGCCGATTGAAGAAGCAAGGCTGACAGGCGCTATGGCTCTTTTTGGTGAAAAATACAGTGATATGGTACGCGTAGTAAGCTTTGGAGAAGAAAAATGCATCTCAAAAGAACTCTGCGGAGGTTGTCACGTTAAAAACACAAAAGATTTACGACTTGCAAAAATAGTATCGGAAAGCGCCATTGCAGCAGGTGTAAGGCGTATTGAGATTTTGTGCTCAAATTCTGCTTTTGACTATTTAAATGAAAAAGCAAGCTTAATTGATGAAATTGCACACAAAAATAAAATCCCCTACACTCAAATTGAGGATAAAATTGAAAAAATTGAAGCTCAAAACCACGAATTAAGCGCAAAAGTTGGCGAATTGGAATCAAAAATAGCGCAATCGAGTTTTGCCTCATTTATTTCAAAAGCCCAAGACATTGAAGGCGGAAAGCTTTTCATATCAAAAATCGAGGACTTTGCACCCAATGCAATTAAAACAGGTATTGAATTATTTGCTAAAAAGCTAGGCGAGAGCATTATAGTCCTTTGCTCTATGAAACAAGACGGAAGCGCATTTGTTATAGCTCAAGTCAGCGATTCTTTTGTTAAAAAAGGAATTCAAGCCGGTAAAATAGTTGGAGAAATAACCAAGAAAATGGGCGGAGGCGGAGGCGGCAGACCTCAAATGGCTCAAGGTGCCGGAAAAGACGCAAGCAAAGTTGATGAAATTCTTGCAGATATTGAAAATTCAATAAAATCAAGTCTATAACTTGTAAAGAATTTCTTTGACTTTATTCTTTGGAAAATCAAAAAAAGCACATAATACATTGATTATATCTTTATCGCAAAGCCTTAAACTCTTTAGAGTTGAGGCTTTTTCAATTATTTGACTTTCAATGCCAAAATTTTGCTCAAAATGCACCATACACACAAATTCACCTTTTTGCGTGAGATTTTCTAAAACCTCTTTAACAGGAGCGGTTCTTATTTCTTCAAATTTTTTTGTTAATTCGCGCCCATAGCTCAAAACAGCCTGCGGGCGAAGTTGTGCAAGAATTTTTAGTGTTTCTTCCATCCTGTTTGGACTTTGATAAAAAACAAGATTTTCTGCCTTATTTTTTAAAAAAATTTCTTCAATTTGCCCCTTAACTCTGGGCAAAAAACCGACAAACTTAAAGTTTTCACCCATCCTTTGAACAGACTGCAAAAGAGTAATAACCGCACTTGCACCGCATATAGGAATAACCCTGAAGCCTGCCTCAACAACACTTTTTACAAGTATTTCGCCCGGGTCTGAAATAAGAGGAGTTCCGGCGTCAGACACAAGGGCAACACTTTTGCCCTCTTTTAAATATCCCAAAAACAGCTCGGTGCGCTTATTTTCACTAAATTTATGATAACTTATAAGCCGAGTCTTAATGTCGTATTTTTCGCAAAGTCTTGATGTAACTCTTGTGTCTTCGCAAGCAATAATATCAACATTTTTTAGAACATCAAGCGCACGAAAGGTAATATCGCCAAGGTTACCAATGGGTGTAGCAACGGTATAAAGCGCTGTTTCTATTTGACTTGCCAAGTTGTACCCTCTTTTGAATCTTTGAGCAATATGCCGCACTTGTCAAACTCATCGCGGATTAAATCTGATTTTGCCCAGTCTTTATTATCTCTTGCAACTTTTCTTATTGAAATAATTTTCCCTATTGCCTCTTTAGCGCAAATATTTTTATCAATTTCAAAAGTTTTATAAAGAGGCAAAATCATTTCTTTAAGTTCATCATCACTCACTTCTTTTTTAACAAGTGAAAAATCAAACCCCAAAACTTCACCAAGCGTTATAAGCGTACTTGCATAAAGCTTTGCTTCTTGCTCATTTTGAGCCTTTTTAATTTTATCCGCAATACCAAATAGTACAGCAAGAGCCTTAGAAGTGTTTAAATCATCATTCATAGCTTCCTTGAAAGCTTCAAGCGTTTCAGTGTCAACATTTTGAGTTTTTACATATCCTAAAGCCGCGCTGATTAGCCTTTTTGCACCTGCAGCCGCAGAATTTAAAGCCTCGTCGTTAAATTCTACAGGCATCCTATAGTGATTTGTCAAAATAAAAAATCTGATTGCATTTGAGTCATACTTTTCCAACAAATCATCAATTGTTAAAAAGTTGTTCAAAGACTTTGACATTTTTTCTTTGTTAATGGTTACAAAACCATTGTGCAACCAAAAATTAACGAACTTACAACCATTAGCGCACTCACTTTGCGCAAGTTCGTTTTCATGGTGCGGAAAAGTTAAATCAGCACCACCTGCGTGGATGTCTATGCTATCACCAAGAAATTTTTTACTCATAGCCGAACATTCAATGTGCCACCCGGGGCGACCAAGACCCCATGGGCTTTTGTAGCCATGTTTTTCATCTTTTTTCCACAGGGCAAAATCAAGCGATGATTTTTTCTTCTCGTCAGTGTCAACTCTTGCTCCTGCCATCAAATCATCAATTGGCTGTTTTGAAAGTTGCCCGTATTTTTTATATTTTTCAACTTCAAAGTATACATCACCATCAACAGGGTAGGCAAAACCGTTATCTATTAGTTTTTTAACCATAGCAATCATCTCGCCTATTGTCTTTGTGGCACGCGGCTCTACATCAGGTTTAAGACAATTTAAGCCCTTCATGGAATTCTCAAAAGATGCATAAAATTCTTTTGTAATGTCTTCAGGTGAAACTCCCTGCATGTCAGCTTTTTTGAGAATTTTATCATCGACATCGGTTACGTTTCTGCAGTATGTGGTATTATAACCTAAGAACTTTAAGTAACGATATAATACATCCCAAGTTATATAACACCTTGCATGTCCCAAGTGAGCCTTATCGTATACGGTAGGCCCGCAGACATACATTTTTACTTTTTTATCCTCAAGCGGAATAAATTCTTCCAATTTGTTTGATAATGAATTATAAAATTTAAGCATAGACATATTCTAATATAAACAATTTTATATTAAAATAGCAATAGATATTATATTGGGAGTAATTATGAAAAATACGGTAGTTGTAGGAGCACAGTTTGGCGATGAAGGAAAGGCTAAAATAACCGACCTGCTTGCTCATCAGGCTGATTTTATTATCCGTTATCAGGGCGGGTCAAACGCGGGACACACCGTAGTTGTTGACGGCAAAAAGTACAAATTCCACTTAATACCTTCAGGTATTTTGTACCCTAATAAGATTTGTTTTATGGGTGCAGGCGTTGTTATTTGCCCTGAGGACTTCAAAAAAGAGGTTGATGAAATAATTTCTCAAGGGGTAAGTTTTGATCAAATAAGAAAAGCTTTGAGAATCAGCCCCTTGGCACATATAACGATGCCTTATCACAGAGCAATTGACGGCTGGTGCGAAACAGATTTGGGCGAAAAGAAAATAGGTACCACAAAAAAAGGTATCGGACCAACTTACACTGATAAATATGCTCGTTGCGGAATAAGAGTAGAAGACTTGTTTGACGAAAAATTACTATCAGACAAGCTTGATATAATTTTACCAATGAAAAACAAAGAATTACAGCATGTTTACGGCCTTAAAACATATACAAAAGAAGAAATTTTAAAAATTTGCAAAGAGTATAAAGAAATATTTACACCGTATGTTTGCTTTAACTGGCAAGAAGTTATAGCTGATGCCAAGAAAAACAAAACGGTACTTTTTGAAGGCGCGCAAGGAGTTATGCTTGACATTGACTACGGCACATATCCCTATGTCACAAGTTCAAATCCTGTTGCAGGAGGAGCGGCCGTAGGCGGGTCTATGGGTCCTCTTGCAATTCAGGAAGTAATTGGAGTATTTAAAGCATATACCACTCGTGTCGGCGAAGGTCCTTTTATTACGGAATTAACAGATGAAACCGGTAAAGCAATTCAACAAATAGGTGTTGAATACGGTGTAACAACAGGCAGAGCAAGGCGCTGCGGTTGGTTTGATGCAGTATTTGCGAAATACAGTGTACTTGTAGGCGGTTTAAGCTCTGCTGCAATAACAAAGCTGGATGTATTTGATAATTTTGACGAGATAAAACTCTGTACCGGTTACAAAAACAAAAAAACTTGTGAAATAATTAAACAATATCCGACAAAAGTAGCAGCACATTACAATTATGAACCGGTTTATGAAAGATTTAGAGGCTGGAAAACAAATATCTCGAATATCAGAAGATATGAAGATTTACCGGAACCTGCAAAAGTCTATTTAAATAAACTTGAAGAAATACTTGAAATTCCAATTAAAATAATAAGCGTCGGACCAAGCAGAGAGCAGACAATTTTTAAATAGACTCATAGTTAACTAGCAAACGCTTTATATCAGAAGTAATAACCAAATCGGGGTTTTGTGAACAAAAATCATCCAAGATAGTAACCGCAGCCCCGATTTTGTTTTGTTTCAAATAAATTAATCCGACAATGATAGCATTGTAAGGATTTTCTTCCTTTTGCGAGAGGTGATAAGACGCTCTGAAGCTTAAATTTCCACGAGCTTCATAAGCATTCACCAAGTTTTTATAATAGGTTAAATTTAAACAGTCACCAATAAGTGCTTGCTCAAAGCAACTTTGTGCCCATATCGGCAAAAGTTTGTTTTTGTTAATCTGATATATTTTCATATATGCTTGGCCCAAATTATTGTAATAAACACTTGTAGATTGCACATTTGGATTTATTCCGATGGCAATTTTAAATTCCTTAATCGCAGCATAGTAGTCACCTTCTCGCATATATATTATACCTTGATTATTGTGTTCTTTAGCGTTTCTGGTTGCATCAATTGAAGAAACAGCGCATTTGGCAATACCTGAGCTTAAAAATATAATTAAAATAAATATAAATACTCTATAGTAAAATTTCCATACCTTCTTTTGCAAATTCTACACCGCCTTCAGGATTAGAAAATTCTTCTTCCAGCATTTCAAGTGTTGTATCGTCGTAGTTTGGATCATAGTGGAAAAAGAAAACTTTTTTTGCTTTTGCGAGCTTTGCACTTTCAATAGCCATCTGATAAGTTGAGTGACCATAACCTTGCTTTGGTGCAATAGGGGAAACATAGTCTTGATGAGTATATTGAGCATCATGAATTAACACATCACACCCGTAAGCAAACTCAATAAAACGCTTGTCTGAACCTATGTAACTTTCTTTATCCGTTGCATAAACAAGAACCTTATCATTGTAAGAAATCTTTATACAAAGACAACCGTTTTTCGGATGTGCTTGAGTTTTATGAAAGGTTATTATAATGTCATTTTTTGTATAGTCACAAATATTGAAAAAATTTAAGTCTAAAATCTCCGCACACATACCTTGTTTTATTACAACAACTTTTGAATCATTTAAATTTTGAATATTAAAATCACACTTTACATCATCAATGCCGAGCGGGAAAACTCTGTCGAACAAAACATCTTGCAGTGTATCTTTCAAATCTTCATTACTTACATTTAACCCGAAAACGTTAATTTTGGAACCAGGCACAAAAACCGGTTTAAAAAACTGCAACCCTTGAATATGGTCTTGATGGACATGGCTTAATAAAATAGTTGCCTCAATTGGTTTTCTCTGATTTGAAATATCAGAACTTAGTATATGCTCCCTAACAAGTTCTGAGCCCAAATCAATAACACCAGTACCGGCATCCAAAACAACAAGTTTATCGTCTAAATTTACCTCTATGCAAGATGTATTGCCGCCATATTTAAGAAAATTAGCTTTTGGTGTCGGGTAAGAACCTCTCACTCCTCTGAATTTTACTTTAAATTTGCTGTTCATTTTCCATCATTTCCTCAAGCAAGTCAGTTCCGTTTTTTGATTGGTCTTCTTGAACAAAATCTTTTTTATCTTCATTTTCATCATTCTTTTCTTTTTTTGCCTTCTCTTTCTTAGGAGATTTTTGCGGTTTAACATAGGATTTTCTTATTGTAAAAGAATAATCTCTATCTTTTTCCGCCCCGTAGAAAGTTGTAGCTGCTATGGTGCTCAATTTCGCTCTTTCTTGGACATCTTTCAATCTCGTCTCATAAAATAAAAATTTAAAATCAGTCCTGTCCCTGTAATTCGTAATCTTTATAACCCTGAATGCATTCGGAAAACTAACCAAAGATGGAGAATTAACAAAAACAAGATTCTTTTCTTTTATAATTTTTGTGGCATGGTAATGTCCCGAAAGAACTATTATTGGGTTCTTATACTTCCTTAATATTTCCAGATATTTATCGGCATTTTTTATGCTATGATCATCACTTTTAAAAGGCTCCACAGGTGGGTGGTGCTGAAAAATTACAACAACTTTGTCTTGATTTTGACTCAATTCATTATCCAGAAAAACAAGTTGTTCATCGGTTAAATAACCATTTGATGTAACTTCGTTGCGTATTACAGAATCCAGTACGATAATTCTGTAATCTGTTTTCGGAGTAAAAGCGTAATAGGTATTATCAAACATATAGTTAGGATTACACTTTTTTACAAAATTCAAAACTTCATCAATCTTAAGCCCTGAACTACATTCATCACTACCGGATATACAAACTGAGCTATCATGATTACCAAAAGAATTAAGGGATGGATAATCCAGCTCAGACAAAATAGTATAAAAACTTTTATAGTTGTCAACAGTTGGAGTATCAACCATATCTCCAGTAAACATGACAAAATCCAGTCCGGGAATAGAGTTTATCTCTTTGATAGCATCTTCCAACAACGCCTTAGAGGAAGACAACATTTTATAAGAAGTATCTTCTCTCTCAGATATGTGTGTATCAGTTAACTGAACAACATTTAGTGTCATATTTCTAAACGAAAATGCGCTCGATGGCATTACGTTTAGAAATATCAAAAATACTATTAAAACTACATTCCTGACAGTTTGTTTAAAATTCATTTTCTATATTAATTTTTCCAATCTTTCAATTAAACTTGCATTTTGCGCCGCAAAATCTCTACCACGAGCTTTTATTGCATACACAAGAGCTAGCGGCAAGTTTAGTGCATCGCCTGATTTTACTTTTTCAAAATAAAATTCTTCAAAATTATCGGGAAGTCTTAGCGTCCAGTTCGGATCGCCTGAAGTCCCGGGGACATTATAAACTTCATTTATACCAAAGAAATCAGTAAAGAAAATTTGTATATTTTGAGCTTTTGAAGCAAAAATTTCAACAAGTTTTGAAAAAGCAAGGAATTTTTCATCTGTATATAATTTATGACGAATCATATCTTGCCCGTCAAATTCAGCATATAAATCTTCCATTAAATTGCGAACATGTGGGTGCATTTTATCGGTATTAACCATTTTTGAAGCCCACATTCTAATTGGTTCGTTATCGTGCGTACCAACCATTGCCCAAGAGTTTGGCACAATATTTTTACAACGGTAAGGATGGTCTTCTTCCTCAGCCACTACAAACTGCACAAGCTTCATACCTTGAAGCCCGTATTTTTCCATAACTTGTTCAACAGGATATGTAAGTGTACCTAAGTCCTCAGCAACAATTGCGTCCTTATCAAGCCCTGCTTCTTTAGCTGACGCTATAACAATCTTTTCAATCATTGCGCCATAGCGTTTAATTTGTTCATCACTTAACTGTTTAATCCACTTTTCTTCATCAGGATCATATTCTTCATCAATATCATCAAGAGTTGCGATTGAATATTTCTTTAATTCTTCATGCTGAGGAGAAGAATACAATCTGCCTGCACCTTCTTCAACTTTTGGAAGTGCACCTTGCTTGTACACCCAAGGGTCAATTAAGCCTACAGTGTGGTCAATTCTAACACCACCTGGGTTTTCTTTAAACATTTTTAAATAGAGTTTATATAAAAGTTGTCCCGCAGGTCCCAAAGAACCGTCTTTGTTAAATAATTTTTCAGGGTCGACCACGCTAAATCCCCATGCCTGACCATCTTTTGAAAAATAATCAGGCGGACAACCTAAAGACCAGCCTTCTTTAAATAAAGCTTGATACGCCCAGTTATCCCTGTCAGAAAAAGCAACTTGCCTGTCTGCAATAAGCTTAATACCCTTATCTTTAGCATATTCAAGAGTATCTTCGCCCTGTTGCGCCACTATAAACTGCTCAAGCTTGTATTTTTCAATTTCATCTTTGTATTTTTTTGAAATTTCTTCAATTCTTTTTTTAGCAGCTTTTTTATCAGCAGAAGCAAAAAGTGTCTTATCCAAATCGCCCTGCCACTGAGGCCAATAATCACTGTTATGCTCTAAACAAAATGCTTCATACAATGCATCGTTATCCAACCAAAAAGCGTTGTCTTTTTTGAATTTATCAAATTTTATTTTCAACCCCCAAGAAGCTTTCTTTTTAAAGTTTTCATAAACTTCTTTCATAGCAGCGTCACATCTTTCAATTGCATAAACGTAAGACGCCCTGTTTGTACCTTTTGAAGGATTGTTTTCAACAATATTTTTCAAAGTTGCTTCGCTTAACAAATGCTCCCATTCACTTGTCGTAAGAGCTTGAAGATTTATAAAAAGAGGGTTTTTAGAAAAAACTGTACCGCAATATGGTGAAGGATCGGAAATTTTTGTTTTACCCGCAGGACCTAATTGTAAGGCACTAAAAACTCCGCCCATAAAGTCAAAAACTCTTTTTGCACCCTTAGAGTTATATGTGCCAAAACCAGTGTTTTCTCCATCTGACGATGGGAAACTTACCCCGTGCAAAATTAGAGCAAGGTTTTTCTTATCCAACACTTTTAAGGCTTCGCTAACTGCATCTTTATACTCTTGCGATAATATAGAATCTTCTTTACACAACATTTTTGACCTTTCTTCCCAAATAACATTAACTTTAATAACTTGTTAACCCACGCTTTTGTAAATACTCCCTAACAGTATTTAAGGAAGCTTGAACTATGCGCGTTATCCTTGAACTTGATAAACCGACTTGAGCTGCAATTTGTTTTACTTGCATATTTCTGTAAAATCTGTATTCTACAATTGTCCTGTCCTTTTGAGGCAAGGTTGCAATAGCTTCTCTTATAATTTTGCCAAGTTCTGATATTTCAGCTTTTTCATCAGGGGTAGCCGATGTATCCTTTATAAAATCAAACGGTGAATCATTATCAGATGAGGCAGAGGCAATTGAATCTATTGATAAAATAGTTTCATAAATTGCTTCACGGACTTTTGAAGGAGAAACATCAAGGCTGGAATTATCGTTAATATAGCCTTCTTCGTCTTCTTCACCTTCTTCTTTTTTGTGTTTCAAGGTATACCATTTATAGCGGTTTCTTAACTCATTTCTAATTGCCCACCTTACTGCAGTTGCAATGTAAGAGGTATTATACCTTTGTAACTGTTCAGGCGTTTTATTTTTTATAAGAGCTTGAATTGCAATAATACCGATAGAAACAAGCTCCTCGCATTCCACCATATGTGATGGTATTCTTCTGTATTCTACCCGTGCTACTTTTTGAATTATATCTATGTAGTCATTAAGATTTGATTGCAATGTTGCTGCCATTTTTCCTGATTACATTTTTATATAAAAATTCTACTATCTTTTAGCTTTAAATGCAAATATTACACATTATCCGTAGGATTAACATCTTGGATTTGCGAAGTTTGAGTTTTCTTCTTTTTAAGGTTGTAAACAAAAATAAGAATTTCAGCAACCGCCTTGTATAAATCAGGAGGTATTTCATGATCTATTTCAACAAATCTAAATATTGCTCTCGCAACAGGGGGATTTTCTATAACAGGAACGCCATGGTGCTGTGCAATTTCTTTTATTTTCTTTGCAAAAAGCTCGCTACCTTTTGCAACAAGTTTTGGAGACTGCATTGTCTTTTGGTCATACTTAAGGGCACAGGCAATATGAGTTGGGTTAGTTACAACAAAATCCGCATCAGGGACTGCATCCATCATTTTTTTTTGCAAAAGTTGCTGACGTCTTTGTCTTAGTGCAGCTTTTACATGTGGATCACCTTCTGTGTTTTTATACTCATCTTTTACCTCTTTAAAAGACATTTTCTGATCTTGCAAAAATTTCCACTTTGTAACCCCATAGTCTGCAGCAGCAATAATCAAAAATGCAATTCCGGCTTTTATAACAAAGTCTACAATTAATTTGCCAAACTGAATTAATACAGCAAATTGATTATCAATAGCAGCAAGCATAATAATGGATTCGAAATGCTGCATATAAACCATATAACCTACAATACCAAGTATAACAACTTTTAAAATGTTTTTTACAAGCTCAAATAATGTCTTTGGACTCATAAGGTTTTTAAAATATTTTGTAGGATTTAATTTGTCGAACTTTGGTGCAAGCGGTGTCATGGTAAAAAGTGGACCAACTTGAATTAAATCCCCCACAATTCCCATAAACCAGGCAAGTATTAATATTGGTCCTATTATTAAAATTGCAGGCATAACAGTAATAAAAAGCAGGTAAGAATAGCCGATTTTTTCAACATGTGCAACGGGAATTTGCTCATACATAAGGGTAAAAAGTCCCGAAATTTGCGACCAGATAAAAGGCGAAAGAGCATAAATACCGCTAAACATAACAATAAGTGCAAGAGCTGTTGAAAAATCTTTAGATTTTACAACCTGACCTTCTTTTCTTGCTTTGTTCAGCTTCTGTTGCGAAGCCTCAAACTGCTTATCTTCATCAGCCATAGTTTAATTATACTCTATTTATTTTTTAACGGGAATTTAATATTTTACAAGGGATGAAACTTTCACACCTTTTGGGAGTTTATCTCTGCCTTTTAAATCTTCCAATTCTATTAAAAAAGAAATCCCTACAAGCTCACCTGTACTCTGAACAAGTTTAGCAGCAGCTGCAGCAGTTCCTCCTGTTGCAAGTAAATCATCAACAATAAGAACTCTATCGCCTTTTTTAATTGCATCTTTATGAATTTCGATTTTATCGCTACCATATTCAAGAGAGTATTCTTGAGAGATAGTTTCAGCAGGCAATTTACCGGGTTTTCTAATCGGAATAAAACCACAGCCTAACTTATATGCAATTGGCATGCCAAAAATAAAACCACGAGATTCAATGCCTGCAACATAGTCAATTTTTTCGTTTTTATATTCATCTGCCATTAAATCAACAATCTTTTGCATTGTCTTGGCATCTTTTATTGCAGTTGTTATATCACGAAAGATTATTCCTTTTTTTGGAAAATCAGGAATATCTCTTATCATCTTTTTTATATCATCCATTTTCTTGAACTCCTTTGTGAACCGTTTTTAATTTTATCAAAAACATATTTATAGTAAAATAATTTTATGTCAGAAGTAAAAGAAGAATTAAAACAATTGCTCACACCCATAAAGCCGCGACTTGAGGCGGCAAGAAGGTGTCTTTGACCTTGATGGTATTAAAAATTCCCTTAAAATTCTTGATGAAAAACTGCAAGATGAAAATATTTGGAATAATCAAGAAGTTGCCTCAAGACTTTTAAAAGAACAAAAAGATTTAAAAGCAACTTTAGAAAAATTTGAAAACTGGAGCAGCATTTTTGAAGATGCTAAATTAAGCCTTGAACTTGACGATTTGGGACTTATAGAAGAAAGCTTTGAAAACATAAAAAATCTTGAAAAAGAACTTGATAAATTTGATTTAGAGCAAATGTTAAGCGGCGAGTATGACAAAAACGACGCCATTTTAACGGTAAACTCCGGCGCAGGTGGGACTGATGCTCAAGACTGGGCGCAAATGTTACTTAGGATGTATATGCGCTGGGCGCAGTTACACAACTACACTTGCGAGCTTTTAGACAAATCAGACGGAGAAGAAGCAGGCATTAAATCTGCTACAATCAAAATTTCAGGCAAGTGGGCTTATGGGTATTCTAAAGCTGAAAAAGGTGTGCACAGGTTAGTTAGAATTTCACCTTTTAACGCAAACGGCAAAAGACAAACAAGCTTTGCCTCTCTTGAAGTTACGCCTGTTATAGAAGACTTTGAAAAGAAAATAACAATTCCGCCTGATGAAATAGAAGTAGAAACAATGCGATCTGGCGGTGCCGGCGGGCAAAACGTAAACAAAGTAGAAACAGCGGTTAGAATTTATCACAAACCAACAGGAATTGTAGTCAAGTGCCAACAGGAACGCTCACAACTGCAGAATAAAGAAACGGCTATGCAAATGCTTGCCTCAAAATTACTTGCAATGAAACAACTTGAACACGAGCAAAAACTCCAAGGATTAAAGGGGGAAGTTATGGATGTGAATTTTGGTTCGCAAATTCGCTCGTACGTTTTTCATCCCTATAAACTTGTAAAAGACCACAGGACAGGGTTTGAAATGGGCAATGTTGATGCTGTTATGAATGGTGAAATAGATGGATTTATTGAAGAATATTTGAGATTTGGCGAAAAGAAGAATTAAAAAAGCGGGCACAAAGCCCGCAAATTAAAGTTTTCTTATTTTATTAGACCTATTTTTGAAGTTTATCAATAAATACTTTACCTTGAGCAGATAAAGCATCAAGAGCATCTAATATATTTTTTGAACCATTTTTACCAATTTTTTCCTCAACTCCTGAAAATGAGTTTGCAAGTTTTTTAGTAAATTTTTCACTGTCGAATTTTTTTACGCCTGATAACATAGCATCGCTAAAAGCTTTTACAGAATTTGTTTTCATATTTTTTCCTTTCCTATTTCTATGTATTTGCAAAAAAATAAGTTATAAAAAATTTACCCTAAAATCAATGTTTTTTTACATATCTTTACAATTATTTAGCCATTTTTATAAACAATTAGTTTATTAAAGCATATGACGATTTATTATAATTTATTGAAATGAATTATCAGGAATTAATAAATACAAACATTAAAAACCTTAGAAAAAGCAATAACTTAACTCAGGAAGAATTTGCCGAAAAAATTGACATAAGCATACAAGGGCTTTCAAATATTGAAAGAAATCGCTATCAACCAACAGCAGAAACAATAGATAAAATATGCAAAGCCTTTAAAATAACACCCTATGAATTACTTTTGCCCGAGATTTCAGACAAAGAAAACATTATAAACTCTTATGCTCTCATCTTGCCCGAAAAGCAAATTAAAAAAATCTATAAAATTATCAATTTGCTGATTAAATTATAATTTTATAGTAAGATAAACTTGAGATTTAAGGAAAAAAGTATGATAAAAGCACAGCGTGGAACAAAAGATATAATTAGTCAAGACACACTTACTTGGCAGAAAATTCAGCAAAATGCGCAAGAAATTTTTCAAAGTGCAAACTACAGCGAAATAAGAACACCAATTTTTGAAGCAACAGAGCTGTTTAAAAGAGGGGTTGGCGATTCAACGGATATTGTAAACAAAGAGATGTACACTTTTTGCGTTGGCGGAAAAGATAAGAATGAAAACTCAATCACCCTTCGTCCCGAAAACACTGCAGGAGTAGTAAGAGCATATATTGAACACAATATTTCAAGACAATCTCCGCCGCAAAAATTCTGGTATTTTGGACCAATGTTTCGCTATGAACGCCCGCAAGCAGGCAGACAAAGACAATTCCATCAAATAGGAATAGAGTTATTTGGCGTAGAAAACCCAACAGCGGATGCTGAAGCTATACTTATGGCACAAGAATTTTTAAAATCCTTAGGCTTGGACAATCTTGAGGTTGAACTTAACACACTTGGTTGCCCGAAATGCCGTGAAAGTTACAAAAATTCTATTAAAGAAATTTTAAAACCACACTTAGCTGAACTATGTGAAGATTGCAAAGTAAGATATGAAAAAAATCCCTTGAGAATGCTTGATTGCAAAGATGAAAACTGTCAAAAAATCTTTGAGAGTGATGAAATTAAAAAAGTAATTTTAAGTGATTACGTTTGCAAAGATTGCGCTGAACATTTCAGCAAGGTTCAAGAGCTTTTAGATGCACTAAACATAAAATACACTCGCAATAAAATGCTTGTAAGAGGGCTTGACTACTACAACAGAACGGTTTTTGAAATAAAAAGCAGCGCCTTAGGCTCGCAAAGTGCGCTTTGCGGTGGTGGCAGGTATGATGGGCTTGTTGAAATGCTTGGCGGTACACCCACACCTGCTGTAGGTTGGGCAATGGGGGTTGAAAGACTTTTTGAACTTATAAAAAAGGTTGATGAAAAAAAACTTGACTACTTTGTTGTTTCAAAATACCCGAAAGAAGCAATAAAACTTTGCCAAAAATTAAGGCAAAAAGGCTACAAATGCGACTTTGACATGCAAAATCGAAAATTTGCAAAACAACTTGAAAAAGCTGCAAAAATTGCAAATTATGCAATAATTTTAGGCGAAGAAGAAATTGAAAAAGGTTTTTATACAGTTAAAAACCTTTTAACAGGAGCGCAAGAACAAAAAGACGAAATTTAGATTTTCAAAAAACTTTCCTTATAAAATAAATATGTAATAATGTTTACTAAGTTGAGTTTTTGAGGATGAGTATTATGAAAAAGTATAAAAAAACAGCATTTTATGGAATTAGTACGCTTATTTTGTCCTTGGCAACAATGCCTTTTGCTCTTGCTATTGTTGAACCCCCAAAAGCACCAAGTGCGCCTGTTAGTCAAGAACTTTCAAAAATGTACAAAAAAAGCACACAAGACACAAATGTAATAGAGGCACTTGAACTGTTGAAAGAAACCAGTGGTGAATATTCAAGAAAAGCAATTTTAGGGGACAATCTAACATCAAAACCAATTAAAATAGAATTTAAAAACCTATCCGAGATTAATCCTGCATATACTAATTTTGATGCACTTGGCTGGAAAAAGAACAACAAGCTTTATATTTATATAAACAAAAAACACCAAAGTGCACCCAAAGAGGCACTGGCGGCACTTTTAGCGCACGAAGCAATACATCAGGATGAGCTTAATTCACTAAACGAAGAAACTTACGCCTGGACACTCGAGGCTGCTGTTTGGACACAGTTAAGTGAAGAAAAGCCCGAGTTGCAACAAATTTCTCACCCGCTTGTAGAAAGAGAAAACGTAATTAAAAAATTATTTGAAAAAGGTAACTATACAAGCACATATATAAGAAAATTTGTGGTTTCAAACAAAGGGTATCAAAATTTGCCCGAGCGCTCCCCGGGGTTTGAAGAAAATTTATAATTTAGACACTGCCCGTTAAAAATTTAACGGGTTTTACTTTATTCTCGTCAACCCAAATTTGAGCACTTACAAAATCTAACTGTTCAGGAGATATTGTTTCCTTTGTGTGTATAGCATAAGGAATATCTATAAAAGTTATAACATCAAGCTTTTCAATATAATAGTCTTTTGAACCGCAATTTGTACAATATTTTTCTTTTGGCAAAATATCACCAAAATAAATTTTAGCTTCTCTTTTAACATCACACCTTGAACAGCGAATAATATAAAAATATTTTTTCAAATATGCACCGCAATCAGGGCAGTAACCTTCATTAGTATTAATTAAAGCATGAGTATGAGCACAAACTGACTTTTTTAAAAATAAATCAAACAAACTTTTCATAGCTTGTTTTTAAGGTTTTACAAAACAAAGTCAATTATTTTTTTATAAACTCATTCTTTTGAGCTTCTTTTTTTGCTAAACAAAAACTAACAATGATTTTCCAAACACTCTTTAAAAATCTGCAAAATTTGTCAAACAAACTCAAAAATTTTTCTTCATCAACTTCATCCGAAGATCTTACAAAAGTGTCCTCCTCTTGTTCCTCTACAAGTTTAATAGGTTCATCATTTTCTTCTCGCATAAAGTAACCCAAATTGCCGCCGCCGCCATTATTTTTCATGCTCTGCGTTTCTTGAATTGAAGGTATATTTGATGGGCCGTTGATGTTAAATGACATATTCACCTATGCTTAATTAATCTTTACAATCTTATTATATCCTATTTTTTACATTTGTAGTATATATTTATAAAGTTTTGTTAAGTTTATAAGCAAGCTTAATAGCTTCAACCATACTTGAAGGATTTGCAATTCCTTTGCCAGCAATATCATAAGCAGTACCACAAGAGGGTGAAGTTCTTATAACGTCAAGTCCTATTGATGTATTTACGGTTTTATCAAAAGCAAGGGCTTTAACAGGGCATAAACCTTGATCATGATAGCAAGCAACAATAGCATCGTAATGCAGCTTTTCACCATTTAGATATTTTTTACCTACGCTTGCAAAAAGCGCATCTGCACTTTTTGGCTCCGTTATATCAATCCCCACTCCTTGCAGTTTGTAAACTGTCGGGAGCATTATTTTAATTTCTTCATCTCCCAGCATACCATTTTCACCTGCATGTGGATTTAGCGCACACAGAGCGATTTTTGGGTTTTTAATTTTGCAATAATCAATCAAGAATTTATTAAGACGCAAAATCTTATCTTCCATTGCTTCAGCATCAATTTTTACATCCCTTAGCGCAAGATGTCGTGTTAAAAGCATCACCCTAAAATCATCAGCAATAAACAACATTTCAGCTTTTTTATTAAAAAGTTCCTGTAAAATTTCCGTTTGTCCGGAATAATTATATCCGGCCTCAAGAAGCGCAAACTTTGAAACCGGAGCAGTTACAATTGAGCCAATTTTACCCTCTTTTGCAAGATTTACTGCAACTTCAAGGGCTTTAAAACAAAACTCACCGTTATTACTGTCATCAAGCTCTACTGTATCGTATTTATCATCAATTTTTTGCCCTATAATTAAAACATCTTTTTTATCTAAACGCAAAAAATCAAGTGCTTTTTTTGTAATCTCTGCCCCGATACCTTTAATATCACCGGTTGTTATTGCAATTTTATACATTTTCATGATGTTCCAAATACTGAACAATTTCAACTAGAGTCGATGTAGTCCCTAAATTACCCGACTTGGTAACAACAAGCTGAGCAGTTGAATCAATGCAAAGAGGTATAGCGGGCAAAATAGCATCAACAACCTGCAAATACTTGGCCCCTATTGCATCGCAACAAGCATGGGATGTTTCACCACCTATTGTAACTATAATGAACTCGCGACGCTTCTTTATCTCTCTTGCAAGCTCTGCCAAATAGCCGGTAATTCTATTGGAAAGGGCTTCTTTCGTAATACCTTCATCAATCAAAAGACTTTTTGCTTCGTCAGTTTTAACTTCTTCTAAAACCCCGCAAACATGCACTACCACTATATTATCGTCCACTAGATTATCTTCAACACGTTTAATGATATTATCACTGACACCTCCAACAATATCGTTTAGAGTCAAACATAAAAAATAAGACTTGTTGGAAAAATCATCCTCGTTTTCTAGTTTTTGAATTTGAAGCGCACTCAAAGTGGTTGCAGAACCGGAAAGAACTAATTTTGGTAATCTCGGGACAGTTTTGGTTGTTTTATTAACTTTTACATCACCAAGCCACACCGGAGCCAAAGCTTGAGCCAAACCTGCAGAACCGCATGGCAGAATATTGTATTGTGTTTTTTGCATAGCAAGAACAATTTGTTCAAAATCGACGGTAGAAACACAATCTGCAACAATAATTTTTTTACCGTCCGCAATGAGCTCATTAAGCTTCTGAGCAATAGGACCTGCACCTTTTGCGACAACATTAAGCTCAATTGAATCTACCATGTTTTTTGCATTATCACCCAATGGTTTTTTTAAAATATCAGGGACATAAGATTCATAAATTGGAGCCCCGGGGTCACGCGCAGCATCTGTTCTCTCAATAGGAACACCTTTTGAAAGTTGGTAGCCGCCTATCGTAATTCTGCCTTCTTGAACGTAAGCAGGAGCGACAACGGCAGCGTCTTTTCCCGTAGCTTCAAGGGCGGCAAAAATCTCATAAGTAATGTTGCCTCTGAGCGTAGAATCAATTTTTTTATAGAAATGTTCTACATTTAACTTTTCAGATAACACACCAGTCATTTCATAAACTATTTTTGCCGCATCATTCTTGTCAATATTTCTCGATTCGGTAGAAATGGCCCAAGTACCAACATTTACGTGATTTTTTAACTCGTCATTATAGCCCAAAAGAATCTCCGTATTAGAGCCCTTCAAAAAAAACTGTAATGCCGTATCATTAGCGCCTGTTAAGTCATCAGCAATAATACCTATTGTGCTTGATAAAATCATTTCTAATTCTCGTCTTTTTTAGATCCCATAAGACGTACATTTGTACCCCTAATTAAATATCTTTCAGCCATTTCGCCATCCGGTGTTTGCCACTTGTTGACTGCAAGTCTGCCCTCAATGCCTACAAGTCTGCCTTTTTTTACCCACTCACCGGCTATTTCGGCCTGCTTGTCCCAAACTTCCACATTAAACCAGTCGGTTGTTTCTTCCTTAGTACGAGGATTCCAGCGATTAACAGCAACGGAAAAACTAGTTCTAACCTTGCCACTTTCAAAGTATTTCATTTCAGGATCTTGCCCGACTCTGCCAACTATTACAACCGAATTAACCATATATAAACCTTTCAAATTCTTTTGAAAAAATTATATTACGAATAAAAATTATGCGCAAATTAAGGTTAACCAATTTCGCTTACAACCTGATCGCGACCCTCTTGCTTCGCTTTATATAGACATTTGTCTGCATATTCAATTAATTCTTGCGGGCTCGAACCGTTATTGGGCATGCAGGCTACACCGACACTTATTGTAACATTTGCCCAACTTCCGTCCGCAAGCTCAAATTTACGTTCACGAACCGCACTCCAAACCTTTTTTGCAACTGTTTTTGCATCTTCCTTAGCGGTATTTGTAAGAATAATTGACATTTCTTCCCCACCATATCGACAAGCAATGTCGCTTGTTCTTATATTTTTTTTAATTGTTTGTGCAACCTGCCTTAAAACAGCATCACCGCTTTGGTGTCCGTGTTTATCGTTAAATTTTTTAAAGAAGTCAATATCAATCAGTATCAAAGAAAAACAACCGCCGTATCGAGAAACATTTTGCACATTCATAATCATTTGTTCTTGAAAATATCTGTGGTTGTACATTTCGGTTAATCCGTCCGTTACTGCAAGCCTATATGTATGTTCATAATCTTTTGATTTAAGAAGATATTTAGTAATATATGCAGATACAAAAATAAGTGTTGCCGACAACACAGGCAATATTATGCCAAGCCACACATTAAAAAATTGCATTGCAATAACGGTAATAACAATATAAACAAGGATTATTGAAACAGAACACAAAATCGAATATGTTACCGACTCAAATTTTAATATGCAAAAACCAATTAGAAAACAAAGTATTACAGAAATTGCTAAATCTGCTTTAAAACTGAAATGGGTAATGAAATTATTGTCTAAAATATTATTCAAAAATGTCGCATGTGTTTCAACACCGGGATACATAAATGATACCGGCGTACTTTTAATATCAGCCAAAGCAGTGACGGTTGTACCAATATATACAACTTTATTTTCAAATTTCTTTTTAAGAAATGCCTCATTATTATTGCGTATTGCATTATCGACTTCCCACAAACTTACATACTCAAAAGTTCCTTCCTTTCCGTACCAATTGACAATAGCTCTGCCATCAGGATTAAGTGGTATTTTATGCTTTTCATCAAGGATTAGCTTATCTCTTTCTATGCGCATTGAAGCAGGTTCTATATTCAAATATTTAAGCGCGATTAAAGTTGTCAAATTTGGATAATAAGCGTCCTTATAATAAAACATCGGGGCAATATACCTTATAATTCCGTCATCGTCACGCGTAACATTTATAAAACCAAAATTATCAGTTACCTGCAACAATTCTTCCATGGCATTCCTGCAATTTGTAAAATGCAACATAGGGCTATTCTTAATTATATCTCCATTGACAACATTAACCTTAAGATTATCAGGCAATTGTGGCGGAATACGTATTTGTGACGGATAATTATCAAAATTCATAGATAAATAAACATTTTTATTGCTTTTGATAGCCTCAATGAGTTTTAAGTCACCTTCATCAAGTGCGCCTAAACGCTTGGTAAAAAGTAAATCAAAGGCAATAAATTTAGGATTTGCTTTTTCTAACCCTGTAATTAAATCAGCCCAAAAACTCCTAGGCACAGGCCATGTTCCAAATTTTTCAGCTATGTATTCATAACTTGGGTCGTCAACCGCAATGATTACTATATCCTTATTATTTTGCTTATGCGACAAAATTATATTCTGCCTTATATCAAATGTTTTATATTCAATCCCCATAATAAATTTGCCAAAGGCATTGAACTTCCCCGCATATATTATGAATGCAAATATAAACACAAATATAAATGCATATACAACAAAATCAAATATTTTTTTATTTTTACTCATAGCAAATTTCACAATGTTCCAACTTGTCAATTATATCGTGCACGGGATTTTCTTCATTAAAAGAAAGCTTTATACCAAAAGAATTTAATAGCTCAAGCAACGAAACACCACCGGCATCATTATAGGTATTTGCACTTGAAATAAATTTAAGTAGATATTTTTCGTTCAAATTAGACAACATAAAAGAATTCTCTTACAGCTTTGGGGAAATTAAATCAATCATAAGAACAATTTTGACTTTAAGATATCAACTACTTGTAGGATTTTCAAGAACCAGCAAGAATGATTGTAAAATCCTTAGCTGCTCTGTTAAAACCTACCGGGTCATAAACGGTTTGCTTTTCCTGCATTTCAGGAATTGATTTTTTCAACTGTTCTATCATGTCGCTTGATACATCAAGATTGTGAACTGCAATGTGGTCGTGAGTCAATTTATTTCTATTTTGCATCTTCACATTCACACCGTTTTGTTCAAGATGCATTTTTAAATCCCTTGCCACAGCTTCTTTTGAGGGTGTATACAGTATGCCTACGTCCAAAGCCTCGGTAAGCGGTGCAGACTTATCTCTGTATACCAACTTATTTATAATCTCCTGAGTCTTATCCGGATCCAAAATCCAATAACTTATAACCCCTTTTGTAGAAGGAGTACCCGGCAATGTTGCAACTTGTATCGAGGATATATCGATGGCCTTTATCATAGCGGCGTACTGCGAAAGTTCATACACTGACAAATCCGTCTGAATATATTTCGGCATTACCTTTAATACCTCGGGAATTTTAACTAATACGGAAGGCTCTTTTAACCTAGCCATAAGAGCATTAAAGAACCATTGTTGGCGTCTGATTCTGCCAATGTCACCCAAAGCATCTTTTCTGAATCTTAAGTATCCTTCTGTTTGTTCACCATTTAAAACATGCTGCCCTTGCGTGAGATCAATATGCAAACCTGCAGCATTATCATGATAGTGCATGTCCTTCTCTATATATATGGGCAACCCGCCTATTGTATCAATGAACTTTATCAATCCGGTATTACTTAATGCTATGTAATGATCAATCCTTACACCGAATGTTTCTTCCACTGTTTTAACAGCCAAATCTGCCCCGCCGAATGCAAAAGCATGGTTAATTTTATCAGGCTTATTCCTATCAGCAATATAAACCTTGGAATCCCTAGGGATTGAAATTATATTTACATCTTTACCATACGGAGCAATACTAACTAAAAGCATTGAATCCGAACGATTTCCCTTGAAAGGATTATCGGCATTTGAGGCAACATCTACTCCCATAAACAAAATATTTTGGCGTCTTGGTGAAAATGGAAGATTAAATTCTGCACGACCCGAAGTTGAACCCGTAACTGTAGCCAAAAATTGAGAAAAAGCATTCTGCACATCCGCTCTGTAGGCAAACGCAGCAAAAGAAGCGAGTACTAAAAGTGTTAACAAAAATGACTTTATAAAGCTACCGGCTTCACTTTGTCGTTTCTTTCTTCTTTGAGCTTTTGGCAACGGCCTGTATTGTGTTGTTTTAACGGGTTTCTCCAACATTTTATTCATAATTTACATTCTTTGTATTCATTTGTATTGTACTTTAAAAAAAATAAAAATATTAATTCTATTGCAAATAAAACTAAATAAATGTTAACATTTTATTGAGTTATTTCCAACGGGGAAAGTCTATATGTATAGTTTAATAAAAAATAAAACATTAAAATCATCCGTTAGTGGGATTATTATATTATTTTTGTTTTTTTTAATACAAAATGTGCAAGCATACGAACCGTTCAATGACAAAGATATTTTAGACATAAAAAATGAAGCTTTTGCACTTTATTCCACAAATAATAAAAAAGAAGCTCTTGAAATGCTAGATCGTATACCGCAAAATCGTCGTGATGAAGATATTTTTGTTGTAATTGGAAATATTTATGACGATTTAGGTCAAAGAGGAATTGCAATAGAAAACTTTAATAAAGCAGTAAGCGTTAGCAAAAAACCTTACAAAGCTTATTATAACATTGGCTGTATTCTGTTGAAGAAGAAGTCTTTTGAACTTGCACAAGAAAATTTTAAAATGAGTATAAAGTGTAATAAAGATTTTGCATATTCTTATTACAATCTTGCAAGTTGCTACATTGCAAATGAACAATATTCAAAAGCTAAAAGGCAACTAATAAAAGCACTTTCTCTAAAGGCTGACGAAAAAGATTTTTATATAAATCTGGCTTACTGCTACAAAATGCTTGGAGACAGTAAGTCTGCGCAAAAAATTATAGATTCTTTAAACAAAGTTAAATCTTAGACTTAATTTCAAAAGTCATTTTCATAAAATCAAGACCCTTATAATCGGGGAATTTTTTCTTGATTTTATTATAAATCCTTGCAGCATCTTCTTTTTGACCTGCTTTATCATAAGTTAGGGCAAGATTTGAATAATACTTTGGGAATTGGGTGGGGTTTAATTTTACCGCTTTTTTGAAATATTTAATAGCATTTTCCCAATCTTCTATAGAGTAAAATATTAGCCCCATTTGATTATTTGCCCTATGTGAACGCTCTTGCAACTTTAGAGCTTCCTCACAATACTTTTGAGAATTTTCCCACTGCGCAAGACTTGCGTAACAAATAGACAGAGCGTAATATGCGTCATAATTCTTGTTGTCAGCTTCAATTACTTTTTTAAACAGCTCTACAGCTTCATCTATTGAATTCTTTGAAAAATAAATACAACCCATATTGTATATAGTATCTAAATCTTCAGGACACAATTTATGTGCAATTTTGTAAAAATCAAGCGCCAAAATATCCTCACCTAAATTTTGATGGCAAAGCGCCATATTATAAGGTATTTTATAATTTTTAGGTTCAAGTTTTTTTGCCTCGTCAAAAAGTTCAAGTGCACGCTTGTAGTCTTTCTTTTTGTAGAAATCAAGCGCACTGTTATAATACTTTTTCCAATTGTTTAAAATATTAATCTTGAACATATTTTTTATTGTATAATAATTTTATGGATAAACAAACACTTTTAGAATTATATTATTTGGAGTTAGATAAACTCCTTGCTATGGCTAAAGAGAAAACAAAAAATGAAGTTGAATTTTGCTCTTTAATCAGTGCAAGAACCGGTAAATGTGGGGAAGGCTGCAAATATTGCTCACAGAGCTCTTACTATATGACTAATATTCCCACCCATCCGCTTGTTGAAACAAAAAAGGTAATAGAAGTCGCAAAAGAGGCAAAAGCAAACGGTGCAACTCGTTTTGCAATTGTTACATCCGGCAGAGGCCCGCTGGATGAGGATATGCCCAGATTTTGCGAAATGATAAAAGAAATAAACAAACTCGGACTTAAAAGCTGCGCCTCGATTGGTATTTTAAAAGACGGACAAGCGCAAATGCTAAAAAATGCAGGTCTTGTAAGATTTCACCACAATATAAACACCTGCCGCTCTTACCATAGCGAGATTACGCACACCCACACCTACGATGACAGGCTTGATACCATTAAAAAAGTTAAAGAAGCAGGCATTGAGCTTTGCTGTGGAGTAATTATAGGCATGGGCGAAACCGTTGAGCAAAGGGTTGAAATGGCATTAGAGCTGGCGCAAATTCAACCTCAGTCCATTCCTTTTAACATTTTAACGCCGATTAAAGGTACACCCTTTGAAAACTACGGGGATAAAATTGACGAAGAAAATATTTTAAGAACAGCGGCAATTTTTAAAATTGCCAATCCAAACTCGATTGTAAGATTTGCAGGAGGCAGAAAAGCACGCCTTTCAAAAGAAAACATGGAACTTGCCGTTGAAAACTGCGTTGAGGGTATATTAATAGGCAATTATTTAACTACAATAGGAATTACACCTCAAGAGGATATGGAAACTCTTAAAAAACTGGGGAAAACTCTTTGTGTTTGATTACATTAAAGGAATTTTAATATCAAAAAATCACCCTTATGCGGTTGTTGAAAATAACGGCATAGGATATTCAATACTTTGCAATGCAAGGACTTTGAGCATTTTAGGTGATTTAAACTCGGAAATTAAAATCTATACAAAACTAATCCACAAAGAAGACTCAATGACTCTTTGCGGTTTTTGCCACAGGGAAGACAGAACAATTTTTGATATTTTAACATCTGTTTCAGGTATTGGAACAAAAGTCGCTCTTTGCCTTTTAGATGAATTTTCTGGATCAGAGCTCATTGGCGCAGTTATTGATGAAGACTATAAACTAATCTCGCGCACAAAAGGCGTAGGTGCTAAAATGGCGCAAAAAATAATTTTAGAGCTTAAAGACAAATTGACAAACCTAAATGTAACATCAGAAGTTACTGCAGGAAAAATAAATACAGACAAC
>CASEEG010000065.1 GCA_949286885.1 uncultured bacterium
AAATTTTCTCCGTCTCAATGTCCCAGAAACCTATTAGTCTCAATGCCCCAGAAACCTATTGCTATTAATTTGCATTAAAAAAGCAAGGTCTAAAACCCTTGCTATTATTATCTTTTAAATCTGGGCCGCAGTGGACTCGAACCACCGACCTCACCCTTATCAGGGGTGCGCTCTAACCACCTGAGCTAGCAGCCCGCATATTTAATTTTCAACTCGCGCACCCCAAGGAGTGCTTATTTTATTTCAGAGGGTTTCACCCTCTGTGGCCACCTGAGCTAGCAGCCCGCATATTTAATTTTCAACTCGCGCACGTCGAAATTTATAACTCCGACCGTGTTTTTAAATTATCACAGACAAATTTTAAAATCAACTACATTTTTTGCGGAGCATTAACTCCCAGTAAATCCAGAGTTTTATTTAAAATTATTCTAAAGCATTCAACAAGAACTAACCTTTTTCTGGACGTTTCTTTATCATCAGTCAATACTCTTGAAAAATTGTAAAAGTGATGAAAGGCCATTGCAAGTTCTGTTGAATATTTGCAAAGTAAATATGGCGCTCTTAGTCTTGCAGCAGCCTCAATTATAGCTTTTGATTCTTCAAGTTTTAAAATAAGCGCCTTTGTGGCTTCACAGGACTGAGCATTGTGATAATCATCAAAAAGTCCTTTTATATCAGGATTAATCGAGATTTCCTCGATGTCTTTTTTGCTAAAAAGTGGTTCAAGTTCTGTTTTGTTTTCAATATCCAATCTTTTTTCAACGGCCTTTCTAAGTATGGAACATGCTCTGGCATGGGCATATTGAACATAGAAAACAGGGTTTTTGTCACTTTGACTTTTGGCCAAATCGATGTCAAAGTCGATAGTTGTGTCGCTTGAACGCATTAGCATCCAAAATCTTGTGGCATCAACACCGACTTCTTCAATAAGCTCATCCAGCGTAACCATTTTTTTGCGTTTACCCATGCGCATTTGTTCGCCGTTTTGTATAATATTTACCAACTGTCCTAAAAGCACTTCAAGACAAGAACTGTCGTAACCTAAAGCATCAATTGCAGCTCTCATTCTTGGTATATAGCCATGGTGGTCCGCCCCCCAAATATTAATTAATCTTGTAAAACCACGCTCTAACTTGTTTTTGTGGTAAGCAATGTCTGCCGTCAGGTAAGTATTTGTGCCGTCAGATTTCTTAAGAACTCTGTCTTGAGTGTCTGTGTAATCAGAGCTTTTAAACCAAATTGCACCGTCTTTTTCGTATAATTTACCTTTTTTATCCAATTCTTCGACACATTTTTCGACTTCATTATCTTCATACAAAGATAATTCTGAGAAAAAACAATCGAAATGTGTTCTGAATTTTTCTAAAAGCTCTTTTTGCAATCTGAGCATATCAGCTTTTGCAAAATCGCCGTAACTTTTATTGGAGTTTGATTCAATATATCTTTTTGCGCAGTCAATCAAATACTCTCCGGGGTATAAGTCTTCTTCCCATTCGACTTTTTCACCTTTTAATTCTTTTACCCTTAACTCCAATGAACGTGCAAGTTTATTAATTTGATTACCCGCATCGTTAATGTAAAACTCTTGATAAACATTATATCCGCAGTAGTTCATAATGTTTGCAAGTGCACTACCAAGTGCTGCCCAGCGGCCATGACCTATATGAAACGGTCCTGTAGGGTTTGCACTTACATATTCAAGATTAACTTTTTCACCCTTACCAATGTTGCAGCAGGCAAAAAACTCTTTTTTTTCAAGTATTTCTTCAACTATTGAATTGAGCAATTCTTTTTCGAGTTTAAAGTTGATAAATCCCGCAACAGTGTTTACGCTAAAGCCTTTTGTATCAATATATTGAGCAATATTTTGTGCAATTATCGGCGGTGCCATTTTGGCATCTCGAGCTATAGATGAAACATTTATAGCATAGTCGCCGAATTCTTTATTTTTTGGAATTTCGCAAACCGGAGTAAAATTATTTTTTCTCAACTCACCGAGTTTGTTATTTTCTATTGCTTTGTTAATTGCCCCATGCACCAACTGTGCAAAAAAATCTTTTTTCATCATGCCCATAATTATAGCAAAAAATGGGAGTAACAATTTGTAAAGATTTGTGAAGTATAAATTAATTTGTAGCAATTTTTGACAAATTATTTTTTTTTAATAAAATAGATAAGCACAATTAAAATGGAAAGCTTGACATGTCAAGAATTAATGGAATAAACTGTAGCAATACTGCCGGTTTGGGCTTGAGTTTGTATACTAAGCGTAATTATGAAGATAATTCCGAAATGTATATAGCAAGTAAGTTGGACAAACTTTATAGACAAGCAATATCCAAAAATACGGGATTTTTGAGAAAACGTTCGCTTAGACAAATGGTCGAAGGTAATTATCTGGATAAAGAAGCCTAAATTATTTTATATTTTTATCGCTTATCTGTCGGAGTACATTTTTAATTTCGCTAAACTTGGCGAGTGCTTCTTTGTGTGATTTTTTTTCATATATTTTTCCGAAAAAAAATCTTATCCCATTTTCAAATATACCTTCGGTTTTTATAAAATTTTGCGAAAGCCTGTCTACTCTGCTTTTTAGGAAAGCAAGGGCAGCTTTTTGCGAGTATACGTACTGTTGATAATTATTGAAATTTTTGTTTCTTGAGCCTTGCATATATTTACATTATGCATTTTTTGTATTTTTTTTCGCCGTATTTAAGTTGTATTTTTTTGTGTGTATAATGTTAATGATTTATGGAGAAAATTTATGTGGGAATATTCAGATAAAGTAAAAGAACATTATAAAAACCCAAAAAATGTTGGCTCTATTGAAAATGCCGACGCTATAGGCGAAGCAGGCGCACTTGCTTGCGGTGATAAATTAAAAATTTATTTAAAAATTGATAATGGAATAATAACCGATGCAAAGTTTCAAACTTTTGGTTGCGGTTCAGCGGTTGCTTCTTCAAGTATATTAACAGAGATGATAATAGGGAAAAGTATACAAGATGTAAGAAAAATTACAAATAAAGATATAGCAGATGAGCTGGATGGCTTGCCACCGGAGAAAATGCACTGTTCAGTTATGGGCCATGAAGCTCTTGAAGATGCTCTCAAAAATTATTTTGGTGAAGAAAACAAGCAAAGTGCTACAAATGATAAAAAAATTATTTGTAACTGTTTTGGCGTAAGTGAAGAAGAGATAATTAAAGCGATAGTAGAAAAAGGTGCCAAGACACCTGAGCAGATAAAAGAAATTAATTATGCCGGTGGTGGATGTACAAGGTGCATTCCTAGTATTAAAATGCTATTGGACAAGTATGTAAAAAAAGACTCAACACTTAATGCTGTACAATTTATTCTAAAGATAAATAAAGTGCTTGAAACTAATGTTGCAGGCGAGCTTGGAAAAGACTCGGGTGGAATTGAGCTTGTAAACGTAGAAGGTAAGAATGTATATGTTAAACTAACAGGCACTTGTTCATCTTGTCAAAATGCCACTGTTACTCTTAAAAATTTTGTGGAAAAACAGCTACAGGAACATGTAGACGAAGGAATTAACGTTATCGAGGTGAAATAAATGACACTTGTGTATTTGGATAATAATGCCACAACAATGGTTGCACCTGAAGTTATTGAATCGATGTTACCTTATTTTTCCAACCAATACGGTAATCCATCAAGCATATACGATTTAGCCCATGGTGCAAATTTGGCAGTAAAAAAGTCCAGAGAGATTATTGCTGATTTTTTAGGTGCGAGTGATTCTAAGGAGATTATTTTTACTTCATGTGGTTCGGAATCTGCTAACATGGCCATCAAGGGTGTGTTGGAAGTTAACAGAAATAAAAAACATATTATAACAACACGGGTTGAACATCCCTGCGTCCTTAATTTATACAAGGAACTTGAAAAAAAGGGGTATAAGGTCAGTTGGATTGATGTTGATTCAAAGGGAGATTTAGATGTAGGCTTACTTCTTGAGTCAGTAACTTCCGATACGGCGCTTGTATCTGTTATGATGGCTAATAATGAAACCGGAGCTATTTATCCGGTTGATAAAATTGCTCAAGCAGTCAAAATGCAAAATCCGGACACAAAGATTTTTGTCGATGGAGTTCAGGCTGCCGGTAAAATTCCAATTAATTTAAAAAATACAAAAATAGATCTTTTTGGTATTTCGGGGCATAAATTCCATGCTCCAAAAGGTATAGGTGCTCTATATGTTCGTAAAGGAACTATGCTTAGCCCTTTAATTGTTGGCGGTCATCAAGAAAAAGGTAAGCGTGCAGGTACTGAAAATGTCCCCTATATTGTTGCTATGGCCAGGGCTGCTCAAATGGCAGCAG
>CASEEG010000066.1 GCA_949286885.1 uncultured bacterium
CAATCGAATTTCTTTGAAAATGTAATATTAAATAAAAAACATTTTAGTGCAAAAGAAACTAAAATTGACGTCGTAAAAGAGCTTATAGAAACAATTAAATACCTCTCAAAGTCTAAAACAGGCGGCTTAATTGTATTACAACGAACAAATTCTCCCGTTAACCACTCTGATGTAGGCACAAAACTTGATGCTGATGTATCTCAAGAGCTTTTACTTACAATTTTTTACCCCTCAACACCACTACATGACGGAGCGGTAATTATCGAAGGAGAAAAAATACTCTCGGCAGGTGTACTTTTGCCTCTTACAGAAGATCCCAAATTAAGCTGGAGATATGGAACACGCCATAGAGCAGCTATTGGAATAACGGAAAGTTCAGACTGTGCTTGTATTGTAGTGTCTGAAGAAACAGGAGATGTTTCAATTGCAATTGACGGCGAACTTAAAAAATATGAAGATTTAGGCAAGTTAAAAACAGATTTATCAAGAATTTTGGGTTATGAAACCGAATTTGAAGAAGAGCAAAAACCTGCTATTTTTAACCTTGATAAGTTTTTGTCTAGCAATAAAATACCCAAAAAAAAGTGAAGACTACTCTTTTTGTCTAATGAACTTATGATTGCTTTTATTTATTATTAAACTGTATGGAACAGTTTATTGCACAAAAAAAATCACAAAGCGAGCGGAAACAAAGAGCAAAAGAATATCTTTTGCACTATCTTAGCGAGCTAAAATTGCATTTTAACCTAGATGATGAAGATGTTATAAAGGTATTAAAAAAAACTTATTTTGAATTAAACAAAGGAAGTATTGTCCAAAAATGGCTCTGTGTGGTAAAATCATTTTTGCACTAATAACGGAAAATAAAAATGATTATTAAAAAACTGCCACTTGGTCCAATTGAGGCAAATACCTATATACTGTATGATGAAAAATCTAAAGAGGCACTTATAATTGAAGCCTCAGGCGATGCTAACGCTATAAAACAAGAACTGGACTTGCTTGGTGCAAATTTAAAATATATTTTGCTGACCCATGGACACTTTGACCACGTTTTTGGGGTAAATGATGTTAAAAAGCTCTACCCTGATGCAAAAGTCTTTATTCACAAGGAAGATGAAGTTCTGACAGAAAATGTAGCCATACAGTGTGCGCATTTTGGCATAGCAGGAATTGAAAAACCTAAAATTGACGAGTATATTGATGAAAATACAAAACTTTCCTTAGGCAATATTGAAATAAAGGTAATTCACACCCCGGGACACTCAAAAGGCTCTGTTTGCTACCTTTTGGGGGATGATTTATTTTCAGGCGACACTTTATTTTTTGAAGAAATTGGTCGTTGCGACTTATTTGGTGGTAGTTTTAGTGAAATTGAAAAAAGCATAAGAAATAAAATTTTTACGCTTGATAAAAATATTACAGTGCACCCGGGACACGGGCAAGACTCAACAGTAGAACATGAAATCAAGTATAATGCATATTTTGGAGAAAATTCGAGGTATTAAATGGAAATAAATTACGACGAACTTTTAGAAAAAGCAAAAGAAGTAAGTAAAAATTCATACTCACCATATTCAAAATTTAAAGTCGGCGCTGCAGTTATGTTTGAAAGCGGCAAAATATACTGCGGAGCAAATGTTGAAAATGTAAGCTACGGCATTACGCTTTGCGCTGAAAGAAGCGCAATTTCAAGCGCTATTTCATCAGGAGAAAAAACAAAAATTAAAGCAATAGCTGTTTATTCTCCAAATCAAAAAAACTGCCTGCCATGTGGTGCTTGCCGTCAGTGGTTGGCTGAATTTGCACCTGATAACACTCATGACCTAAAAGTTATACTTGAAGGCTGCAAAGGCGAAAGTGTCGCTTGGGGAC
>CASEEG010000067.1 GCA_949286885.1 uncultured bacterium
CGCTTGCCGCCACGTCGACAAAATAATACTATTCAATTTTCAACCCGTCTAGTGGCGAAATGGTAGATATGAACTACGCACTCCACGTCTTCGCGCTTGCCGCCACGTCGACATTTAAAACCCTAAAGCGGCAAAAGTCGCTTCAGGGTAATTTTATCTATTTATCGTATTTTTTAAATAGCAATGAAGCATTGTGACCACCAAAGCCAAAAGAATTTGTTAGGGCATACTTAATATCAGCTCTAACTGCTTTGTGCGGCACATAATTCAGGTTAGCAACCTCGGGATCTTGATTGTCAAGATTTATTGTTGGCGGTACTATGCCGTCTTGTAGTGCTTTTATGCATACTATTGATTCAGCAGCACCGGTTGCGCCAAGCATATGTCCATGCATACTCTTAGTAGAAGAGACTTTTAGATTTTTATTTACATCTAAATCTCCAAAGACCTTAGCTATAGCTTTTGATTCAGCTATATCGCCAAGACCTGTGCTTGTGCCGTGGGAATTAACGTAGTCAACATCCTGAGGTTTAACCCCAGCATCTTTTACTGCTAGTTCCATAGCTTTAGCAGCACCAGCACCTGTCGGATCCGGTGCAACTATATCATAAGCATCAGCAGTTTGACCATAGCCTACAATTTCAGCGTAAATTTTTGCTCCGCGAGCTTTAGCATGTTCAAGCTCTTCAAGCACAACTATTGCAGCACCCTCTGACATAATAAAACCGTCTCTGTCTTTATCATAAGGCCTGGAAGCTTTTTGCGGTTCGTCATTTCTTTTTGAAAGTGTTCTTGCAGAAGTAAACGCACCAATACCTAAAGTTGTGATTACAGCTTCTGCGCCACCTGCTATAACTACATCGGCGTCGTTGTATTGTATTGTTCTAAAAGCGTCACCTACGCAGTGAGCAGAAGTTGCGCAAGCTGTAACAATGGCTTTATTTACACCTTTTGCACCGTGTTTCATGGAAATTCTGCCTGCGCCCATGTCAGCTATAAGCATGGGCACTGTAAAAGGAGAACATTTGGTTGGTCCTTTATCTAATATATTGTGGTGTTGTTTCTCGAAGGTATCAAAACCACCCGCTGCAGAACCTACAATAACCCCATATCTGTATGGATCAACGTTATCTGTGTTTATTTTTGAGTCCGCAACGGCTTCATCAGCAGCGACAACAGCAAATTGTGTAAAACGATCCATTCTTTTTGCTTCTTTTGGATCCAGTTTATTCCAGCTTTCAAAATCCTTTATCTCACCTGCTATACGTACACTATGACCTTCCAATGGAATTCTTTCTATAGTGCTGATTGCACTTTTTCCGTCTAACAAGCTATTCCAGAAAATATTTGCGCCGCATCCATATGCAGACACTACCCCAATTCCTGTTACTACAACTCTTCTTTTTTTGTTCTCCATCATCTTTTCCTTAAACTTTCAAAACAAAAAGTTACAAATTGATACTATCTCATTGCAACTTTTTTGCAAATGAATTCTGTGTCTATACTTGTTTTTTATGAATGAGAATCGATATAATCTACAGCATCTTGTACTGTTGCGATTTTTTCTGCTTCTTCATCAGGTATTTCACAACCAAATTCTTCTTCAAAAGCCATAACCAATTCAACTGTGTCAAGTGAATCTGCACCAAGGTCACCAGTAAAGCTTGCTTGTGGTGTAACCAGATTTTCATCAACACTTAATTGATCAACTACAACTTTTTTAACTCTGTCTAATGTACTCATTTTTACCTCAATTTATAATACTAACTAACTTACAACATCGATTATACTAGGCTCAAAATTTTTTTGCAAATTATTAAGTATTTTGACACCTTACTTGTTTTTTAAATGTATAGTTGAGCTTTACCCGCAATTCATAGTTTTAACAATAACAAAACAATGTTAATTTTTTTTACAATTTTTTATTCCATGACAAAAATAGCGTACCATCTCTGGTACGCTAAACTCTCTCTGTATTCTCCGTATCGTATGGATGCTAGTTGCTGGCAGTCCAGATAGCATCCCTTGTTAATTTTGAATTTACAACTTCTTGTGAAATATTTATATTGGAAGGAGTAAAAATAAAGACAAACTCACCGATTTTTCTTTGTGAACCATCGAGCGCGTGAGTACAACCGCACAAAAAGTCGACTATTCTTTGTGATTGTTCCCTATCAAGTAATTGTAGGTTTAGTATAACAGTTTTTCTTGATTTCAGTGCTTCAACAATATTTATTGACTCGTTAAAGGCTCTAGGTTCAAAAACTATAACTTCATAACCTTTGTTTTGTCCATGCAAAACTCTCAAATTACCGCGTTCTCTTGTTTCCATGGGACTTTGTGATTCAAAATTTCTCTTAAGTACATTAGAACCATCTGTTTCATATTCGTTTTCATACTCGTCACTTAATTCACCAAATTCTCCGTCATCTGGATTATCAAAACCGAATAAGTTGTATAAAAACTTGAATTTTTCACCTATGCCTGCCAATTTATTTTCCTCCTTTTATGAATTTTTAAATAATATTCTTCCTAATCTTACTATTGTTGCCCCTTGTTCAACAGCTATTTGGTAATCATTACTCATGCCCATTGAAAGCTCTTTGAGTCTATACTTTTCCTTTAGTTCTCTCATTTGAGAAAAAATCTTCCCGAGTTCTGTTTTGTCTTCAGTCAAAGGTGCCATACTCATAAGTCCCTCGATTTGAACAGAGCTCAAACCTGAAATTTCTTTGATTAAACTATCCAGCTGTAAAGGTGCAATACCGAATTTTGATTTTTCATCAGCTACATTAACCTGAATTAAAATCTTTTGGACAATTCCTTTTTCTGCCGCGCACTTTGCTATCTCTTTTGCTACTTTTAGTGAATCTACACTATGAATATAGTCAAAAAATCCAACTACATGCTTTACTTTGTTCGTTTGTAAATGTCCAATAAAATGATAAGTCGATTTTTGCCTTATTTCATCGTCTAATTTGTTGATTTTTTCTATTGCTTCAAGAGCTCTGCTTTCGCCAAAATCCCTTAGTCCTGCTCTGTAAGCACTTTCTATTGCGTTTTTGTCAAAATACTTTGTAACTGCAACTATCCTTATGTTTTTTGCAGCAACAATTTTCAATATACGGTTGAGATTTTTACAAATCGTGTCATAAGTACACACTTATCATTTACCCCCGTGTTTTGCACTAGGATGCAAAACCTTCTTTATTATATTGCACAATAAACATCATGACAACATTTTGTTTAGTAAACATATTGTTGTTTATACACTATATCTCAAAACATGCATGTGTACATGTTTTGAGATATCTTTGGTTCTTGGTAATATTTCTTAATAAAAGCAAATAAATGCTTAACAATGCTTTACAACAAATTACAAAATTAATTCTCGCATCTCTTCTATAGCGCGTTCAAGACCGACGAAAACCGCTCTAGATATTATGCTATGACCTATATTGAGCTCTATGATACCATCAATTTCGTGCATTTTGTGAACATTTTGATAATTCAAACCATGCCCTGCATTAACTTTTAAACCCAGATTTTGTGCTAGTGCTGCAGAGGTTTTTAGCTTTTCAAATTCGGTTTTTTCGTACTCTGTGCCATATGAATTAGAAAAAGCACCCGTATGAAGTTCTATAAAATCTGCCCCGCAGCTGTGTGCTGAAAATACTTGCTTTTCATCGGGATCAATAAAAAGACTTACAATTATACCTGACTCGCGTAGCGGTTTAATAAAATCTTTTATATAATTTTCTTGTGTGTAAACATCTAACCCGCCTTCAGTTGTGACTTCCTGTCTTTTTTCAGGTACAATACAACAGGAATAGGGCTTGTTTTTTATCGCAATTTGTTGCATTTCATTGGTTGCTGCCATTTCCAGGTTTAAATTTGTTTTGATATTTCTTTTAATTTCGTCCAGATCAGCATCTTTTATGTGTCGTCTGTCTTCCCTAAGATGTATGGTTATTGCACTTGCTTGTGCTCTTTGTGCTATAAGTGCAGCATCAAGTACGCTGGGCTCTGTTCCGCCTCTTGCGTTTCTTAGTGTTGCAACATGATCTATATTAACTCCCAATTCCATAACCTGAATATATCATGTTTTTAAAATTTTTAAAACTGGTACAAATTGACTATTTCGCATGTGTTTTATGGACTTAAATAAAATTTCATATATAATAAATTGTAAAATATTGTAAAATTTATGAGAACGTAAAGTGATTTGTCCAAAGTGCAAAACTGAAGTAAGCTCTCAAGATGTCATTTGCCCTGACTGCGGTCTGAGGCTTAAGTTCAAGTGTCCGAGATGTGGAAATTATACAAGAATAGGGTCTTCGTCTTGTTCTGTTTGCGGTTTTGCTTTTGTCAAGTTTTGTCCGAAATGTGGTAGTGCAAATTACGCATCAAGTCCCGAGTGCAGAAAATGTTCTTACGTTTTCGATAGCAATACAGATAAAAATAAAGACGAAATAAAACAATACAAAAATATTAAATCTCAGACCGTTGACGAGAAAACAGAAGATAAAAAAACTCAAGCAAAAACGGATATTTCAACTCAAGATGTTAACAAACAACAAAAACTGGTTGTTTTTATAGATTTTATAAATTTGGACTCACTTTTTGATAAGTACACTGATGAAGAGTTTAGACAAAAAGTCGTTTTGAACATTAAAACTTCGGTAAAATTGGGTTTTAATGTTGCATGTGAGTTTATTAATCCGCATACCGTAGTTTTTAAAATACCACATACAAAAAATTTTAAATTTTTGGATAAGGTAAAATTATTTTCAGATGAATTTGAGAAATTTAATGACATTTTAAATGAAACTTTGGGCGTTGGAATTGCTTATAAATACGCAGTTTTGAAGGAAGATGAATATGTTGGTGCTGTTTCTCCAAAACAACTTGAGTCAGGAATTGAGAAGGACATAATAGCTTCAGAGGGTGCGTATTGTGTTTTGTCATCAGAAATCCCGCTTATAAAAATTTCGCCTGTATCCTACAAGATGGTTTTTTTGGATCAAAAGCCTGTGTTTTCTCAAAGTGAGTCTTACAGAGATGATGTAGCCCTTGAAATGGTTTTGGATGCAATTAATGATTCAAGAAGTGAAATCAAAGCAATTTCAATAAATGCTCCATGCGGCTGTGGAAAAACATATCTGTTGGAGACTCTTTATAAAAGGTTAGAAGGTGAACAACATATATTACTGAAGGGACATTGTTGTGCACTGACTCAAGTTACACCTATGGGTCTGATACAGGATATATGTTTGTCACTTTTCGATCTATCTTTTGCACCAAGCAAGTATGAAAAAAGAGTCCAAGAACTAAAAAATGTACTCGGACGAAATTTGTCAGGGCATGTCGCACAAGAAAAGATTGATACTCTAATAAACATAGCTTACCCTCTAAAGGAGGCTTATTATGAGTACATACTCGAAAACAAGAAAAGAACATTTGAAGACTTGAAAGACATTCTTGTTTACTTGAAGTCAAGAAATAAATTAACTCTTGTAATCGATGATTTTGATTTAATAGATGAGACATCTTTTGACTTTATTAAATATCTTATAGAATCGGATTATTTTAAGACAGGTGCAAAGCTGCTGCTTACGTACCGCAATCAACATGCAATAGCAATGTACATAAATAGTGAGAAACTTCCTAAAAATTCTTGCCTGAATATTAATCTTGCAAGAAAAGAAAATAACGACGTAAGAGATTTTATAAGGGCGCAAATCGGTGATTACAATATATTGCCTCAAGGGGTGTTAAATCAGATTGCACTAAATGCGCAGGGAAATTTTGCATACGTTGAACAAATTTTATACAATTTAAAGGAAACCAAAATTCTTTCTTTGCAGGGCAAGCAATTCGTCTTTGACGACTCACAAAAAGAAATGTACATTATCGGCGATATAAAAGAACTACTTAACGAGCGTTTTGCTTTCTTGAAAGAGACTCATCGTTTTGAATATGAATTTTTAATGATTTCTTCAATGCTGGGTGGCAGATTTACAAAGTCTTTAATGGAAAAAGTTTTTTTACTTGAGCTGGAAAATTTTGAGCGTGTGGTTGCGTTTCTGGAAAAAAGCGGATATATAAAAAGAGTTACTGAAAATATTTTTGAATTTAAAAATTCATTGGTCTGGAGTTATGTATATGCTTGTGCAAAAGATGACAAAGATCTTTTAGACATGCAAAAGAAACTACTTGGTGAAATATGCAAAAGGACTGTTTCATCCCCTGCTATCCCCGCCCTTTTGGCTCAAGTTACGGGTGAAAAAGACCTTGCTTTCAGCTTGTGGACCATGAGTCTTAAACTTGCGTCTTATATTGGGGATGTGAGTTTTTATACACTTTGTCAAAAACAGAGTTTAATTTTACTTAAGGATGTAAAACTTTCCAATTTTGAGTATATAAAAAATAACATATGTGAAAGATTAGGGAAGCTGACTTATATAAAGAATCCTAAAGAAGCAATAGAGTATCTTTCAAATGCTATTGTCTGTGCACAGAATGCACAAAATGAGAATAAAGTGGTTGAATTGAGCGGTTATCTTATACAAAGTTGTAAAATTGCTCAAAATTATCCGGCAATAGTGGAAACGGTTGATGCTGTTCTTGCAATATATGCCAAACCAAAACAGGAGCTGCAAAGAGCATTAATTAAAACAAGAAAACTTGAAGCCTTACTTTACCTTGGTAATTGGTCTGAAATAGCAAGTATAGTTAATAACGAAGTTAACCCTGTATTGCAGGATTATTTTAAACACCCCAGGAAGAATGAATTTGCAACCACCAGGGAAATCTACGAAGTTTGGATTATGGCAAATATAATTCTTTCCGAGTCCTATGCTCAACAAGGCAACCCCCTTGCATTTGAATTGATTGAAGAAATACAAAAAGAATTAAATAAAGACAAATCTCATCACTCAACAAGACTTAGACTGCACCTTGCGCTCTCACATGCCTGTGCTCAAACTTCGCGCGGTTTTGTAAAAGATTCTGATGAAATTTTACAGTCTATTTTGAAGGAATTTTCATATGTTGTCAGTGATCTTAAGCTTGTTTCAAAATGGAATTTGGTAGACATATTTAACAAGTTTTTCAGTGGAAATTTTGAGAATATAAAAGAAGATTTATTTGAAGCTGTTACGTTTGCAAATAACTGTGGGGATGATTACACTAAAAACATACTTAAAACCATGTTGGCATATGTATTGTTAAAAGAAGGAAATGCATCGCGTGCACTTGAAATCTGTGCCGAACAAATGACGTATTTTTCCGATAAAAAAATTGCATTTGGTGCGCTTTTAGCTTGGTATATAAGTGCAAAAGCAACCTTACCCTCATCAGGAGCTGACAGGTGTATTGAAATTTGTGAAAAAGCAGTTACAATTTGCGAAAGTGCAAAAATCAGCAGTATAAACTTTAAAATTCTTTTCCAAGAATTACTTTCAAGGGCTTATTTGCAAAAAAATGACTTTGACAATGCAAAAATGTATTGTGAACTTGCTTTGCAGGATGCAAGTGCAAATGAGCTTTTGTTTATGCAGATGTGTTTATACAGGCTAAGAGCAAATATAATGCAAGATTCAATTGCACATATCGATGATGAAAAGAAACTGGCGCTGGCACAGAATACTGCAAGAGTTTACGAAAAAGCACTTCTTTTGGCATCACGTTTAGGATTAGAAAAACATCATTATACTATTCAAAAAGAATTAACAGCCTTTAGGGCATACTGCCAATTGAAACGTATAAGCTAATTGACAGTTAAGAAAAAATTAACTAAAATTATGGCATGAGCTTAGATACACCACAACATATGTACAGTGCGGTTCCCCCAACAAAGTTAAGAAACCGCGAAGAAAAATTCAGGGAAGCAAAAAACGTTCCTTTCTGGCATTTTATAGGTGATATAGTTTTTCCTAAAATGATTGAAACACGTTTTTATTCTTTAATGTATAAAAACGTAGAAAGACTTGAAAACAGGGATAAAACAAAGGCTACAATATTTTATGCTCCTCATAATAACTGGTGGGATGGTGTTTTAGCTTATAATATTGTATATAGAATTGTTAAGAAAGTTATCAAAAAACCGCGTTTTAGATTTATGATTGAGGAAATGAACAGATTTCCTTTGTTCCAATATGTCGGATGTTTTCCAATAAACAAAAAATCGCCTCAAGCGTCAATGAAGTTTTTGCAATATGCAGTTACAACGCTAAAAGACCCTGACATTGCGTTTTGGATTTTTCCACAGGGTATAATACGACCTCCAATGTATCGACCCGAGATTTTTCAGTCAGGGCTTGCCTACATTGCAAAAGAAGCTGTTAAAAGTTATGGCGGAGTAAATCTTGTACCTGTTGCAATAAATTATACTTTTTTAAGGCAGGATAGACCCGAAATACTTGTAGAATTTGGCGAACCAAGGGTTATGAATAATCCTGATTTCAACAGAAAAGATTTAACTTGTACGCTGGAACGTGAATTCGAACAGTTCTTGGACAAACAACAAAATGATATTTCAAGTGCTAATTTTGAAGGATATCATTATCTTTACAAGCAAAAATTTAAATGGTGGCGCTACATAGAACAAAAACTCAAAACAAAAGGTTTAAAGAATAAGCAAATAATAGATTTAAAATAGGAAAATTATGAAAAAATATTCTATCGGAGTGGATTTAGGCGGAACAAAAATACTTGCGGGAATTGTAGAAAAACAAACCGGTAAGGTTGTTTTTGAAGTTAAAAACAAAACTAAGAAAGAAAAGGGTAATAAAAAAATTACCGCAAAAATTATTGAAACAATTGAAGAACTTTTGAATAGTTCCGATATACCAGGGGAAGAAATTTCATCAATTGGTTTAGGGCTTGCAGGTCAAGTAGATAGAGAAAAAGGCATCCTTATAAATGCGGTTAATTTAGACTGTAAGGATTTAAATGTTAAAGAAATTCTTGAAGAAAAATTTTTAATCCCTGTAAATATTGGTAATGACGTTGAGGTAGCAACTTTTGGTGAGTTGAAATTCGGTGCAGGTATAGGTTACAAGGATATTGTTTGTATTTTTGTCGGTACTGGTGTTGGCTCAAGCATTGTAAAAGACGGTAAAATTCACCTTGGCGCAAGTCAAAGCGCAGGGGAAATAGGCCATATTATTGTTGATTTAAACGGTAGAGCCTGTGCTTGCGGCGGTAACGGTTGCCTTGAGGCTTATGCGTCAAGAACAGCTATTGAAACAAGAATTTTGGGTGCTGTTAAAAAAGGCAGAAAGTCGGTTATTACTGAACTTACAGATGGCAAAAGCATAAGTTCAAAACACATTAAAAAATCATTAGAAGCACACGATGAGGTTGTAACTCAATATGTAAATGAGGCAATAGACTATCTTTCAGGCGGTATAGCAAGTGTTATAAATTTTTATAATCCTGAGCTTATATTCCTTGGCGGTGGCTTAATTCAAAGTGTTGAAGATTTTTATCTGCAAACAATTAAAAAAGCTCGTGCAAAATCCTTGCCAACGCCTGCAGCTAAAATAGAATTTAAAAAAGCGGCTCTTGGCGATTATTCAGGTGTTATCGGCGCAGCGCTATTGGAAGAAAGAGTGCTTTAAAACTATTTTATGCGTGCAGAATTACAAAAAATTAAAATACCTGCCATGAAGCGTTTTTTAGGGTTAGAAGGGGTTTATAAACTTTCTCTGACCTCTTTAAACAATCCTTTAAAATTGCTTATTTTTAAGACTATTCTTGATTATGGTAAAAAAATTCTCTATATTACATCAAATGAACAAAGCGCACTTAAATTTCAAAAGGATTTAGAAAATTTTTGCGAAATTGAAGCTAAAATTTTACCTTTTCAAGATATAAATTTTTATGATGATGTTGAAAAAAATTATTATATTTACCAAGAGCAGATAAATGTTCTTTTAAATAATTACGATATTGTTGCTGCGCCTGTAAAATCTTTATTTGAAAAATTTCCTACAAGAAATTTTTATGAAAAAAATTCTTTTAAAATAAAAGTAAATGAAGATGTTGATTATCAAAACCTTATAAAATCACTTTCAAAATTGGGCTATAAGCGTGTTGTAAGTGTTGTAGATGTTGGTGAATTTTGTGTTAGAGGTGATATTTTAGATATTTATACTTTAGATAAAAATCCTGTAAGAATAGAGTTTTTTGGTGATACTGTAGAGGATATAAGATATTTTGACCCAAAAACACAACGCAGCGTTGAGAAAATAAAAGAAATTACAATCTATCCTCTTTATAAATTTTTGCCTGAAGAAAATGCGATAAAAAATTTTAAAAATTCGCTTTTAAATGTTGTGAAAAGTGCAGATAACGAGCTTGCAGAGGATATTTACAATCAAATTTGTGAAAAAATAAACGAGAACGGGTATTTTGATGGTATTGAATATTATCAAAACTATCTGACAAACGCTCTCTGCTCACCTTTAGAGTATTTTAGGGATTATGTAATTGTACTGGATGAAACAGCTCAAATTTTTGCGAAGTATGAAAATCTTGATAAAGATTATTGTGAACAGTATCAAAAAGAAGTTGCATCAAACTTAAAATTGCCTCTTTGTGATTTAAATCACGTTAAATATGAAGAATTTTCTCGAGATGTTAAAAAGTTCAAAACAATAGGTTTTGATAACTTTTTAGATGATGATTTCGATAAGATGATTGAATTTCAAACATCACTTACTCCTATTTTTTCATCAGATACTGATGAAATAGCCCTTTATATTAACGAAAACCTAAAAAATGGTGCAAAAATTTCTATTTGTACAAATTATCCAAAGAGAATGGAAGAAATTTTAAAAGAAAAAGAAATTTTTTCAAACAGTATTGAAATTTCTCCTCCATTAAGCTCGGGCGGCGGTATTATTGACTTTGACGATAATTTTGAAACACCAAAGGGCAGATACATTTTTTTATCGGACAAAGAACTTTTTAACAAACGCTCAAAAGATGTTACGGTTAGAAAATATTCAAAAAACAAACAATCACAGGACTACATCGATTCAATTAACGATATAAAAGAAGGCGAATATGTAGTGCATTCTATCCATGGAGTTGGAATTTACAAAGGTCTTACAAAACAAGAAATTGACGGAGCTAAAAAAGATTATCTTGAAATAGAATTTGCAAATACAGATAAACTTTTTATGCCTGCAGAACAGATTAATTTATTATATCGTTATCGAGGCTCAGGCTCTGTAAAACCAAAACTTTCAAAAATGGGCGGAAGCGCTTGGGAGGCTACAAAATCAAAGGCAAAAGCAGAAGTTGAAATAATAGCTCAAGATTTACTTGAACTTTATGCAAAAAGGCAAATGTCGCAAGGTATTGCTTTTGAGCCTGATACTACTTGGCAATTTGAGATGGAAGATGCTTTTGAATTTACTGAAACTCCTGATCAAATGAAGGCAATAGTAGATACAAAAGCTGACATGGAAGCATCTAGACCTATGGATAGGTTAATTTGCGCTGATGTTGGCTTTGGTAAAACAGAAATCGCAATAAGGGCAATTTTTAAGGCTGTTATGTCAGGTAAACAAGCAGCGCTCATTGCGCCTACAACAATTCTTGCACTGCAACATTATCAGACAATTTTTGAGCGTTTTAAACCCTTTAGTGTTCATGTTGAATTGCTTTCCCGTTTTCGAAGCGCAAAAGAGCAAAAACAAGTTGTAAAAGAAATAAATGAAGGCAGTGTTGATGTTGTAATAGGTACTCACAGACTTTTAGGTGATGATATCCAATTTAAAAACTTGGGACTTTTAGTAATAGATGAAGAACACAAATTTGGTGTAAGGCACAAAGAAAAACTTAAAAAATTTCGTGAAAATATAGATATACTTGCAATGTCAGCAACTCCTATTCCAAGAACTCTTAATATGGCATTATCAGGTATAAAAGATTTATCTGTTATAAACACTCCTCCAAAAAACCGCTTAAGTGTTAAAACTTATGTTGGCGAGTTTAATGAAGCTTATTTAAAAAATGCTATAAACCATGAAATTCAGCGCGATGGACAGGTTTTTTATTTATATAACAGGGTGGAAACTATTTATCAATTTAGAGATTACCTCTCAGGTGTTGTGCCAAATGCAAGAATAGCTGTTGCTCATGGGCAAATGAAAGAGGGCGAGCTTGAGCGTATAATGTATGAGTTTGCAAATAAAGAATACGACATACTTTTGTGTACAACAATTATTGAATCAGGACTTGATATTTCAAATGCAAATACTATTTTTATCCATGATTCAGATAGATTTGGACTAGCCCAGCTGTATCAGCTGAGAGGGCGGGTAGGGCGTTCTGACAGACAAGCTTATTGCTACTGTTTTTATAAAAAATCAAAAGAACTCACGCCTGATGCTTATAAACGTTTAAATGCCATCAAAGATTTTGAAAGCCTTGGCAGCGGTTATCATATAGCACTAAGAGATATAGAAATACGCGGTGTAGGTAATATTCTAGGCTCAAAACAACACGGACATATGGTAAATGTTGGTTTTGATACTTACTGCAACCTTTTAGAAGAATGCGTTAATGAATTAAAGGCAAATAAATCTAAGGACCCCTATGCTAAAGAAAAAATTAAAAAACCTCAAAATACTGTTGTTGATATTAATGTAACTGCTTATATACCTGATGAGTGGGTAGGCGGTTATGAGCAGAAAATGCTTGAATATAAACGTCTGAGCGATGTTAAAAATGTAGCTGAGCTTGATAATGTTGTATTGGGTTTTAAGGACAGATTCTCAAAACTCCCGCATAGTGTCGAGAATCTTGTAAAGCTTATAAAGCTTAGACTCATTGCACAACAAAATAATGTTTCGATGATACGTGAAACACCTGATAATATAAGAATTTACACTCAATTCAACGAAAGGGAGTGGATGTACCTTAGAAGAAAAATTGATTTTTCCATAACAAAATATTTCAAATTCACAAACCCCCCAAAATCAGCTATAGAAACAAATGGCATATTGTTAATGAATAAAAATAATCTTAACTTTGATGAAATATTTAACATATTGACTGATTTGTTTTATTATATATCTAGAGTAGTGTCAGAATTTAAAATTCAAAACTAATTATAAGGAGTAAAATTTATGAAGTTTACAAAATTATTTTTAAGCGCAGCCTTTTCATTGTTGTTGTTTTCCGGTTGCACCCCAAATAACAAGGCAATTGTTACGGTTAACGGTGAAGCTGTAACACGTGCTGAGTTTAACGAGATTATGGATATTGTAAAAAATAATTCTCAATTTAAGTCTGCCCCAGAAGATCAAAAAAGAGATGACAGTCCTATGATGTTAATGACAAAAGAAAGAATAGTACAAGATCTAATCGTTAAAAAACTTCTTGATCAAGAATATAGAAAACGTAAAATAACAGCAAATGATGCTGAAATTAAAGCAAAGAAACAAGATATTATTAAGCAACTGGGCTCTGAAGAAAAGTTTAATGAAATCTTAAAACAAAATAACGTTTCACAAAGGAGAATAAAAGAAGATATAGCAAACGAAGTGAAGATAAATAAGCTTGTTGAAGCCACTTCGGATGTTAAGGTGAGCGATAAAGATGTTAAAGACTTTTATAACAACAACAAAGAGCGTTTTAATTATCCTGAAAGGGTTAAAGCATCGCATATCTTAATAGAAGCAAATCCTGAAACAATTAAAAAAGCCATAATAGATGCTGATAAAAATGGCAAGTTAAGTGCTGCAGACATCGATAAAAAAGTTCAAGAGGCATTGGATAAGAAAATGACTCTGGCAAAAGATGTAAGAGCTCAAGCGGTTGCTAATCCCAAAAAGTTTGGCGAGCTCGCAAAAAAATATTCTGATGACAAAGGAACTGCTCAAAAGGGCGGAGATTTAGGATTTTTCCCTCGTGAAGCAATGATTAAGGAATTTTCTGATGTTGCCTTTAGCATTAAGCCTGACACTGTTTCAGATATCGTTGTTACAAGATACGGTAATCATATAATTCTTGTAACAGACAGAGCCGCTGCGGGTCTTGCTCCATTTGAACAGGTACAGGGTGAAATTAAATCGTATCTCGAACAAAGCAAAAAGATTAATGCGCTACAAAAGTTGTTTGACGGTTTGAAACTAAACGCAAAAATCGAATTTAATGATCCGTCTTTTGACCCTGAAAATATACAGAAACAACTAAGGGGTGAAGCTTCACAGGCTGATGCAGACCAAAAGAATCAGACGCCGGCAAAATAAAAAATAAAATTCAAAAACGTGAACAGCCGTCGACAACAAAATGGTTATTGGCGGCTGTCACTATATTAAAGGGGAAAAAATGGGGAAGGTTATAGAAAAAGATAAACTTGATGAACTTTTAAAGATTTTAAGGGCAAAAAACAAGGTAATTGTCACAACAAACGGCTGCTTTGATATTTTACATGTCGGTCATGTCAGATATTTAAAAAAAAGCAAGACATTTGGCGATATTTTAATTGTATGCCTAAATTCAGATAAGTCAGTACATTCTATTAAGGGTGAAGGTCGCCCGATTAACAATGAAAACGACAGAGCGGAAGTACTATGTGCTCTTGAGTGTGTAGATTATGTTATACTTTTTGATGAAGATTCTCCGAGAGATTTGCTTGAGGTAATAAAACCAAATATTTACACTAAAGGTGCTGATTACACACTAAAAACCTTACCGGAAGCCGATGTGATACTTAAAAATAACGGTTGGGTTGAATTTATTGAACTTGTTGAAGGTAAATCTACAACAAAAATAATCGACAAAATTAAATAATTGTAATAAAATAGACATATTCTGGTAGCATTTGAGGAGCAAGAAGGTGAGCAAAAAAAGTTTTTCGCAAAAAGAGATCTCTGAAATTTTAGGTGGTATTTTGACGGTTGTTAAAGACGGTGTTATTGATAAGGTTGCGCCACCGTTGCTTGCTGATGAAACTACACTAGCGTTGGCTTTAGGGGAGGATGAAATTGCAAACCTTGCACAAACAAAAGCGCATGCTGCACTTGTCCCCTTAGGGGTTAACCTTGACAATATCACGACAATTGAAGTTGAGCGTCCGCGTCTTGCTATGATGAAACTTTTAAATTTGTTTTATGAAGGGCCCGATACACCCGTAGGAATCCACCCTAGTGCAATTATTCATCCGGAAGCAAAATTAGGCAAAAATATTTCCATTGGTCCTAATGTTGTAATTTCAAGAGGAGCTGAAATTGGAGATAATACTGCACTATTGCCAAATGTATATATAGGTAAATTTGCAAAAGTTGGTTCAGATTGCCTATTTCACCCCGGAGTAAATATTGGCGATAGGGTTCAAATCGGCGACAGATGTATAATTCACCATGGAGCAAGCCTTGGCGCAGACGGGTTTAGCTTTGTAACAGAAACTCCAGATAACATTGAGAGCGCAAGAAAAGAAGGTGAAATTAAAGGTGGCAAAGAAAACCAAAAGGTATTTAAAATACCTTCATTGGGTTCTGTCGTTATTGGAAATGATGTTGAAATAGGCGCAAATGCTACAATTGACAGGGGTACGATTGAAAATACCACCATTGGTGATCAAACAAAAATTGATAACCTTGTTATGATTGGCCACAACTGCAAAATTGGTCGTGCCTGTATGATAGTTTCTCAAGTAGGCATTGCAGGTTCTTGTGAAATTGGTGACAGAGTTGTAATAGCCGGGCAAGCCGGTCTTGCAGACCATATTTCAATTGGTGATGATTGTATTATCCTTGCTCAATCAGGTGTAACAAAATCTCACCCCGCAAAATCGGTTCTTATGGGTGCACCTGCTGTGCCCAGAAAAGACTTTTTGAAGCGTTTGAAATATTTGAGCGAAGCAGAAGTTATGGTGCAGAAATATAAGAAATATCAACACTTATTAGAAGATTATGAGAAATTTTTAAATGAAGACGGTAAAATCTAAAATTAATGCAAAGGGTAATGGCTTAATGACAAATCTTGAGGCTGAACTTGAGATTTGTCCAAATACGTCAAAAGAAAAACAAGGTATACGTTTTTTTATAAACGATAAATTGATTGAGGCAAAGATTTCAAATGTTGTTTCAACAGAGCATTTTGTTGTTCTTGCTAATGTTCAAGATGGCGCAGATGTTAAAATTGCACTTGTGGAGCATTTTTTAGCAGCTTGTGCTATATGTAGAATTGATAATCTTGATGTTCATTTTAAATCCCAAGGTTATGAAGTTCCGATTATGGATGGTAGCGCAAAAGTTTGGGTAGATTTATTTAATGAAGCAGGCTTTCAGGGAGAGCAAGCTCCTGTCAAGCCAATAAATAATCATTTTGTATTTTCCTACAATAACTCAATGATTGTACTTATGCCCAGCCAAAACAAAACTACGATAACTTATGCTGTTAATTATGACCACCCTGATTTAAAAAATCGCTGGGTGAATTTAGATCAAGATGTAAATATGAACGAAATTATTCAAGCCCGTACTTTTGGATATTTAAAAGATCTTGAAACATATCAAAAAATGGGTATTTCAAAAGGTGTAACCATTGAAAATACTGTCGGAATGACTGAGGACGGTGGTTATACAACTCAGCTTAGGAGTGAGTTTGAGCCTGCAAAGCATAAAATACTTGATATAATAGGCGATTTGTATTTAACAGGCATAAATCCCTTGGAACTAAATGCCAACATTTTTGTAAAAGAAGCCGGTCATGCTTTACATATTCAATTTGCAAAAAACATAGCAAAAAGTTTGTAATTTTATAAAGGAGATAAGATGGATACAACTACAGACAAGCCTCTTTCCATGGATGTTATGGAAATTATGGAGATGATTCCGCACAGATACCCTTTTTTACTTGTGGACAGAATTACAGAGTATGTCCCTGGTAAGTATTCAAAAGGATATAAGAATTTAACGGCAAATGAGATGTTTTTCAACGGACATTTTCCAGGTAATCCTGTTATGCCCGGAGTTTTGCAAATTGAGGCTATGGCACAAACCGCAGCACCAATCCTTTTATCGTTGGATCAGTACAAAGGTAAACTTGCTCTTTTTGCAGCAGTTGATAAAGTTAGATTTAAAAATATAGTTCGCCCTGGCGACAGGCTTGAAATGGAAGCATACATGACAAAAATTAAAGGCCCTATTGCAAAATGTGATGCTAGGGCTTATGTTGATGGAAAACTTTGCGTAGAAGCCGAAATTACAATAGCATTAAAATAGAAAGTGTGAAAAAATGACAATTCATAAGAGTGCAGTTATTTGCGATAGTGCGCAAATTGCAGACGATGTTGAAATAGGTCCTAATGC
>CASEEG010000068.1 GCA_949286885.1 uncultured bacterium
ATACTCTAATCCTGTTTTATTTCTTATCTTTCAATTTTACCTGTTCATCATCCTTCAAAATAACAACCGGCTTATCAGGGATAACCTTAACCACACCTTCGCTTATATACTCATCACCCAGATTAATTCCATCCGTAACTATCCAGTATTTTTGATATTCGCATGCAACCTTTACATATTTTTTTCTAGCAATTGAATCCTTGTCAACAACATAGACATATCTTCCTGTAGAATCTTGCAGAACTGAATCTTGCGGCAATGCTAATTTCTTGTTTAACTTATTTGAATAGACCTTTACTTTTACAAAATCGCCAGGAATAAGTCTGTTATCAGGATTTTGAAAAGTCGCACGTAGTGCAATCGTACCGGTTGATTGCGAAATTTCATTATCCCAAAAATCTTCTACTCCCTTATGGTCATACTTAGACCCGTCAGGCAAAGTAATTTCAACACTTATCGGCTGCTCTTTTTTATCCTTAGGAATAATTTCACTGTCTCGCAAATTTGCAAATTGTTTTGAATCTACACTATATGTAACATATATCGGATTTGTACTCACAACTCTTGCAAGAGAACCGCTTTGTGTGCTAACGTAATTGCCTTGAGTGACATTGAGCATGCCGATTCTACCATCAATAGGAGAAGTAATTCTTGTATAATTATAATTTCTTTTTGCATCATTAACTGCTGCAACTGCTGCTTTTACGCTTGCATTTGCAACATCTCTTTGAGCTAAAGTCTCGTCATATGTAGACTTTGCAATATAATCTTTAGCAACAAGCTCTTTTGAGCGTGCAAAATCTTTCCCCGCCTTAACGGCTTGGGCTCTTGCAGTGGCAAGATCAGCTTGAGCTTTGTTTAAAGCTATTAAATATTGCTGAGGTTCTATAACAAAAAGCACCTGCCCTTTTTTTACAAAATCTCCTTCATTAAATCTTTTTTCCTGAAGGTAACCGTCAACTCTGGCAACCAAATCAACTTGGTATTTTGCCACAACTCTGCCCGGTGCTTCAATTTCATTCTTGTATTCTATTTCACCAACTTGTGAAAGTTGAACTTTTGGAGTCATCATAGCGCCCATCATTCTTGAGCGCATAAATTCACCAAACTTTCCACTGCCCCATCTGAAAGCAATAAGACAGATTATAACAAGCAAAACAATGCCTACTTTTTTCTTCATAATATCCTCAAAATGCTTCTCCTCAAATAAAATACTAGCATTAAAAAAATATTCAATCAACTAAGAGAATATACTTTTTTACTAACGCCTTTTATATACCCAAGTGGAATAAATTTTTAAATTAAATATGTAAAAATAGTTTTGTATAAAGACAGTTTATCGAATTGGTTGGAAAATTATGAAAATTTTAGAATATTTTAAAGATATAAATGAAAAGGTTAATGCAATAAACAAAAAAGCAAAAAATCCCTTTGTAGATTATGATTATTCCACAAATCCTTTTAAAGGCGCTTTCAAACAGACCTATATTTGGATAGAAAAGGAAGATATAAATAAAAAGGAGTAACTTTAGTTAAGCGCCTCTTTAGTATTTGCATCAAAAAATTTAATTTTCATAGGATCTATTGAGAAATCTATAAAATCACTGCTGCGATACTCACCGGAGGTTTTTGCAACAGTCTCTGTTTCTCCAATTTTAAAATAGACAACTTTTTGAGCACCAAGGCTCTCTTCAAAGTATGGTTTTGCACTGAATTTTATAAGGTTAAAAGGATAATTAACATTTGACCTATCAACAATATCTTCAGCTCTAATTCCAATAATCAGATTCTTAACATTTTTTGGATAATCCACCGGCGTGCTTGATAAATTTACATAAATATTACCAAAATTCAATAATCCATCTTCAATAGTTGCTTTATATAAATTCATCGGATAAGTTCCCATAAAGGTTGCAACAAAGGTATTCTTTGGATGGTTGTATATATTATCAGCACTATCAGCCTGCTGAACTACACCATTATTAAGCACGACAATTCTATCCCCCATTGTAAGGGCTTCAGTCTGATCATGTGTAACATAAATAAATGTAGTATTAAGTTTTTTATGCAATCTTTTAATTTCCGAACGCATGGCAATACGTAATTTGGCATCCAAATTACTCAAGGGTTCGTCCATCAAAAATACGCTAGGCTCACGAACAATTGCCCTGCCAAGAGCAACTCTTTGACGTTGCCCACCTGATAACTCGCGCGGTTTAGCACAAAGATAATCTTGAAGTCCTAAAATTTCTGCGGCATTGTCAACACGCCTTTTAATTTCACAATTTGCAACTTTTCTTACCTTAAGCCCAAAAGCCATATTCTCATATACACTCATATGTGGATATAAGGCATAACTTTGGAATACCATAGCCACATCCCGGTCTTTAGGCAGAATTTTATTTACACATTTTGAACCAATAAAAATCTCGCCGCAATTTGGCTTTTCAAGACCAGCAATAGTTCTTAATAACGTTGATTTTCCACACCCGGAGGCACCAACGAGAACTACAAATTCTTTGTCTTGAATTTCAATAGAAATATCATCCAAAATTATTTTCTTGCCAAACCGTTTTGTTATGTTCTTAAGTATAACTTTTGCCACTAAGACCACCTTTGACTATCTTCGCTCAACCGGCACCACAAAACTTATCATGGTGCCAAAAGCAGGTTTTGAATATACCCAAATATCACCTCTAAAATGCTTGATAAATTTTTTCATTAATACAAATGAAAGCTTAATATTTATGGGACGTTTATTCTTGTTTGTATAAAAATACGGATCAAAAATTGTTTGCAACTCATCCTCATCAAAATATAGCTCACTCGCCTTTATTTCAAATAACACATAAGACGAACCGTCTTGAGAACACTTACCATCAAAATCATGGCTTTCTAAAAAAGCAACCGGAGGGTTACCTGCACTAATAGTAACCCGACCTACTTGAGAATTTAGCAAAAACACATCCAATATATTTTTTAAAACGTATTCAAAAACACTTTGGTCCAAAAAACAAGATCTGGAAGCAAGAGAAGAAAAATTATATTCAAAAAGCATTTTCTTTTTTAAGAATAAAGGCTCATAATACCTTACAATAGCATTTAGCAAATTAACAAGATCGAAATTTCTAAAGTCAAATTGATAAAGGTTTGATTCAAGTCTAAATATCGTAAATAATTTTTCAAGATCAGATGTCAGTTCTCTTGCATTCTTGTTAATAATATGAACATATTTCATCTGTTTGTCAACCAAAACACCGCCGACACCATCGGATAATGCCCTTGAGAAACCTTCGATGGTGGCTATAGAAGACAAGATTTCACCCGAGATGTTGACAAGATAGCTATTTTTCTCATCTATTATATTTCTTGCAATTTCAAACTGCCCATTCACCATATTTTGCATCTTGTAATTATGTGTTACATCTCGCAAAGTAACATATACTTTCTGCTCCAGGGTATCCCTTACAGCTGAAATCTCAAAATAAAAATCCTCGGAAGAATTATTAACTTTTGCCTTCGAGATCAACGGTTTTTTTTGCAAGACAATTTTATTCAACAAATTAGAGCCGCCTTCAACAAATGCAGAAAAAAAACGACCAAACATGTCAATCTTACTTGTCTTAAACATTTCCAGAGCCTTAATATTTGCATCAAGAATTTTTCCCTCCAATGATACAATCAAAACTCCATCGGGAAATTTGTTAAACAAGTCGTCCTTTTTTGGTTTTACAAAAAATCTCAATAAATCCATTACTTGCTAATAGTAACATAAAAAAAATAAAAAAAACAAATCGGATATCATACTAAAGTATAAAAAAAACAAAACCTATTATTAATAAAAAAAGACGGCAAAAACAAATATAATTGACTAATAGTTACAAGGATGTAATAAATGGACTTTGCAATTAAAAGGTATGGCAAGTACAGCGTTGTTAATATAAATGACAGGGTTTTAAGCAAGGCTGTAATAGATAAAATAACAGAAAAAGTTACAAGCAAGTGTTTTGTGATTGACTGCAAGGGTGTAGAGTTTTTAGAGAATTATGAAACTTTAGAGTTATTGTGCACATCAGACATTCCTCTTTTTAACTGTGCACCTATTTTTACTATGCAGGCAAGCATTCTCGGACAAAAGTGTTTTCCGAAAATATACATGGATTTACAAGATTGCATCAACAAAAAAAGAGCTTTAACAAAAAGAAGGTTTAAACTGGTTGAATGTCGCAAATAAAAAAAAGCCGATAACTAAAAGTTATCGGGCAAAACAGTTTACGAGTGAGAGTGGAATATGCACTATAAGAATAATAAAAGTCTTAACCCATTTTGTAAATAACCCACATGTCTATATTAAAACCAGTATATTTAGCAAATATAATTTTCAAATAAACATCAATCTGTTATAATTATCGAGATATGGACAGATATTTAGACTACATAGACACAGGCAAGAAAATAGAGTTAATTATAAGAACTCCAAATGGAGCTGTTCGTTTTGCAAGCTTCTTTGAGGAACAAAATGATAAATGCATATTGATAAGCACTCCCAAAAACAAACACATTAAATTTAATTTTCCAACAGGGCAAATACTTGAACTGTATGCATACACAAGAGGTGGGGTATTTAAGTTGAAATGTCGCCTATTGGCAATTAATGAAAAAAATTGCGAGCTATCTTTACCCTTTGGAGTAGAGAATATACAAAGAAGGGAATATATAAGAGTAAATATGGGAATAAATATTATTATAAAATTATTACCCTCTCAGAAAACCACATTAAAGACAAAAACTAAGAATATTAGCGCAAAAGGTGCTAATGTACTGCTGGATATTGATATTTCAAAGTACTCAAAGGTTGAACTCACACTATTATTCCCGGAAAAGACAATAAAAACCATAGCAAAAGTAATAAAAATAAAACCTGTTATGATAGATTCCACAAAATATTACAGTACATCTTTTATGTTTGTATGCACAACCAACAGAGAAACAGACTTTATTGTAAAGAAATGCTTTGAATTTGAATCAGCACAAAGAAGAAAATTTCTTGATAACAAAATTTAAAGGAGATAACTATGTTATTTAAAAAAAACCTTACCATTGCCCTATTAATCATATTCATGCATTTAGTTACCATGCAATTTTCACTTGCCTATGATTTTGAAAATCCGCCCTGCGATAATGAAGTTAGGGTAGAACATTTAAAACCAAACAAATATTCAAAAATTAATCTGGTGAAAGTTACAGAGTTCTCAAACATAGTACAAAAAGAAAATGTTATTGAGATTTCATTTGCGCAAAATTTTAACTCTAAATACTATAAAGAAGGGGATTTTGTTCAATTTGAATTTCTGGAAGGCTTGAGCACTCAAGAGGGTACCTGCATAATACCATGTGGTTCGTCATTAATAGCAAAAATTGTTAAAATTAAAAAACCTCGCTGGTTTTCACGAAACGCTATAGTTTGTATAAATTTCACACATATACTTCTGCCTGATGGTAAAAATATACCGGTCTGTGCAAAAATTTTAGGTAAAAAAGGATACCTCCAATTAGGTGCAAAAGACACCGCTAAAAAGATAGCTGCATACACTCTTTCAATAGGCGGCTTTGGAACAGGTTTGGGTGCAGCCATAGGTGTAGCCGGAGGCAATGTTATAACAGGAGTTATAATAGGTGGTTCAGTAGGTGGTTCAGTAGGGTTGTTAACGGGAATTATCTCGCCGGGGCTCCACTATAAAGCAAAAAAAGGTCAAAAATTACCAATAATACTGGAAGAAAATTTGAAAACGCCTAAAATGTAAGTTACATTGTTAAAAATTGTAAAATATTTTCTTTGCTTTGTAAAGTTTTGAACCGAGCGTGCCGAATGAAAAAGTGTGCGCTCGGTTTTGGCGTATTAGACAAGGATAGCAATTAATAAACAGGTGCGAAAGGAAATAATATGGGAACTGACTTAAATTCAAACATTCTTGGAACAAAAAGAGCAAGTGAACTGACAAAGGTTACCGGTAATCTTGAAAGTATCTATTCAAAATCAAGAACGGAACAAAAAGAAGCCTTGTCGCAACTTTTTAAACAAAAATATTTCAATTCAACAACCGAAAAAGCGACAATCGAAGCGCAAATTGCAAATCTTGAAAATAAAATAAAAGAGTTCGACGAAAAAATTAAGGATTTAGAAGAAAAAATTGAAGACAAGCAAACAGAGCTCAACAAATTAAAAAGTGATATATCCGATAAAGTTGCAAAAATAGTATCAGATACTGAAGAATATGAAGCAACTTGTAAAAGAAGGATAGATCAGGCAATTGATAATGCTTTGTATCACTACCAAACTGATAGCCATTCAAAGAAAAATGGCGGTGAAAGAAGTCTTACTGATTTTATGATTGAACAGATGGGACTGGTAAACAATCAAATCAGTACAGGCAGATTGAGTATAGAC
>CASEEG010000069.1 GCA_949286885.1 uncultured bacterium
AAATGCACTCAAAAGTTGAATTATTTCGTGCGTTTTTGGCAAATTCTCTGCCGTTGTGCCTTCTTCCTTGGTATAGTATGGACTAGCATCCAGCCTAAAAATGTCTACACCTAAATTTGCCCAAAAAGCAATTGTCTCAAGCACATAATATAAAACTTTGGGATTTTCCCAGTTTATATCAAGCTGAAAAGGGTAAAAAGTATGGTACAAATAGTAATCCTTGCCTTGAATAGTTACTTTGCGCCAATGATTATCAGAACTTTCAGGAAAAATCAAGCGTCTTTTTGTAATTGTGCCGTCTTTTTCCTTGTATTCTGCCACATAGCCGATTTTCTCGTCTTTGTATACTTTATACTCAGGCATATCTTCTCTTACAATAAAGTAATGCAGTTTATCTAAATCCCCTGCCTGAGCTTGTTTAAACCACTCATGTTCATCTGAAAAGTGATTTAAAATCAAATCTGCTTTTATTTTAAAACCTTTTTTTCTGGCAGCCTGTGCAAACTCCTTAAACTCGGGCATTCCGCCTAAATCTTTCCTTACATTTTTAGGATTTTTAACATCAAAACCTGAATCATTCATTGGAGAATCTGCAAAAGGCATTATATAAATTGTTGTAACACCCAAATCCTTTAAATAATCCAACATCCCGATTAAATTTTTAAAAGTATTGGGCTTGTTATCTTCACCCACCCCAAACTGATCAGGATAAAACATATAAATTACTTCATCTTTGTACCAGTCAGAAGGACGCGACAAGTCTTCTCTCATAAGTTCAAGACTTCTTTTATCCTTTGATTTTTTAATAATTTCATATACGTTAGCATAGATAATATCTACCTTATCTCGACCGTAAATGTGCGTTATTGAGTTTTTCATAGCCGTTTCAAGTTTTTTCGGCACTATCGCATCATCTACAGTTCTTTTTAAGATATTATCACTGAATTTAACCGTTTTTTGTGTAGTTGTAATTTCTTTTGTAATAGGAGTTTTAGCAGGTTCAATACCTTCTTTTAAAATTGCAGCCTCACTTTGCATTGCAAACATAGGAGAAAAAACAAATGCGGATAAAATAAATGAGGCAATTATTTTTTTATACATAAAAACATCTTTCATATTGTAATTATGTTTTTATTATCAAATCCACATATATTTAAGTCAATAAGACAAAAAAGAATTGTTACAGTTAAACTACAGGGAGGATAAAAGCTTTTTATATACGGGGTGAGAATACATTTTATCAATTAAAAAAATAATTTTTTTGTCTTTTTCTTTTATTAATGACTTGCCGATTTTAATTTTTGAAGAAATTAAAATCCTTATAACAGGTATTGTAACACCAAATTTAATTAGTTCTCTTAAAATTTCAAGCCATTCAATTTCTTCCAAAGTAAAAAGTCTTTTGCCATCTTTTGTGTGCTTCGCACGAAACGGCTTAATAAGGCCTTCTTCCTCGTAAGTTCTTAATCTGTCAGATGTTATGCCCAATAATTTTGAAACCTGCGAAATCTGATAAAAAGGCACGTCTTTAGCTATTATTGTCATAATATACCTCTTTTTGTAATGATAAAACAATATATAAAAGATTAATATTTAGGTTTTATAATTTTTGTAATTTATATAAGTGTAGACATTTAAAAACTTAGGTGTTAGAATATTGATGTAGATACAAAAACCTGGAGTTAAGATATGAATTTCGGTGCAAGCACCTGTAAAAAGGGCTTTCTGTTTTGTTGCAAAAAGTTCTTATTAATGTTTAAAGATAAAACAACTTCTATCGAAAAAACAATTATCAATCAGTACGGTTTTGAGAAAAAGCACGCTTTTACGCTTGCGGAACTGTTGGTTTCAGTGTTAATTATTTCAATAATCATGGTTGTATTGGCTCCTGTGTTGACTAAAAGAGCTGCCATGGGTGATTTTGGTATTGGAGGAGGAAGCGGAAGCGGTTC
>CASEEG010000070.1 GCA_949286885.1 uncultured bacterium
CTTCAGGCTTTTGCCTTCGCAAAACCCTTTTGGGCTTCACACACTTTGTGTTTTTCCGCCTGCTCATCGCAGCCGTCACGGGCTTCACATTCTCAAGGCTCGCTTGCTCTCAAGCAGTGCAGTCGCACTAGCTTTCGAGCTGCGCTCGGGTACGGTTTGTGCTCTGTACCAAGCTCCTCGCTTGCCACATTCGCACTTCACACACCATAGGCTCGCTTACTCTCAAGCAGTGCAGTCGCACTAGCTTTCGAGCTGCGCTCGCAAAAAAAATGCTTGTTTATTTCAGACAAGCATTTAAAACACGAGGATATTAAGAGAGAGTAATAAATGTACTTTTTTATCCGGACAACTTCGCGTAAAGCCGCTTGTGTCGTGGTTTTTATCTTCCTTTAATTTTAATTCCCTTACTCTTTAATAAAGTATTTCGGTTTTTAAAAATTGCCCGACTTGAAATAATTGTTAAGAAATATTAAAAAACCCGCCTAAAGGGCGGGCTATAAAAGTTTATTAAGAATACTATTTTACTTCTTTTGGCTCTATTTTTTTAGCGCCATCTATATCGGCATTTAACGAAGATTTTTTATTTTCATCTTCCTTATCAAGTTGTCTGTTAATTATAACAGTTTGTACAATTTGGAAAACATTACTTGTTACAAGATACAAAAGAACGCCTGCAGGAATAGGGATAAAAATAAAAGTTAAACCTATCATAAGTGGCATTACAGTTCCCATAGATTTTTGAATTGCCTGTTGCGTAGGATCTTGTTGCACACCTTTTTGTGTTGACATCATAACTTTTTGCGAAACCCACATAGTAAGTGCAAAAAGCAACACAAGGAAAATTACATCATAATGAACCTCGCTTTGTACATCAGCAACAGGAACACTTGCAGCAAGTATACTATCAACAGGTAAAAATGTTACTTTTTCGGTTTCTTTTGTTTGATTATCTATAACATTAACTTCAACTTTTGTAATTTCTTTTAATTCTGCAAAAGTTAATTTCAAACTGTCAGGATACATTTTAAGGTCAAAATTTTGCTTTGGTTTAATATCGCCCTGAACTGTAACGGCCTTTGTCGGACGGTCAATCTTGACATTTTCAAGTACCTTATCGCCCAGATATACTGTTGCAGTTTTACCTGTAGTAAAAGTATCGTAAGGACCAACAACAAATTTGCCGTCAAACGATTGCCCTGCTGTACTTTTTATTGTTGCATCAAGTCTGTTGATGAATAAAAACTTGGCATTTCCAGCTTGTTGAATAAACTGGGGACTCATAAGCGCAGTGTATAATAAAATAAAAATAGGCAACTGCAACAAAAGTGGCAAACAACCTGCCATAGGGTTAAATTTGTGTTCTTTATAAAACTCCATCATTTTTTGTTGCATCATTTCAGGGTTACTTTTATATCTATCCTGAATTGCTTTCATTTTAGGCTGCAAAATCTGCATATTACGCATAGAGCGCTGCTGACTAATGCTTGAGGGCCACATGCACGCTCTTACAAATATTGTCAAAAGTATAATAGCAAGCCCCCAGTTGCCTGCAATTTTAGCTAAAGTTTGTAATATTGAAAGGGTAAATCCTACAAAATCCATATTCTCTCCTATGTTGCCATGCCAATTTGGCGATTATCAATTTTAATTTTACCTTAAACATGATATTATTCACATTATGAATTATTCTTTTGATACAATTTGCGCAACAGCCACACCACTTAGCACTGGAGGTATAGGTGTAATAAGAATTAGCGGCGAAAATTCAATTGAAATAGTGCAAAAAATATTTAATAAAAAAATTGTGCCAAAAATCATCAACCATGGTTGGATTTTAAAAAACGGCAAAAAAATTGACGAAGTAATTGTCTTGCCTTTTGTTGCCCCACATAGCTATACAGGCGAAAATGTAGCAGAAATACAAACCCATGGCTCACCTGTTGTTATAAATGAAATTTTAAACTTAATACTTGAGAACGGTGCAAGGCTTGCACAGCGTGGAGAATTTACAAAAAGAGCATTTTTAAATCATAAAATTGATTTATCGCAGGCTGAAGCGGTTTTGGATTTAATAAATGCAAAAACCACAAAATCAGCTCAGGGTGCTGCAAATAACCTGTCCGGCGTACTTAAAATAAAAATAGAAGAAATTAAAACACAAATCAACGATATTTTAGGCAGAATTATTGCCTCGCTTGATTTTCCTGAAGATGTCGCAGAAGTTAGTTATGATGAAATTATTGAAAAAATTGAAAATTCAATAAAAAATATTGAAGAAATACTGAAAAATGCCCGTATTCATAACATTTTAAGGCAAGGAGTTAAAATAGCCGTTGCAGGTCGCCCGAATGCAGGCAAATCGTCCTTATTTAATGCTCTTTTAAATATTGACAGGGCAATTGTTACCGAAATTGAAGGCACAACGCGCGACACAATAACAGAAACTCTTGATTTAAACGGCATTAGTGCAACTTTAATAGATACAGCAGGAATAAGAAACGAAAGTGCTGACAAGGTAGAAAAAATAGGTATAGAACAGTCAAAATCAGCAATTGAAGAAGCTGATGTTGTACTTTGCCTCTATGATGGGCAAGTAGGAATAAATGATAAAGACAGGGAAATTTTTGAACTTGCGAAAAATAAAAAACATATAATAGTGCGCACAAAATGTGATTTATGCCCATCAATATCGCAAAATGGCGAAATTTCAATCAGTTCTGTTACAAAAGAAGGTATAGAAGGACTTAAAAATGCTCTCTACAAAGAAATAATAGGTCTAAACCCTGCAGAAAATGAGTTTTTAACAAATCAAAGACATCAAAACTGTCTAAAACTTTCTCTTGAAGCACTCAACAATGCACTAGAAGGCGCAAAACAACAGGAATTACAAGATTTAATAAGCATAGACCTTAAGGCTGCACTTACAAATTTGGGCGAAATTAGCGGAGAAGTCATTACAGATGACATTTTAAACAATATTTTTGAAAACTTTTGTATAGGCAAATAAATCTACATATCCAAGGTTTTCAAAAAGTCCTTAATTTCATTTCCAATCTTATTCACAAAATCTTTACCTTCTTGTGTTTTTCTAACTTTATCAGCCCATTCTGTCATATCAAAATAAGAAGCATCAATAAACAAAGAATTTTTCATATCAAGGCTAATATCTTTGGAGCTTTGCGCATGGTTTATCAAAACAAATGCGAATTCTTTATTACCCCTTTTTCGTTTTAATACATCGTAAAGCCTTTGTATATCCTCTTTAGTATTTTTAACTGTATGGTTTATAGAATAAATGCAAAGCAGAAATTTATCATCGTTCAAATAATCATAAAAATTCTCTATTCTCTTTTTATATAATGCAAAAAAATCATCTTTATTAAGCTTGGATTCATGATTATATACTGCATTTAATTTGTCATTAACCCAACAATTTTCTTTCTCGTCAAATCTGATGTCATCGAAGAAATGGACAAAATCTGAGTCGATTAATTTTATTATTTCATCAATACTTGAATGAAAAGCTAAATCAAAAACACTGGACTTTTCTCCATAAATTCTTCTTGGCTTTATTTTTGAATATGTTGTTACCACTCTTGGAAAACAAAAAGAACCAAGAGATAAAACTCGATATTTATTTTTTTTAAACTTAAGATAGTCAATCAAACTAAAATTTTGAATAAAATCGCGTACAAATTTTCTGTATTTTCTATTGATAAACAGACAAGAGACAAGAGCTGCCAATAACTTTCTCAACATACCCTCCAAAGTGTAAAGAAATGTAAATAAAATAAAATTATTTGTTATAAAACATTCTAGCAGAGGAATAGTAAAAATGTAAAGACGATTCTATTGAAAATTATTCATAAAGTTTTCTCTCTAATTCCTCTCTCTAATATGTGGTAAATTTACTGGCTCTGGTGGGTCAGTTTTTTTTATGCTTGATTTTTATTTTTTTGATAAAATAATTACGCTATGTTAATGGAATTTTTATACGCAAAAATACACAGAGCAACTGTAACAGATGCAAATCTCGAATATGTTGGCTCAATCACAATAGATAAAGCCTTGCTTGAAGCATCAAATATTAAAGTTAATCAAAAAGTCGAGATTTTAGACATAAACAACGGTGAAAGATTTTCCACTTATGTTATAGAGGGTGAAAAAAATTCCGGCGTAATTTGCTTAAATGGAGCTGCCGCGAGAAAAGTGCAAAAGGGTGACAAGGTCATCATTGTGGCTTATGCAATCCTTAATGAAGAAGAACAGCAAAATTTTGCACCCAAGGTTGTTCATGTTGACGAAAGCAATAAGATTATCTAGTTTTTAGACATTGCAACTTTGCCGCTTCTTACAAAATCTTTATAACCGTATGGTTTAATAAGTTCTATTAATGCTTGAATTTGTTTTTCGTCCGCAACAATTTGCAAGGTATAGTTTTTGTCAGTAATATCAATAACTTTTGCACCGGTAACTTCAGCTATTCTTAAAATTTTATCGGCATCTTCGTCTTTGACTTGCAATTTAACCATAACAATTTCTCGCTCAATGGCATCGCTTACCGATAAATCCGAAACTTTTAAGACAGGTATAACTCTATGTAACTGCTTACAAATTTGCTCAACTGCCTCATTTGTAGCAACTGTTGTAATTGTTATTTTTGAATAATTTCTATCTATTGTAGGTGCTACAGTAAGGCTTTCAATATTGTAGCCTCTGCCTGAAAACAAGTCCACAACACGTGATAAAACACCGGATTCATTTGTTACCAAAATAGATAATGTATGTAATGTGCTCATTTTTTCTCCTAGCAAACTTTTTGGTCATTTGAAAGTAAAACTTTATTCAAAGGCTGCCCTGCAAGCACCCAAGGATAAACCATTTCAAAGTTTTCTACAACAAAATCAATAAATACTGAACAATTCGATTCCATTGCCTCTTTTAGTGCAGGGATTATTTCTTCTTCTTTTTCAACTCTAATACCCTTGGCTCCATAAGCCTGTGCAAGTTTTACAAAGTCAGGAGCTGAAATTTTTGTTTGACTGTAGTGTTTATTAAATAATTTTTCCTGCCACTGACGAACCATGCCTAAATAACCGTTATTAATAACACAATTTATAACTTTTAAACCATAGTCCATACAAGTTGCAAGTTCTTGAATATTCATCTGGATTGAGCCATCGCCTGCAATGTTTATTACAAGAGCATTCTTATCCGCAACAGCAGCACCTACCGCAGCAGGGAAACCAAATCCCATTGTTCCTAAACCACCCGAGGTAATAAAACGGCGTGGTTCATCAAACTTGAACATTTGCGCACACCACATTTGATGTTGTCCGACTTCGGTACATACAATGGGTCTAAAATCCTTTGTATATTCATAAATTGTTTCAATAACCTTAACTGCACTTAACTTGTCTGAAGGACACTCAGGAATTGCGCGTTTTTGTTTCCACTCGTCAATTTGTTTAAGCCATTTTTCTTTTGCAACATGGTCAATAGTAAATGGTTTTGAAGTCAATTCTTCTATCATTGCGCTAAGAACATTTTTAGCATCGCCAACAATTGGAATATCAACTTTTACATTTTTAGAAATTGAACAGGGGTCAATATCTACGTGAATTACCTGAGAATCTCTTGCAAAGCGCTTTAGACAACCTGTGATTCTATCATTAAAACGAGTACCAACCGCAAAAATAACATCAGCATGAACAACAGCATAATTTGCCCAGTAATTTCCATGCATACCAAGCATGCCAAGACTTTGCGGTGAACTTTCTGGATAAGTTCCCTTGCCCATTAAAGTGTGAGCAACCGGCATTTCTAAAAGTTGAGCTAATTTAGTTAATTCATGATGTGCGCCTGCCTGCAAAACACCACCACCGGAGATAATCACAGGGCGTTGTGCTTCTCTTAAAAGTTTTAGCGCTTTTGAAATTTGTAAGGGGTGTCCCTTGTATGTCGGATTATAACTTACCAGTTTTACTTCTTTTGGATAGTCAAAAGTAGTTTTTGCCGTTAAAATATCTTTTGGCATATCAATTACAACAGGACCGGGTTTGCCCGTTGTAGCAATATAGAAAGCCTCTTTTATTACCCTTGCAAAATCTTTTACATCCTTTACAAGGTAATTATGCTTACAACAGGAACGTGTAATTCCTACTATATCAGCCTCTTGAAAAGCATCGTTTCCGATTTGTTCGGTAGACACCTGACCGGTAAACACTACAAGTGGATATCCGTCGTAGTATGCATTTGCAATACCTGTTACGGTATTGGTAGCCCCTGGGCCTGAAGTTACAAGAGCAACACCGGGACGACCTGATACGCGAGCATAACCTTCTGCAGCGTGAATTGCTGCTTGCTCATGGCGTACAAGATAGTGCTTGATTTTATCTTGATTATACAAAGCCTCGTAAATGTTTAAAATAACACCTCCGGGATAGCCAAAAATTTCATCTACCCCTTCGGCTTCAAGTGATTTGAGTAATATCTCTGCACCTGTGAACATTTCTTTAGCCATGCTTTTTCTCCATTAGTTTCTGGTATAATTGAATTATACTATGAAAAAATAAGACGGCGAATTTTTTTATCATGAAAAAAATAAAAATATCAGGAGATTTAACAGGAGGGGTTTTAGGAGCAGTTATTGCGCTACCACAAGCATTAGCCTTTGGAGTAGCCATTGGAATAGGCGCTGCAAGCGGTTTATGGGGTGCAGTTATCTTATGTTTTACAGTTGGAGTTTTTGGCTGCAATCAACCGCTTTTATCAGGTCCGACAGGTCCGGCTGCAATTGTTACGGCATCAGCATTGGCAACCTTGAGTGGTAAGCCTGAAGCACTTTTTGCAGTAATTTTTCTTGCAGGTATTTTTCAAATAATAATTTCAAGAACAAAGTTAATTGATATTGTAAAATACATTCCATACCCTGTTATTTCTGGATTTATGAACGCAGTGGGTACAATTTTAATTATTTTGCAGCTCAGCCCGTTTTTTGGCAACAAGTCTTTTGCAACACCACTTTTAGCGTTAAAGAATCTTTTTTATTCTATGTTAAATATAAACGAAAATGCGCTTGCAATAGGCTTGTTGGCGCTTGCAGTTATATTTTGGACACCTAAAAAAATAACAAATATAATCCCCTCGCAAATTTTAGCGCTCATAATTACAACACTGGCTACGATTTTATACGGGTTAAAACTCCCCACTGTTCAGGGAGTAAGTGCGCATTTACCCAATATTATATGGGCAGATTTTTCAAATTTAAAAATGCTAATCATTCCTGCACTAATTATAGCTATTGTTTGCTCGTCAGAAAGTTTATTAACAAATCTGGTTGTGGATTCACTAACAAAAACCAACTGCAATAACAACAAAATGATACTCTCGCAAGGTATAGGCAATATTATTTGCTCTCTTTTTGGTGCAATATGCGGCTCGGGTGCCACCATGCGCTCTGCAGCAGCCATTAAAGCAGGTGGCACAACAAGATTTTGTTCAATTTTTTGCGCAATAATTCTTCTTTTAATTATTTTATTCGCAAGCGATTTTGCAAATAAAATCCCCTTAAGCGCACTATCTGCAGTACTTTTCAAAGTTGGTTTGGATATTGTAGATACTAAACTTTTAAAAGTTGTAAAATACGCACCAAAACAAGATTTATTTGTAATGCTAACAGTTTTTCTGTTGACAATATTTTACGACATTATAATTGCGGTTAGCACAGGGATAGTGCTGAGTGCATTGATTTTTGCAAAACAGCTGGCAGATAAAACAAATGTTAAATTTAAAGATATAGAGGATAAGCACACAATTGAGCTTGAGAAAAAATTGCAGGATGAAACAGGATACAAGATAAGAGTTGTGCACATTTTGGGTGAATTTTTCTTTGGAAGCGCAACACAAATTATCTCACATTTTGAAGAAATTCTGGGTACAAAATTTTTAATTATTTGTTATGAATCTGAAAATACTTTTGATATAAGTGCTATTTTTGCGCTTGAAGATATAATTACAAGGTTAAAATCTCAAGAGATAATCCCACATCTTGTAATTAAAAATTCTCAAATTTTTGAGCAGCTTGAAAAATTAAATATAGCGGATCAAATAGGTAAAGAAAATATATTTTGCGATGAAGAAGAAGCAATTAAACATGCTAAAAATCTTCTTAAACTTGAAGCAATTAAAAAGCGCAACTGATATAGTCTACAGGGGAATAAATTTTTAAACTGTTTTGTTTAACCTTTCAAAAAAGAAAGGAAACAAAATGACAAACAAACTTGACATATTTAAATGCAATGTCTGCGGAAACATTGTAGAAGTAGTACTTTCAGGCGGCGGTGAGCTTGTTTGCTGTAATCAACCCATGGAGCTTTTAAAACCAAAAACTGCTGATATTACAATGGAAAAGCATGTTCCAGTATTAGAAGAACATGACGAAGAAAAAATTGTACGAGTAGGTTCTACCCCTCACCCTATGGAAGAAGACCATTACATTCAATTTATTGAAGTTATTTCAAAAGACCACAAATGGGTAAAAAGAAAATATTTAAAACCTCATGAAAAACCTGAAATGAAGTTTAAATGCAAATGTGATAAGAAATTTGATGTATTTGAACTATGCAATTTGCATGGTCTTTGGGAAAACAAATTTGAGGGGGGAAATTAATATGGATAACAGATTAATTGAACATTTAAATCAACAAATTAATTTTGAATTTTACAGTGCGTACCTATACCTTGCAATGTCCACATATTTTAGCGAAATAAATATGGATGGCTTTGCAAAATTTATGAAAAGTCAAGCAAAAGAAGAACTTGAACATGCACAAAAAATTTATGATTATCTGCTTTTAAGAAACGAGAAAATATCATATCAAAGAATTGAAGCACCTGATACAGACTGGGTAAACGCTCAAGATGTACTAGATGAAGCTATTGAACATGAAAAAATGATAAGCACTAAAATCCACGAACTTTATAAAATCGCAAAGGAATCTGATGACTTTGCAACAATGAATTTTCTAAATTGGTTTGTAGAAGAACAACTTGAAGAAGAAGAAAAATTCAGAGTTTTAAAAGAAAAAATAAAAGCATTTGACGAGTGTGCCTGCACTCTTGAAGCTATGGATAGAGAACTTAACAAAGACTAGGTAAATGGGGCAAATGCCCCATTTATTTTATATTTTTTGCACAATAATTTTTTATTGAACACTTATCACAAAGAGGTTTATGAGGTTTGCATATATTTTGCCCATGGGTTACAAGCAAAGTGTTAAAATCAATCCAATATTTTTTTGGCAATTTTTCCCTGAGCGCAAACTCTGTTTCATCAGGATTTTTTGTTTTTACATACCCCAAACGGTTAGAAATTCTGTGCACATGGACATCAACACATATTGCAGGCTTATTAAAACCCTTAGTTAAAACCAAATTTGCGGTTTTTCTTCCTACTCCCTTAAATTTTACCAATTCCTCAATAGTATCAGGAACTTTTGAATTGTATTTCTCGACAATTTCTCTTGATAAGTCGATTATTTGACGGGCTTTATTCTGATAAAATCCGACAGGATAAATTGCCTTAGATAAAGTTTCAAAATCAACATTCATAATCTCTTGCGGAGTTTTGCCAAGCTCAAGCATACGCATTGCAGCAGGGTAGGTTGTTTTATCATTTGTCCTTAAACTTAAAATGCAGCAAATCAAAACAATATAAGGATCTGCTACATGCTCCATAAATTCAACAAATTCAGTCCTTACAACTGCATTTGTTTCATTGTCTTTTTTTAAATTTTTAACTATATTATCTATATCCATTTTGGCAACTTGCATATAATGATAATTGTGATTATAATACGTAAAAAAGGAGAATACAAACTATGAGTAACGCCAAAGACATAAATGATGCAACTTTTGAAGCAGAAGTTTTAAAAAGCGAAAGCCTTACACTTGTTGATTTTTGGGCACCCTGGTGTGGTCCTTGCAGAAAAATGGGTCCGCTGCTGGATGAAATTGCTGCAGAATTTGAAGGCAAGTTAAAAGTTGTAAAAATCAATACAGATGAAAATTTAAAAACCGCAAAAGAATACCAAATAAGCGGTTTGCCAAGCTTATTACTATTTAAAAATGGCGAGGCTAAAGAAGTTATGGTTGGTTTAATGCCAAAATCAGCTATTATTTCAAATATTGAAAAACTTTTATAAAATTAACGCCTCCTTTTGGAGGCGTTTTTATTATTTTAAAAATGTGTTTTTGTAATTAGGGATTTTAAATTCTCTTTTATCTTCATCAGTCTTTGCAAATACTTCATAAACTTCAAGCGATTTATCTTTTGCGGAATTAACATATTCTTCACTCAAATACTTTTTATAAGTAGCGTTTAAATCACCGCTGTAGTTACCTAAAATCTTTGCAAAGTCGGAAAGCTCAGCCCTAATTGCACCGCCTGCGTATGCTTTTGTTTTTGCATCCGTTCCTGACGGGCGAATTTCAACAAATTTATCGCTAAAATCAAGATAAGTGCCATCACCTACAAACTTGACATCAAGCAGTTTTGAAAAATCAAGATTGCTAAATGTTGACGAGAGAATTTCTTTTATGTTTTCAAGTGTGATTTTATTTTCATATTTAGCAATTGCAAGCGCAAGATAGAAAATATCGTTTTTAGTTCTCAAGCCTTCGCCCTTGAGCTTTGCCTCTTTTAATTTTTCAATGTTAGGTTCTGACTCATTATAGTATGCAATGTCTTCTCTTACGTCAAACTTTGCAATAATGCTATTTTTAGCATAAACACTGTTTAAATGCTCCCATAGAGAAACATTAAGACTTGCAACAAGTGCAGATGTAACAATTATAGCCTCAGTTGCACTTTTTTCTCTCATCGCAAGAGCGCATCTGCCACCTAAAGATTTAATAAGTTCTTCCGAACCTATAATCATACCTCCTGATTCTTCACCGCCAAAAATCATTCTGGGTGAATCTCCAAGAGAAATTGTTTTCCCGAAAATATCAGTTATTTTAATATCTTTTACACCTTGTTCAATTTGGTATTCAATTTTTTTCGTTGCACTTGCTATTTCTTTAAAGCCAACAGGAGTGTTAATTACTTCAATACCGTTATTTTTTGCCCACTCGTCCCAAGTTTTTGAACTTGCAGTTGTTTTTATTATAAAACGTTTGTGCTTGTCAAATGTAGCGTTTTCCTTAAGCAAATGTGCCCAAAAGTCCATAATCATTAAAAATGCCTGATTTGCACTAAATACACACAATATGCGCTCATCATCAAGTTTTACCGTATCTACGCCAGTTTCATTAACTTGCTTTTCTTTTTTAATATCTTCAACCTGAACAACACTCAACCTGTCATGGTCAGGGTCTGTTACAAGGCAAACTGTACCTATGGGGTATTTTTTTAATTTTTCATCATATTTAAGTGTTTCAATAACAGGGAAATATTCCTTACCTTCTTTGTTTTTTGCAACAACCGTAATATCAAGCGACCAATCATAAAATTTAGAGTCTTTTATATCTTTTCCAATTGAGTGGAAAAATGGGTCTTCTTGAGTATTTAGCCAGTCGAATTTGCTTTCAATACCCAGTTTATTTAATATTTTGCTTAAAGTATTGTAAGCAGCTCCACCAACAGCATCTATGACAATTTTCTTATCAAAATTTTTAATTAATTCAACATTTTTTTGATTAGCAACGCCATTTTTTAAGTATTCAACGTACAAGTCTATACCGTTATTTAGCTTTTGCATTGTTTTTTCATCAATTAAATCGTTTTGAGATGCTTGAAATTCAATTTTATATTCGCCTTCTTTTTCGACAGTATTTAAAATTTCCTCGATTTTATTAACAAATTCAATACTTTCATCCGGCAAAAACTGCGACCCTTGATTATTTAAGTCTTTGGTAGCATTTTTTACACTTATACCATGGGAGCTTGTAATATATTCAGCACCAACTAAATCAAGCTTAAAAGCAAGAAATGAAGCAAGCCAAATTGGTATAGTTTGACGCTCAACGGGCGTAAGGGTTCTAATACCAAGAGCACTTTGAATACGCGCAATTATATCAAGATAAGTTTTTGAATTATAGCGAACTTCGCAACCTACAAGCTTTATAAGCTCGTCTTTAGGGTATTTTTCCTTTAAAACCAGTGCTTTTGCAAGTGTAGCAAGAGTTATACCTATTGTGTTAATGGGAAATCTTGTATCATGAGGATATAAGATATTCTGAGGGCCTCTAATACCTGCGGTTGAAACCATTGCTTCCTTTTTGTACCCCTCAAACCATTTTTTAAGTTCAAGTTTTTCAACAATTTCTTTTGTAAGAGTAAAAGTGAATTTATTTTTATCGTTATAATCAAAAATCTTATCTTGTTTAATACTTTCAGGGGTATTGTTTTCAACACCTTCAAGTAACATCTTTTCAAGCTGGGATGGATTTTCTTTGCTCATAAAAACTCCTTTTTGTTAATGCAACTTTAGGATTATTTTAACATAAAATTAATTTTATGCCTTTTGAGCCTTTTTCTTTTCCTGATCTTGAACTTTTTGCGAAATTGTCTTTTTGCCCGTCAACTTGGACATAAAGCGGAAATATTTACCCCAGAAGTCATCACGTTCCACGTTACGTCTGTCATGTTCTTCGATTTGTGTTTTTGTCATCTTTCTTGTAGGAACACCTATTGACATACGTATTAAATTTTCATTTGTAAACTCAGTTGCAGCTGCAACTGCACCTGCGCCCAACAAGCTGCCGTGATAAGCTGTTTCGAACACCGAATTAAACAAATTCATAAGTAAAGAGTTAAAGAAAAAGTTGGAAACTTTATGCATTGTTCTTTCTTTTGCAACTGAATTTGCGCCATCTACATCATTTCCATTTGAAGCAATGAGAACTTCGTTTCTGTAGTCATTAACGAAGAAATAACTTGCAATAAGAGTTACAAGGGGTCTTGAAATAGCAGCAAGTGAAGAATTTTTATAAGTTGATTTTCCTGTTTTATTTTCCGTTGCAATTATTGCATTTCTTTTAACCAATTTTTCAAATTGGTCATACGTAATCTTGCCTGCATTAAGCTTGTCTTTGTTCTTTTTATAAATTTTATAAAGCCCTATTAAATCAGAAGAACCTACTTTTGATAAATCTTTTGCAGCTTCCTCCTCAAACAAACCTCTTATAACTTTTGTTGGAAAACGTATTACACCCCACGAAAAAGCAAATGGATATGTTATAGCTTTAATTAAAGGAGCAATAAATTTTCTCTCAACTTTGCCAAGGTTTATAAACTCTACATCAGAGCCATTTATCTTTTTTATAACTCTAGGAAACTTTTCCGAATTAAGCGCGTTTCTGTACTTATCAGCAAGGATATTGAGCCTAAAATTGTCGGATATTTCGCTGAGCATGCCAAGTACATCGTCACTGCGCACAAGATAATCTTCCTTTATGGCAAGATTGTAAGCATCGTCTATCCCGGCCCTTATGCATTTTAGCAGACTGTTAAATTTTTCGCTCCTGCTTCTTGCAAAACAAACTGCCAACCCCGAAACCAATAATACTCCTGCGCATTTAAGCAAATTATTAAAGTTTAAAATTGAATCATCTTCTTTTTTGGGTTTATCAACACCCTCAAAAGCCGGTTTAGCAGACAATCCTAAATGATTTTGTCCTATTTCAAAAACATTGAACACATCAGGCATGTCATTAAGCAGCCTGGGATTTACCGAATTATGTGGCCAATCTTTTTGATTATTACCGCCTTTTAATGATGTCTTTTTATTTTTTTTATTGTAAGCGTAACTTTTTGCCTCATCAGGATTAAGCGGATGTAACGGCATGCCGTTTAAAATTCTAGATAGTACTTCGGAAATAAGAGTTGTTGCAGCAATAGTAACCAGTGCGACATATTTGTTAGAATTAGTATATTTTGACAGTGCACCCAGTGTTAAAAATGTCATGGCGGCACTCATAAGTATTCTGGAGCTTTCTTGCTTAAAGCGCTTTTGCTGTGATTTTTTTGCAAGTTCATCATTGTCATTCTGCATTCTTGAAATGTTATAAAAATCTATACCGGCCATTGCAGAACTGACAAGACCGGTGAATATTCTGTTGATAGTTCGTTCATCAGCTGTTTTATAGTTACCTTTTATATCTCCTGCGGCATGAACCATATTTTGCAAAATCAGTTCCGGAGAGTCTGCAGGAGTTGCAACATTTGTCCTCATACCCCTTTCCAGAATTCGACCCAAAGAACCTTTTTCAAGTTTTGAAAATGCTTTTTCATCTTTAGCAATATCAGAAAATGCCCCCTGCAAGATACAAAACAAATCCTCAGCTTCTTTTGATTTTGCTCTATTATACAATAATGTTGAATTAAGTCCCCTTTGCGCCACATCTGATAATGGTGAAATTGACTTTAATTTCGAAAAACCTTTTAAGATCCAAATGGCCATATCCAGCCAAAAATCCTTAAAGGGATATAGTGCACTTTTAATGAATTTTGGCAAAATGCCATCATCTACAAATGTTACACCACCATCGGTATCACAAATAATTCTTTTACTAAAATCAAAAACTTTACTTGGAAGATTTCTTAATTCATCCTCCATTTTTGAAAATTCACCACCAAAAAGCGAATCAAGGGTTCTTTTCCTTACATCGAAATTATTAAAATGACAAGAATCAACCATCACCCTGTTAAGAGTAGAACCAAATCCGCCAAAGGAAATCTCTTTAGCGTAAGAGTTGTGAGGTTGAAATCCTATCGCGCCTTCTTTTCTGGCAAAGTCACGACTACGTACGTCCGTATTCACATTTTGGACTCTAAAACTCATTTCTACTCTTAAATTATTTCACACTCTATATATATGTTTCAAGCAATTGTAAAGCAAACTTTATAATTATAATTGATACATACAAGCATACAAAACACATAAAATTATAATTTTGCTATTTTTTTAAAAAATTTATATTTTTGTAAAAAATTTGTCCGAAATAAATAAATAAATTATCCTGTAATTATGGATACATGCGCAAAAATTATACTTGTAGACGACGAAGTTATGGTGACAAAGACACTTGTCACATTGCTTAAACTTGAAGGCTTCAAGAACGTTAGTGCATTTAACAATCCCATTGAGGCACTTGAATATTTGCGTATTTATCCCAGTGATATAATAATTTCAGACTTTATCATGCCAAAAATGGATGGTATAGAGTTTTTATCAAAGGCAAAAAAACTATCTGCACAAGAAGATACCACACAAATACTTTTGACGGGATACGCTGACAAAGAAAATGCAATAAAGGCAATTAATGATGTCGGAATCTTCAAATATATAGAAAAACCATGGAATAATAATGATTTAATTTTAAATATTAAAAATGCAATAGAAAGAACAAAACTCAAGAAGGCATTAAAAGAGAAAATAGTCCAACTAAAATCTGCAAATAGCGAACTTGAAGAATATTCCAAAAATTTAGAACTTCTGGTACAAAAAAGATCAAAAGAACTATATGAAAGCAGGGAAAAATTAAATGCAATATTTAAAAATTGTGCTGATGGAATTATAACTTTTAAAAAAGATTATCTTGTTACCTCAACAAATCAAGCGGCTTGCGACCTTTTTGGCACCGACGATAAAGAACTCTTAAACAAAAATTTTTTCGAATTAATAATAAATGAAAAAAATCAAAAATTTGAAAATCCTTTTAAAATCAAAAAACCGTTATTTCTTAGAGATTTTAGCGTTGTAAATTATAAAAATAATGCAAAAATTCCCATAGAGATTAGCCTTGCAAAAATCGATAATGATAAAGACACTTTTGTAGTAGCAGTTATAAGAGATGTTTCTTATCAAAAAGAGAACGAAAGGCTGCGTGACGATTTTATTGCGACACTTACACACGATCTCAGAACGCCATTGCTTGCTGCAATCAGCGGTCTTGAGTTTATCCTTAACGGCACTCTTGGCGAAATTAGCGAAAAACAAAGAGAACTTATTTTCGCCATGAAAAAAAGCAATGAAGATATGCTTGGTCTAACAAATGCCCTGCTTGAAGTATACAGATATGAAGCCGGCAAAATTTTTCTGTGCAAAACCAGATTTTGCATCAACAAACTTATAAAAGATTGTGTTAAAGAACTGGAAATATTATTTAAACAGAACAATTCAGACATTGAATTTGACTTTGAAAGTGAAGAATTGCAGATTAATGCGGACAAAAATGAAATAAGACGCGTAATATTAAATCTTTTGGGAAACGCCATAAAACATGGCGGAGAAAATACAAAAGTTACAATTAAAAGTGAAAAAATCGGAAAAGATGCTCAAATTAGTGTTAAAGACAATGGTATGGGACTAAGCGAAGAAGATCAAAAGAAGCTCTTTAAAAGATTTTCACAGGGCACAAGTAAAAAACGCTCTTGCTCTACAGGTCTGGGGCTTTATCTTTCAAGAAGAATAGTAGAGGCCCACAATGGTTCTATTTGGGTAAAAAGCGAACTTGATAAAGGATCGGAATTTACTTTTAATCTTAAAAATACAGCACTTGAAGAAAAGGTTTTATTATGAACAAAAATAAAATAAAAATTTTAATTGTAGAAGACCATGTTGTGGCCAGAATGGGAATTGCAATTATTGTAGAAAATACCCCGCAGTTTGAGTTATTGGGTCAAGCACAAGACGGACAAGAAGGCGTAAATATGGCTATTGAATTGAAACCCGATGTTGTTTTAATGGATATAGGACTGCCTAAAATAGATGGAATTGAAGCTACCAGAAAAATTAAAGAGGCTGCCCTAGATACTTCGGTACTTATGTTTACTTCCCGCGACAGCAATGAGGACATCTTTGCTGCACTAAAAGCGGGTGCTGACGGCTACATTATGAAAGGCTCAAACGAACAAACGTTAATAAACGCAATAGAGGCGGTAAACCAAAAGGCAGGTTGGTTAGATCCGCAAATAGCAAGGATTGTATTGTCTGGAATAAACGAACAAAAAGAGTCACAAGCTCAATCAGATAAAGGAAAAAGCACAGGCAATAAATACGGTCTGACAAAAAAAGAATTGGAAGTGTTGGCACTTATTGTAGAAGGTCTATCAAATCAAGAAATAGCTCAAAGACAGGTTGTAGCCCTTTCAACCACAAAAGCACATGTGCACAGTATTTTACAAAAATTATATCTTACAGACAGGACAAAAGCTGCAGTAACGGCGATAAAAGAAGGTCTTGTGCAAAGATGAAAAAACACGCATTTGTAGCATTAATTATTTCTTTAATTTTTACTACCCAAAGTGCTTTTGCTTTTAAACTCCATAACCCGTTTTCAAAAAAGGCAAAACAAGAAGCCGAAAAAATGGTTCAAACAAAAGATGAATGGGAGGAAAAAGCAAAAAATGTTAATATTGAAGACAGAAAAGCCCAACCTTACCAAAGACCACAAGATAAAGACTTTAAACCCAAAGCTCCGCCATCGGTTAAATTTGTAAAATACAACGTAATTGCCGGTGAAAGGGAAGTGAATCTTTCCAAAATAAAGGAAAAATTGGATATAAAAAGTCAAGGTGTGTTTGACAGACATTTAAAGTACATGGCATACGGGCAATACTACTACTCGCCTATATATAATCAAATTTCCAGTGAAATATATATACAAGTACTAAAAAGTAACATTTCAAGAATAAAAAAAGCCCTTAGTGCAAATGTTATAAACACAAAAAGCGTCCTTGCAATATCAAGCGGTAACAAGGAGTTAAAAAAAGACTTTTTCTCAGCATTGACTATTGTTGATTTTTCCCCCGATTCAAGCAAATTATTGGTGAAAGAAAAAATAGGTTCAAGCAATGAGGGCATATATAGAAACTATGTATGGATATACTACTTGCAAGGTGATAAGTCGCAATGGTTTGCAATAAGGTTTAACAATTTAAACGAAACAATTAAGAAACACCACGCTAAGACAGGACTTGCGCTCGATAATTACAGATGGGATGTGAAACCTCTCGGCTTTAGCAAAGATCAGCCGGAGACAGTAATAACAGAAGCTTTTGCTTGGGACAAAAATAAAAAACAAGTATTTTTAGGACTTTGGGGTATTAATAGTGTAAATGGAAATATCAAGTTAATATCTGCAAAGCCGATGCCTGTGGAAATTTCTGCAAGTGCAGTAATTATAAAAGAGTTTTTGCCATAAGCACTGTTGAAAAACTAAAAAATGTGCTATAATTATAGTAGTTGGAAGGGCAAGCGGTAAGATGATTGATGTTAGAAATTATCCATTTTTGGGGCAAAGAAACCAAAAACAGGAATTGGAACAACTTAAAAAGGAAAACTACAGCAGAATATACTCTCATGAAGCCGCACATAAAGCTGCTGCAGGTTCTTTGGGCGGACCAATTGTTATTGAATACAACCCGCAAGGCATACCTGTAAGTGGACATGTAAGCATTAAAATTCCTACACTAAATAAAGCAAACCCTGACGAAACAATAGCTCAGGCAAAGCAGGTAAGAAGGGCAGCCCTTGCTCCGGGGTCAGATTTGTCCGATGCAGACTTAAATGTTGCAAGACAAGCACAAAGTATCTTGAGTGAAGCACAAAACTTTAAAAGAGATAATTCAAAACAAGGCGAAACACTTGATATAATTGGTTAATTCCCCTTAGAAAATACAGGGGGTGTTTGTATATAATTTGCCTTTAATTTGCCATGTGAAAAATCTTCTCTAATATTTTTTGAAGATTTTATTTTTTGCAATCCTAATTCATACATTACTTTTGCAAGCGGGTAGTTTTCTTTTTCATAATCAATAAAAATACAATCACAACTAGTTGAAAAATCATTATAAGTATTTAAATCACAAATAACTGTGTGATTTTTTATTTTTTCTTCAACTTCATCTTTTAAAATAAGCTTAATTTCACTACCATCATAAAAATAATACATAAGACGTCTTGCATCCAATAGAACAACAGCATCTTGCACACCGCAGGCGGTTTTTAGAATTTCACAAGAATTTAAACCAACTACAGGCAAGTTAAGTTCAAGTGCCATAACTTTTGCAACACTTAAACCTGCACGAATACCGGTAAAACTCCCGGGACCGCAGTTTGTAACAACCACATCCAATGACTGTAGCTGCATATTTAACTCTGTGCACATTTTTTTAATTTCCGGCAATAAATATGCGCTATGATAATTTTTTTCATCACTTTTAATTTCACGATACAAAATATTATCTTCAAAGCTAAGAGCTATATATGTTTTATCTAAAGATGTATCAAAGCAAAGAATATTCATTAAACAGCCTCAAAATCCTTAATTATTTTATCTGCAAATATTTTATTTTGCTCACCCATAGGCTCAAATTCAAAAATTCTTTTATCGCCTTCTTCACTATATTCAAGCACATCAGGGTATATAATTTTAATGTTCAATCTATCGTAACTTAGTGCACCGCTAGAAAAATCAGCCCATTCAACAAAAGTTAAAACA
>CASEEG010000071.1 GCA_949286885.1 uncultured bacterium
CAGCATGACGTAAGGGGGTATGTTCAGCATGACGTAAGGGGGTATGTTCAGCATGACGTTTATTTTTTCACCCTGAACGACCAAAACCGTCACCCTGAATTTATTTCAGGGTCTTATAAACCCACACAGCAAGACATTATTCTTTTTTAAAAATATCTTTAGGCAACTCTTTCTCAAGAAGTTTTGCAAAATCGGCAAGCGAAATCCCCATGCCTCCCAATATACGCATTAGAGCATAAAGCTTAGGGGAACTTTTAGCACTTTCAAGAGTTTGTAAAGTTGACGAAGGTATCAAATTTTCATCTAAATACAAGGAATAATTCTTGGTGTTTTCACGCCTTAGCTTTCTCACCAAGTTACCCAAAATTATTGCAAATTCTTTTTCCTTAGGTTGCATTAATTAAATAATAATGCTATATCTAATTTATTATATGCGTAACTACGCATAAGAAAGGATATAAATGAAAAAACCACTCATACTTATAGATTTAGATGGTGTATTAAACAACTACAGAGGCGACTTTAAAGAACTACAGCGCGCAATAACTAATTTTAAACCGCACTGGAAACTAAAACAAAATAACAACAATCGAGCCTAAAATCATAATAATTGTCCCTAAAATTTTTCTTTTAAGATTTTTTTCGCTAAAATATCGCCAGCCAAAAAATACGCTTAATAATGATGAAAGTTGAAAAAGCGCTAAAGCACAGCTTACGTTCATTTTTTCAAAAACAATGTTTGTTGAAAACTGCATTAAAAACATACACAAACAAAGGGTTAAAAAGCCCTTGAGGTTTCTTTTTATGGATATATAAAAATTTGCTACAATTTTTGATTTTAAAACAACAAGAATTACAAAAGAGAAAATCGCGCTAAAAAAGCACCACAGGACAAAAGAGGTTAAAATATCAGACATAAGAATAATTTTTTTAATAAAAACAGCCTCAAGTGCAGTAAAAACAAGTGCTAAAAGCCTAAATTTTATATCACGCCTTAAAAAAATTTTAGAGCTTATTTTTTCTCCAGAGCCGTCAAAAATAAAGTAAGAGCCAAAAATTATTAAAAATATTCCCAAAAACTGCAAATAAGCAGGAATTTCACCCAGCAACAAAAAAGCAAAAATAACGCTTATTATTGATTTATAAGAATTTATTGGTCCTAAAACAGAAAGCTCGCCGCATTTTAGCGCCTCAACCAAAAACCAATTGCCAAAAGCTCCGACTATGCCTGCTAAAATTACGTTTTGCCAAAAAACAAAATCAAAGCGTGCCCAGTCAATAAAAAATGAGGGTATAGCGCAAAAAAGACTCAATAAAAAATATGCAAAAAAGCTTATCCATAAAGACTTAAAACCCTTTTGCCCCAAGCGTTTTTGAATAACGTTAGAATAAGGATTTGAAAAAATTCTTGTTAATAATGCTAAAATTCCTATCATTTTAAAATTATACGCAAAAATTTTTGTATATTATAATAAAATTATGCAATTAAACCTTAGTTTTGAAGAAAATATTGAAATACCCAAAAAGCCTCTGCCCAAAAAGCCAAAAGGTAAATTAATTGAAATTATGCCAAGTGATTTTTGCGTGGTGGACATTGAAACAACAGGCTTTAGCCTAGAAGGGGACGAGATAATCGAGCTTAGCGCAATTAAAGTAAAAAATATGGAAAGAATTGCAGATTTTTCAATGCTCATAAACCCCAAAAAGCAGATAAACAGCTTTATAGAGAACTTAACGGGCATAACTAACGCAATGGTCAAAAATCAGCCCGATATAAAAATTGTTTTGAAAAAATTTAGAGATTTTATACAAGATGACATCATTTTAGGTCATAATATAAGATTTGACGCAGGTTTTATACATCGGGAAATGAAAATAAATTTTGATGAAAATTTCTCTAACAACTTGGTTGACACAGTTGCACTTGCAAAAAAGGCATATAAGCTTGAAAACTATAAACTCTCAACAATTGCGAATAGCTTAAACATCGATACAAAAGGCGCACACAGAGGGCTAAAAGACTGCGAAATGACTTATTTAATTTATAAAGATATCAAGCGGCGTCTTGGTTAGATTTTTCTTTCTCGAGATTTTCAAGCTCTTTTTGCTTTTGTTTTTCTTCTTTTTTCAGTTGTTTTCTTTGATATTTTGCGTATTTTTTCTTTCTTGTTTCTTCAAGCTTTTCAAATTTCTTTTGATGTTTAATCATTTTTTCAGGGTTTTGCGCACGTTCTTGCGCAACATCCTCGTAATAATATAAAAATTCTTCATAACTTTCAGTGTCAAAACCTTTTTCTATGAATTCAGGATAGGTATGGGCTATGTAATCATAAATATAAAGTGTCCTTTTTTCGCCCGAAGGGTGAGTTTTAAGGAAATCTATGTATTTATCACCTGTTATTTTTTGCAAAATAGATAATATGCCAAGAGGGTTGTAACCTGCACCAACAAGCAAATCTACAGATGTAATATCTGCTTCGTATTCATCCATACGCATCCATTTTTTAAAACCAACACTATAAATTAACGCAGCAGGTACTGCTACAACAGGTACTTCATTTGCAACCTGTAGGGTAGTATATGCAACAGCATTTACAGCGTTAAGTTTATATACATGAGCATTAACAAGATGTCCTAATTCATGAGCAATAATGCCCGCTAACTCGTCATCATTTTCGCAAATTTTTACAAGCCCGCTAAAAACTACAATTTCTTTGTATATATTTGCGTACGCATTTACTCTGCTTGTCTTTCTTAGTTTCATTCTAACTTTTGTGGAAATTTTATTGCGCTCAAGCAACCTGTCGCAAATATCATTTATGCGCCTTGTCATTGTTTGTTTTTGCGATTTTGTTACACGTGCTTTTTTTACAGTCGCATTAGTGTCAATTTGTGCAGCAAAAGAATATGGTGCGAAAAATAATGTAAAAAATATAAGAAAGGAAATAATTTTTTTCATAAAATCCCGCTAATAAGTGGTATTTTATCATTATTTTTAAATTAACTCAAGAGTACAATATAAGCTCATAATAAGATATAATATTGAAAACTTTATACAACAAAAATATATAGGGGTAATTTTATGAAAGAAATCGGAAAAATAATATTAACATTGTCGGCATTTTTCTTTCAGTTTTCGTATGCAAATCCTGTAAGTTTAGAGTGCACATACAACGGAATTCCATTATATGGAAGGGTTAAGGTTGTAGAAAGTTTTGAAGATATCAGAGTTAAATTTGTAGATTCTTTTGAAGGGATTTAATGCGAAATATTTAAATAGATATAACATTGCTAAACCATAGTAAATGGTACAGATAAAAAGGCCCCTTGTTGGAGTCTTTTTATGGGGCGGGTGATGGGGCTAGGCGAACTTTGTGAGCCTATGCAGACTTGCAACAGGTTCGAACCCCATGAAAAAAAGACCCCTTGCTTGGAGTCTTTTTATGGGGCGCTTGATGGCAATAGTATTGAATTTATTACGCTTACGCTATAAATTCATACTTTGCATCCATAAAATCACGAAATCAAAGATTTCGGATTTTTTGTAGGGTTCTCACCCACTTTACGGGTCTTGCAACCCGTGTGGGTTCTAACTCAACCAAAATAAAATAGGTTACAGCAAAAGCTGTAACCTATTTTATGGGGCGGGTGATGGGGTTCGAACCCACGAATATCGGAACCACAATCCGAGGCCTTAACCACTTGGCGACACCCGCCATAAATCTTATTAGTCTTTACTTTGCTTGGCGATACAAAAGAGTTATTGAAAGCTGCAAGCTTGAAATTTACTCTTTTGGATACCCGAAGGGTACACCCGCCATAACTAAAACTATTCAATTGTCACTTTAATATCGGAACGTATAATCCCTCATGGCCGAGTAACCACTTTTGGCGACACAAAAGAGTTAAAAAAGCCACAGGCTTGAGTTTTACTCTTTTGGATGCCCGAAGGGTACACCCGCCATAAAATTAATATATTTCAAACAAAAACATAATTCAAGATTTTTGATATAATAATCAAATGAATACATTCAGCGCAAAATTTGACACATCTAAGGCACAAGAATACAAAACTCTTTTTGAAAAAGAAAACGCAACTTTTTCAACCCCTCAATACATGTGTTTTCAAGCCCGTGGAGAGGGCTTTACCGCCTCATTCTATCAAAGCGGTAAATTTGTAATTCAAGGCAAAAACACAGATAAAATAATCTCAAAATACTTTGGAGAAAACCCGACTCCAAAAGAAAATATTTTAAATATTCCCTATCCGCACATAGGAATAGATGAATCAGGCAAGGGGGATTTTTTTGGTCCGCTTGTAATTGCAGGGGCATATTTAACATCAGAAAATGCAAAAGAGCTTGAAAAATTAGGTGTTTGCGACTCTAAAAAATTAACTGACAAAAAAATTCTTGAACTTGAAAAACAAATAAAATCAATTTCAATTTTTGAAGTTATAACAATAAACCCAAAAAAATACAACGAACTTTATTCAAATTTTAAAAATTTAAACAGATTGCTTGCCTGGGGGCATGCGACGGTTCTAGAAAATTTGCTAAAAAAAACAGACGCTAAAATTGCTATCTCAGACCAATTTGCGGCAAATGAAAATGTCATTTTATCCGCACTAAAAGAAAAAGGTAAAACAATAAAATTAATACAACAAACAAAAGCAGAGGCTGACACTGCTGTTGCAGCAGCCTCAATTCTTGCACGAGGAGAATTTGTAAAAAGAATTTCAAGCCTTTCTTATGATTATGAAATTAATTTTAAAAAAGGCTGCAACAGTGAAGTTTTAGCGCAAGCAAAAGAAATTGCGCAAAAATTTGGCAGGGAAGAATTGAAAAACATTGCAAAAACACATTTTAAGACGTATGAGAGCGTATAAAATCTTTTATTTTATCCAAAGTTTCAATGTTGTCTGATTCTATATAAAACCTCAAAAGCGGCTCTGTGCCTGATGGACGCATTAAAACCCAGCTAAGTTTTTCTTCGCCCAAGTAAAATTTTGCCCCGTCGATTTTTAAAACATCATAAATATGAAGCCCCGCAATATCAAACATTTGCAAGAACTTTTGCTGCAGCGTATACATTTCATCTTTATTTTCAAGTTTTACATCTACCCTATCGCAGTAAAAATTAACATTTGCAAACTCTAAAAGCTCCTCTCTTAGGCGATATAGAGGTTTTTGCAGTTTCGATACCATCTCTAAAATTAAAAGATTTGCATATATCCCGTCTTTTTCAGGAATATGATTCCCTGTTGATAATCCGCCAGAGTCCTCTCCTGCAAGGATTGTTTCATTTTCCCTCATTTTTTCGCTCAACCACTTAAACCCTACAGGAGTTGTTATTGTTTCTATACCTAACTTTTGAGCTACAACATCAACAAGAGCGCTCACGCCTACTGTTTTAATCATTTTGCCTTTTGCATTTTTATTTTCAACTAAATATTTTAATAAAATTGCAAGTATTTCATTTGGTGAAACCCACTGGCCATTTTCGTCTATAACACCGTATCTGTCAGCATCTCCGTCATTTGCAAAAGTCAGCATACCTGCCTTTCTATGTTTCATAAACTTCTCTTTAGGTTCAGGCAAAAACCCGCCAAAATTAGGATCATAATGGTTGTTTACAATTTCAAAATTTACACCTTGTCTTTTTAAAATCTCGTCAAATGTACCTATCGAAGCACTAAAAAGCCCGTCAAATATGAATTTTACATTGGCTTTTTTTATTGCTTCAAAGTCAATTAAATTTTTAATATGCGAAAAATAAACCTCTCTAAAATCAGAATTTATAAGCCCGCTTTTGATTTCAGATATTGGCGCAGCGTAATTTTGCTCAATATTTTTAACAATTTCATCAGTTATTTGTTTTGTTGCAGGCCCCCCGTAATTAGGAATAAATTTCATTCCCAGATAAATTTTAGGATTATGTGAAGCGCTAAACATAATGGCACCCGCCGAATTTTTTGCAACCGTTGCAGCATAAGCTACAACAGGGGTCGGACAAACACAATTAGAGAGCATTACATCATATCCTGCATTTAAAAGTATGCCTGTACAAAAACGTGCAAACTCATCTGCCATAAACCTTGGATCATAAGCGATTAAGACAGATTTTTTATCAGGTACAAAATCTTTTAAATATTTTATTATGCCATGGGTTATTTTTTCTACATTTTCAAATGTAAAATCACGTGCAATAATTCCTCTAAAACCATCTGTTCCAAATTCGATTTTTTTTGTTGCCATATTAATTCCAATCATAATAAAATAATTATATGGATAATTCTATCAAAAAAATACTTTTTTTAGGACCAAAAGGAACATACAGTCAATTTGCCGCTGAAAAATTCAAGGAAAAACTTGGTTTAAATCAAGATTTTGAGCCAATTTCTACTATTACAAAAATTATTGACATAATTGATGATGACACTAAACTTGCAGCGGTTTTACCCATCGAAAATTCTATTGAGGGTATTGTAAGAGCCACACTGGATGGGCTTTTTAGCGCAAAAAATGGTGTAAAAATTCAAGCGCAAACACAAATTCCTATTCAAAATTGCCTTATTTCCTATTCAAAAAAAGAAGAAATAACGCACATTATCTCGCACCCACAGCCGCTTTCACAGTGTCAAAACTATATTAGTGCAAATTTTTCAAAAGACATTATTTTAGAAGGCGCATCATCAACAGCTTATGCCACAATGTCGCTAAAAGAAAAAAGCAAAGGCTGGGCATCAATTGGTAATGAATATTGCGCAAAAATGCTTAATATCCCTGTTTTAGAAAAAAATATAAACGATAATAAAGATAATCAAACACGCTTTGTACTTGTTTCAAGGGCTGATTTTAATTTTGAAAATAAAACAAGAACATCCCTTGTTTTTTCAACAAAACAAGAACCGGGAGCGTTAGTTAAAGCACTTGAAGTTTTTAAAAAATATAACATTGATTTAATTTACATTGAAAGCCGTCCTTCTAAAAGAGTTTTGGGGGAATATAACTTTTTTGTTGATATTGATAAAAACATTGATGAGTTGAAAAATGTGCTTGATGATTTAGAAAAAGTTACACAGTACTACAAAATTTTAGGCAGCTACCCTGTAATTTAGACAGACGTATTTTAAAATTATTCAAAAAAATTCTTTACGGGGATATCAAAATATTCAGCTAATTCAATCAACTTTTTTAAACTAATGTATCTTTCAAACCTTTCAACATGTCCGATAAATTTACTGTTTGTATCCAATATCTCAGATAACTTTTCTTGTGATATATTTTTGGCAAGCCTGTATTTTTTTACATTTTTTCCTATTGTTATATATATCTGTTCTTGTAAACTTGACATAATTCAATATTTTAGTTATTATACTATATAAGCACCACTGCTATATAAGCACTATTTAAAATTATTTATAGGTGGCAAAAATGAAAAAAGTATTTAAAATTGAACTAACAGCTTATGAAAATTATCTGATACCAAAAATTTTTATTTTTGGGTTTACTCACAAATTTCGCTTATTAAAACTTGTACCTACAGTTACATTCCCTTGGGAAAAAGAGTTTAGGGAATATTTTGACGAAAATGATATTGACCAAAAAATCCAAAATCTAAAAAAGGATATAGATAAAATATCTTGTGAGTATATTGATAATTTTATGAAGCTTTTTAATTTTATAGAAAAACCTTGTTTTGATGGAATTTGGACACAGTACGACAAAAAATTAGATAGGGAATGTAAAAAATTTAAAAGAAAATTTAAACAACAGTTTAGAAAGATTTTAAAAATAAACCCCTTTTATTACATGCAGATATACGGTCTTAAAGACTTGCCAAAAGAAATTCTTAAAAACATTGACGGGAAAGTAATAGTTGATGGCGGAGCTTTAAACGGCGATACCGCATTAATGTTTCATGATAATTTTCCTAATAGCAAAATATACGCCTTTGAACCTATCGGACATTTTTATAACACAATAGAGAGATTACTTGCACAAGACAATTGCGACAACAAAATAATACCCATAAAAAAGGGGTTAGGTGCAAAACAAGAACAGCTTGAAATAAAATATATCTACACAGAAAAAGCGCAAATAGAGACACTGGACAACTTTTTTGAAAAATCTATTGAAAAACTCGGCTTGATTAAACTCGATACGGAAGGTTTTGAAAGTTTTATAATAAAAGGTGCGGAAAATGTAATAAAAAGAGATAAACCCATACTTGTAATTGCTATTTATCATACACCTGAGGACTTTTTTGACTTAAAAGATAAAATAAAAACTCTGAACCCTGATTACAAATTTATGATAAGAAGAAGCGAGTTGATCCTGCCGCAGGCAGATTTAGTCCTTATTGCCTACTAATATTGAATTTAGTCAAAGGAGTGTTATAATCTTATATACATAGAACTTTGAAATTTTAATATGGGGACGTAATGGTTTCGACAGGGTGCTTTATCAACCGTGATGCAGGCCGCGCGGATGTTGCGCGTTACCAACAATCAAAAAAATAAACGCTAATAACGTTGTAAAAGCTGACTTTGCTCCTAGAGCAATCGCTGCATAGTTTGCGCGACAGCCACTCTATCTTGCCAGCTTGCCGCAATTTAGGGTCAATTATGCAAGCCTTTGCGTTTGTAGCTTGAGGCGCAAGCGTTTAAGTATTTAGCCTTGAGGGGTTGTCTTTCCTTATAAAAAAGACTTTGGCGCTTAATTTGGTTGAAGATATCTTTCCTATTTGGCGTTGAGATAAAAAGATTCTAAGCTTGTAGATTCGCGCTTGTTATCATTTTGGACGTGGGTTCGACTCCCACCGTCTCCACCAATGAAAAAAATTTCTTGCAAAATTTGTTTTTTGCAGAAATTTTTGAATTGGCGAAGGTGTGTGAGCAAAGCTCGGCAAGCGAGAAGCTTGGCGAGAATTTGCGATACCGTACCGCATGCAGTGGGAACATAAGTAGTACCGAGGAAGTTTGAGCCGTACTCCGTCGGAGTAGGCGAAAACAAAAAAGCATACGGATGTGA
>CASEEG010000072.1 GCA_949286885.1 uncultured bacterium
AACAAATTTCAATTATGCCATCGCTATATTCTTCACAATAGCAATCGCCCATATATTTCCCATAGGCTTCAAAGTCTATAAAGTTTTCTAAAACTTCTGGTACTTGATAACACATTTCTCCATATCTCATGCGACCGTAATCTTCCCAAGTATAGCCTTTATATAGGTGAATATCATCGTCCCACCTTGAGCCTTTGTTGTTTACTAATTCTGCAAAATCATCAAAAGACCGCACATCCAAATATGCCTGCATAAGTTCGTATTTATAATCATCATCAAGCACTTCTGCTTCTTTTAATAACTCGAATAATGTTTTTGGGTGAGTATAGTCGCAGTTTATTCCATCAGTGTTAAAGCCTTCAATGTCTTGAATAAATAATTCTTCATCTATACCTTTGAGTTTAAAACCTTCTTTTGTAAGTTCTTTTTCAATCTCGCTCCAATCTTCATAATCAGCAAGATTTAGCCATTTTGAACCTAATGCTCTTTCGTTACAGGCATTGTATGAACCCCAAGAGCCAATAACCATTTGTATTTCACACATATTTTTTCTCCTTTTAATCTTCAATGCTTTCAAAGTCATCAACAGCAATTTTTTCATATTGACAACCATATTCAAAATAGAGATTGTTTTCTTTATCTCTTTTTAAGTCATATTCAATGACACTAATTTTACCTTGATTTGTTATAGCCAAAGTGATTGTCATCTTATCAAAGTTGATATCAGCAATATTAAATATGATTTCTGTATAACCATCAAAGTATTGAAATTCTTTCAAATAATAATTTTGATTTTCCATTTTTAACTCCTTTTAATTTAAAATTCTAAACCATAGCGAATAACAGTTTTCAATTTCAAGATTAACAATTTGATGCTTATCGTTTTCAAATTCGATTTCTTCAAATTCATTGAAACTGCCTTTGAATTCGTTTGTAGAATTGACTTTCTTTTGGCAATATCTAATGCAATCTTCATAAATTTTAGATTTTGTATAAAGATTTTCATCATCAATTTCACCAAATCCTAAAAATCTGAAAGAACCTTTTTTAGTAAATTTTGTTAGACTAAACTTTACTTTTTTTCTTTCTTTTTCATTCATTTTTATTAACCTCCTTATATGAATTTGCCTTTTGGCAGTGGCTAAGTAGCAAATTTGGGGAATCAGTCTTATACTTTGAAATCTTGTATGTATGAAGTCAACGAAACAGAAGAAAATATTGTATTGAAATTTGTTGACTGACAATAAAAAAAGACCAGGTTAATAAACCTAGTCTTAACTACACAATATTAAATTTATTATTTTACACAATATTTACTTCCGTTGACTTCATACGAGAAATTTGCTACAAAAGACACAACAAAAGCAAAGAATATAAGGAGTAATTTATTTCTATTCTCCTTGTATTGCTTTTTTCATAATTTTATGATATTATAAAGTATCAGTTATATTTATATGTAATTGATTCCCTTCCCCCAAAAATACATTTTGGAGGTTTTATATGTATGAATTTGTAAGTAAAAAAGAAGTGAGTTTTGCAAGGCAAGAGATTGAGCCAATTATACATAGGGTTCAAAACTATTTAAGAGACAACAACATTTTGACTTTTCAATACAATCTTGTTGGCAGTGCAAGCAATCATAGGCATCTTGTTACAAGAATTGAAGGTGGAAACAAAGGTTTCGACATGGATTATAACTTAATCCTTAAACAGCTTAATCCTAAATTTGATGATGCAAAGATAATAAAATTTAAGATTATGGAAGCTTTTTATAAATTTTTACCAAAGAATTATAAGAGAGAAGATTCTTTTTCTGCTATTACATTAAAGAAAATAGACCAACTGCATAAAAAAATTATCTATAGCTTTGATTTTGCTATTGTTAACTACTATTTTGAAGATATCAAAAATCCAGATTTTGATGATGAATATGATGAATTAGATAATGAATATTTCTCAATTGAAAGACAAGAAATTATATTATTCAATAAGCATAATAAATCATATGGTTGGGAATTAAGACCTATTGCTTCCGACCATAGATATATGGAGCAATATGTTAAAAGTGAAAGTTATATTTGGAATGAACTAAGAGATGAATATCTTAAACATAAGAATTTAGAATTAACAAAAAAGTCAAGAGTTATTTATTATGAAACTCTTAATAGAATTTATAAAAAGCATTTTAATTAAAAAATAGGAGATTACACCTCCTATTTTTTATCTCTATAAAACATCACGCCCGCAACACCTTTGGTACAAATATACTTAAATTTATCGGTGTTCAAACGCGAAATTGATTGGCGGAAAGGAAGGGATTTGAACCCTTGATGCCTGTTACAGCATACCGAATTTCGAGGCCGGCTCATTCAACCACTCTGACACCTTTCCAAGTAAAACAATAATAGCAAATTGCACTTAATTTGTCAACAAACTTTTTTGATTTAGTAAATAATTTCGTGTTTAGTTGCTATTTTTCTCAAAAAATGTTAAACTAAATTAGTACTATGCAAGTGTTATTTCGAAAAATTTAGCATTTTAAGGCACAATTTCAAAACTTAATATCACTAACATAAATTTAAAAAATACCCAAAAAATAGAAATTAAATATTAAAAAAATAAAATAAGGGGAAATTTTGTTAGAACAAAAAACTTTACTCACATTTTATGTGTTTATAATTTATACATTTTTATGTCTTGCTGTAATGCAATTTATGAGTTTATTTTCCGTTTCACCGTGGCTTGGTCTAGGGGTAGGATTGGGAATTTTGGTGATTTTATTCGTTATTTATTTGATTTTAAAGCGAAAAAGGGGGCGTAGCACACGAAAAAAACGCCTAGCGTGGATAAATCTCGTAATGCTCAATGCAAACGCCATTGCTTGCGGGCTAATGATTAGTAGCATATATGCATTTAGCGGCACTTACCCCACTCTACTAGAAACCCTCATTGTTTATTTATGTTTTGTAGTGCTAATGTTTATTTACTGCTTGATTACGCTCGCAAAATTTGCACAAAAACACTATATTTTATGCCTAATTCTATACTCACTCGCAATATTTATTGGTGCGATTGTGTTAGTAATTATTACAAAAAATCCAATATATGCGCTTAATTTATGTTTTTGGTTGATAATTTCCACATTTTTGATAACTTTGAGTACAAGAGCATACAATTATAAAGACCACTTAAACAATATTTTCGAAGCTTCGCTTCTTTCAATAACGCTGGTAGGCCTAATTGCAATTGCAGTTTTGGGCGATGGCGATATTGATAATTTAGGAGATGATTTTTTTCCACAAGGACAGCAAAAGGGCAACCCATACGCCTATATCATAAGAAAGCAAAAACAGCATCTAGCACAAAAAACGGAATGAAGTGCGAAATAAAATATTAAATAAACCATTTATTAAAAATTATTTATGCAATATCATCACAAAAATAATTAAAGTAAATTATTAATAAATATTAAATAAAAGTAAAACAGGTACTATACAATCGAAAAATAATGCATAGTACCTATTTTTTAGTTAAAAAACGCTAAAAAATCAACTTTAATTAGATAAATTTGTCTATATCGCACACTCTGAGGGCAACGATCGGGGTGTCTTTTTCAACAATAAATAAATAGAATGTGTCATCAAATATAAAGTCAACAACTAACGGAGGGCAGCAAGCGGAAGCGGCAAGCAACATATTCAAAGTCGCCTCACTCTTAACGCGAGCGCCCTTGCGGTCAAAATCAAATTGCAAGTTCTGCATCGCTTTTAAGATTCGGCACTCTACCCCCGTTAAATTATTTACGAACCCCACGCCGCAAAGTTGGTCAAAACTGCGCTCGAGTTTTAGATGTAACTTCGGCACAGCGAACGACCTTACTTTGAGTTTATTTTTACTTGAGTTTCTTTTTTCTTTCAATTGATTAAAAATATTCTCGAAAGTATCGAGGTTGTCCGTACGATATAGGATGATGCTTTTGTCATCCTGAGAATTCAAGGACACCGCAAAAGACTTGGGATTTTCGTAAAAAATTGGGTCCACTTCCTTCTTTAACTTATCGTTTTTTGTATCTACAGGGACTCCAAAGAACTCCGCAAAAACCTTAGCCTCCGCACCAAAAGGCCTTCGATTAGGAAAATCCTCAAAAGATTTCTTGAACTTTAATTCAAACTTTGTGATTGCGTATATTAAATAATTGAGCGTATTTTCATCCTCTACAAACTCGAAATGTTTCAAAATACCGCTCTTTGTATTAAACTTGCGCTTGAGCGTTTTTTCGATTTCTTTTTTGAACTTTACAGTCGCCCGCCCCGAGGTCGCAAAAAAATCCTTGGGGTTGATATTGATTTCCTTTTCACTCTCTGCCATTAAATTCGTAATCGTTTCGTTAATAGTCGTAGCGCTAAAGTCGTTGTTTAAGTACTTTTCTTGAAAAATTTTCCACGCCGCCGCAAACGAAGCACACCAAGCCGCGTTTCGCGTGATTTTATCTTTTGTGGTGGCGAGCAACTCCATATCCCCCGCCCGGGACTGAGTAAACTTTGGCGTGTCATCTTTTGCTTTAGAACCTTGTCCGCTAGTATTTTGAAGCCTGTTGAACATATCCGCCGTGGCTGCCATAAGTTTTTGCCGCTGCTCCGCAATAAACGCCGAGGCGTTGTCCACATTTACAGACATACTCACCGCCGCCATTAAATCATCTAGGTCATCGTGCGCCTGCTTCACTTCCCCATCTATGCATATCAAAAAACCGTTTTTCGCCACATAATACTGCGAAATAATCGAGCCGTTTGCACGCTGCCACACGCAATTTCGTATGTTTTGCGGCATTATGTTCGCTTCGGAAAGCAGCATAATACCCGGCACAAACTTAGCAACCGTATCCCTGCACAAGTCTTGTCCTCTCTTTACCTCCTCAGGTGTTGTGTAGCGCCCTGTGTCTAAAGTCATTTGGAACATTCTGCCAGTAAATTTTTGCCCACTCACCTCGGCAAACACAAACAAATTTTGCTTTAGTTGCGCCTCGGGCATTTTTAAAATTTTCACTTTGGTCTCATCGTTTATGGCAACATAATTTTGGTCATTCATTTCAAAATATAGCCCTAAATCTTTGCAATCAAATCTCATAATTTCCCCCCGTTCTCGATTTTTTATATGTTCTGCGCGTTTAGAAAATGCTTGCAAAAACTAATCGCTGCTGGCTTTATTATACCGAAAAAAGTGGTGTTTTAGCAAATTTTTAAAATAAATTACCCACAATTTTACGCACCAACCTAAACTAAATTGCATCACAATAGCAATACGAGCATAAAGCCCGTTAAATACGGGCTTTTACTGTCTTGTTTTTTAAAAAGTTAAAGCGGGGGGGGTAGGTTTGGTTCTACGATAACAAGTGAAGGTATAGAAGTGCTCGCATTTCTAGACCAAGCGCAGTTATATGCCGCTCCGCCGGCATACCAGGGCGTAGGTTCGCACACATCGTGTGCAATGCGTGAAACGCATTAAATCCTACCACCATACCAATGGCGTAAGAAAAAGAAAAAACGCCGCACAACTGCGCAGCGCCATTTTGGTAGCGGGGGTAGGTTTGGTTCTACGATAACAAGTGAAGGTATAGAAGTGCTCGCATTTCTAGACCGAGCGCAGTTATATGCCGCTCCGCCGGCATACCAGGGCGTAGGTTCGCACACACCGTGTGCAATGCGTGAAACGCATTAAATCCTACCACCACACCCAAATGGCGTAAGAAAAAGAAAAAACGCCGCGCAACTGCACAGCGCCATTTTGGTAGCGGGGGTAGGATTTGAACCTACGACCTTTGGGTTATGAGCCCAACGAGCT
>CASEEG010000073.1 GCA_949286885.1 uncultured bacterium
AACCATGAAATATTTAAATGCACTTTCAGATGAAAAAAAATGCGATATAAGTGTAAAGCTTGACTACAATCCGCACACAAAAAGGGGCGAAATTATAGGCGAAATTAAAGACAGGGAAGGCAAAAAACCAAGCAAACACGTCAGGGTTACTATTGATTCACAAAACGATAGCAGTGTAATCAACCACATAAATCAATTTAAAAATCACTGCAGTGCTTTAATTCGTTGAATTTTAATTTGCAACGTATTCAATATATCTCTCTAAAGCTTTATAGCCGTCATAAAATTCACCGACAGCTGTAGAATAATTGCTTGCACGCAAAAACTTTAATTCTTTAATTCTTATTTCAAAAATCTCATCAGCATAAGCTTTAACATAAGCGTCATTTGAATTTGACCATATTTTTAGTTGCTCAAGCTGATGATTAATTTGTGAAATTGTTGAATTTTCAAGTACATCAAAACCATATTTTTTTAAAATTGATCGTTCATAATTTGAAATTCTTGAATGAACGGCGCTAAAACCAAATATTCTTTTAATCACCATGTAATTACCCGCAAGTTGTCTGTGCTTTTGGGGAATTTGACCGCGTGCAATCAGCGACGACATGCTTAGGTTGTCATACCTAGAGTACGAATTTCTCTCAATATTATCCTTGTGGTTAGTTTTTACAGTCTTTTGAAACACTTTTTCTATTCCATCTTCTCCCAATTTGATTATATAATAAAAAAAAGCATGATCGAAGTTCTTAACCAAAAGTTACATAAAATATATTAATTTTTGTAAAAAAAACAAAGGCATTGGTACAGTATTTTTTTTACAAGTTTTATTCTACATGCACAAAAATAAGAAACACGAAATCAGGAAGGAAAAAGATATGAATCCAATTTTACCAATCAGACTGTCACAATCTGGCAAAAGCACATATTTTACGGGTAACAAATTTCCCAAAAAAATACAAAGCCCTAAACAAGATGAGCAAAACAATAGCGAAAATATATCTTCGGATTACGTTAAAACATATGTTTTGCAAAATTCCGAAATTTCATTTCTGAATTCGCTTAAGAAAAGAACAAGAGTGGAACTTTTAGAGCTGAAGTCCGTGTACATAGCAAAGCTGGATTCCAAAAGATTATCAGCAGATGGCAAAAACACATTGCTAAATCGCCTTAAAGAAATTTCTAACTTACTAGAGGACAGATCAAACAAATCAGTTTCTAACGTGGTTATAAACCCTTTTTATATGCCAATGGGTTTAACATATGAATCAAGTGAAATTCAGGGAAGAGGCTTTACACACAAGGAAATAAATGAACAAATTAATTACGAACACAAACTCGCACCAAGCAAAGATTGCAGAGAACTTACTTGCAAGGAAGATGTGCTGGCAAGCTTTTTTGATATTAAAAGAACTTTAGCAGACAAAACGGATGTAGAATTGGAAGCATTTTTAGAAAGCGCAAAAAAGCAGGAAGATGACGACATTCAAGATGCTAAATTAGGTAAAAAAGACATTGACAGCACTTGGGATAGCACCCTTGCAATTGAAGCTGCAAAATCCGAAATAAGAGACAGAAGAGACGGAATATCCAACACGGGAATAACACAACAAGAAGCCTTGGATATAATATCAGAAAATTATTTAAAAGATATTCAAAATGTATTGGAAGACGATGCGATTAAAAGCTGGGATTAGCAAGAGTTAAACAGTTTATGCATTGATAATAACATCAAAAGCGCACAAAATGAAATAGTGCGCTTTTACTATGCAAAACTCAACTTTTATGTTTTAATGGGTTTGTATAATATGCTATTGAGGATTGGTAAAATGGAAAGAACATTTATCGCAATTAAGCCGGACGGGGTTAAAAGGGGCTTTATAGGTAAAATTCTCCAAAGATTTGAAGATAAATCTTATAAAATTGTTGCACTAAAAATGTTAAATGTTACGTTAGAGCAAGCAAAAAAACACTACGCAGAACATGAAGGAAAGCCGTTCTACCCGTCTTTAATCAAATATATTACATCAGGTCCGGTAGTTGCAATGGTTTTAGAGGGTGAAAACGTTATAAACGGCTCTCGTCACATAATGGGCAAAACTAATCCAGACGAGGCTGATGTTGGTACAATTAGGGGCGACTTTGCACAAGTTAAAGAATACAACATTGTGCATGGTTCAGACTCTGTCGAGTCAGCCAAACGTGAGATTGCAATATATTTTAGCGAAAATGAATTATGTGAAAATTATAAAACTATGCTTGAAATTGTCATGGGGCAGTAATGCAATCTTACAAAGACTATTTCGATTTTAAAATAATTGCAAAAAGTAACAGCACAAATGCGCGTGCCGGCGAATTCAAAACACCCCATGGCATTATAAAAACACCTGTTTTTATGCCTGTCGGAACAAATTCTACAGTCAAGATGCTTACTATGGCGCAAGTTATAGAAACAAATGCGCAAATTATCTTAAACAACTCTTATCATATGTACTTGCGTGCAGGCTGTGAGCTTATTAAAAAAGCAGGCGGTTTGCACAGTTGGCAAAATTGGCATAAGCCAATTTTGACAGACTCGGGCGGATTTCAAATTTTTTCTCTATCAAAACTTAGAAAAATAACCGAAGAAGGCGTGCATTTTTCCGATCCAAAAAATGGTGCAAAACATTTTATTTCTCCGGAAATCTCAATGCAAATCCAAAATGATTTAGGGGCCGACATAATTATGGCTTTTGATGAGTGCGCACCATACCCTTGTGATTATGATAGCGCAAAACTAGCCATGGAACGCACTCACAGATGGCTTAAAAGATGTTTTAATGCACATAATAACTCACGCCAAGCGCTTTTTCCAATAGTACAAGGTGCATTCTTTGAAGATCTTAGAAAAGAAGCTGTTAATATTGTATCCTCATACGATGCCGCAGGCTATGCAATTGGCGGAGTGAGTGTTGGTGAGCCAGTTGAAATTAAAAACAAAATAGTTGAATTGACAGCACCACTTTTACCAGAAAATAAACCAAGATATCTTATGGGCGTAGGCACACCTGTTGATTTGATTAATGGTGTGCGCTTTGGGGTAGACATGTTCGACTGTGTTCTTGCAACAAGAAATGCAAGACATGGGACATTTTTTACTTACAATGGCAATAAAATTATAAAAAACAAAGAATTTGAACACGATTTTACACCATTAGATTTAAAATGCGATTGTTATACATGTAAAAACCACACAAAAGCATACGTGAGACATCTGTATCGAAGCGGGGAAGCTACGGCTGCAACACTTTTAAGTATACATAATATACACTTTTTAGTAAATTTAATGGAGAACATAAGAAAATCAATTATTGAAGGAACATTTAAAGAATACACACAAGAGCTTTTAAATAACTTTTAATTATTATCAAATGGCCGCAATTCAATGTATTTTTCATTATAATTGCGTCTTTTTGAAAGATTTTTTAAAATCTCTTTGTTGTTTTTCATTGCAATCCAGTTCTCAATAAGTCTCGTGTCTTCAATTGGCATACCACCTTCAATTTTTTTACTTTCGTTAACGTCAAACACTGCACTGTATGATGCTATTTGAATCAGTATATAAAGCGTCTCGCTTTCATCGTTAAATGCAATAGTTAATCGGCGATATTTGCTGGTATCAACTATATCATTAAGTTTACCCAACATTCTCGCACGTTCGTTTTCAACTCTATATTCATTGAGTAAAAAATCTTTCAAAGACTCTTCAGCTTTAATTATATCAGCACGACCCATATTATTAAGATAAATTACTTTTTATAAAATGTAAATACATAAGTGGCAAAAATACCAAAAATACTAAGATTTCTTAATATATAGATTGACTTTAATTCTTGTTTGTTGTGAAATAAATGTTACAAATACTAAAAATAAGGGGAAACTATGCCAACTATTAATCAATTAGTTAAAAACGAAAGAAAAAAAATCATAGACAAGACAAAATCACCCGCACTTACAAATTGTCCGCAAAGACGCGGTGTTTGCACAAGGGTGTACACTACAACACCTAAAAAACCGAATTCTGCAATGAGAAAAGTTGCTCGTGTCAGATTAACAAATGGTTTTGAGGTTACAACATATATCCCCGGTATTGGACATAACCTTCAAGAACACTCTGTTGTGCTGATCAGAGGTGGTAGGGTTAAAGATCTTCCGGGCGTTAGATACCATATTATACGTGGCACTTTGGATACTGCCGGGGTTGCGAACAGAACCCAAAGTAGGTCTAAATATGGTGCAAAAAGAGCAAAGAAATAAGAAAGGTTAACCAGAAAATATGTCAAGACGTTCAAAACCGGCAAGAAGAATACCATCGCCGGATCCGGTGTATAATAGCGTAGATATCGCAAAGTTTATCAACCGCCTTATGAAAAAAGGTAAAAAGTCTATTGCTCAAAAGATTTTTTACTCCACTATGAGTAAGGTTGAGGAAAAGACAAAATCAGAACCCATGGAAGTTTTCAAAAAGGCACTTTCAAATGCAACTCCTTTAATTGAAGTTAAAGCTAGACGTATAGGTGGGTCAACTTATCAAGTGCCTATTGAAGTCAAAGCTGACAGAGGTCAAGCTCTTGGTTCTTGCTGGATTATTGAAGCAGCAAGAAAAAGGGGTGGCAAATCTATGGTTGAAAAATTGACCAATGAGATTATAGATGCTTCAAACTCAACCGGAGCAGCTTGTAAAAAACGTGAAGATACACATAAAATGGCTGAAGCTAACAAGGCTTTTGCACATTACAGATATTAATTTTTAAATAAAGAGCACACGATACGTGTGCTCTTTATTGTTTTCGGGCTGTAGCGCAGCTTGGTAGCGCACCACCTTGGGGTGGTGGGGGTCGCAGGTTCAAATCCTGTCAGTCCGACCATTTATCACCTCCATTCAATTTGGAGGTTTTTTATTGACAGGATTTGAAAATCTTGCAAAGACTTGCTTTGCTCACAAGTTCGCAAATGTCCTGTCAGTCCGACCATTTATCACCTCCATTCAATTTGGAGGTTTTTTATTGACAGGATTTGAAAATCTTGCAAAGACTTGCTTTGCTCACAAGTTCGCAAATGTCCTGTCAGTCCGA
>CASEEG010000074.1 GCA_949286885.1 uncultured bacterium
CTATACAAATACTCTAGACATTAATCCTGTTAATGAAAACGCATATTTTAATATTGGCTTAATTAATTACGAAGACGAAGATTACAATGAAGCTGTTGCAAATTTTTCAAAAGCAATAGAATTAAAACCCGACTTTGCTTATGCTTACTGGGGTTTAGGCTCATGCTATGAGATAATGCACCAACCAAAAGATGCTATTTATAACTTTGAGAAATACACAGAATATGCCCCTGACGAGGATTCCAAAGCTAAAGCACAGGAAAAAGTAGATACTCTCTACAAAGAACTTGTAAAATGAAAAAAATAGTACTCATTTTATGTATTATTATGCAAATTTTTATGCTTGGCGGATGCAGTAGCGACCCTTTTATAGTTTTCAGTGCACAAAATCCCAAAAATGGTTTTAATAAAAATCAAATAGAATATAATTTTAAAGTTGAACAACCTGTTTATTATGCACTTATTGCACCAAAAGGCTTTAAGGATGATATGGTAAGAATTTCTCTTACCAAAAAAGATACAAAAAGCGAGTTTTGGGGATACAGCAATTATCGAAATAAAACAATAAAACTAAATGGTGAAAATTATTACAGTGATTATTTTATAATAAGAGAAGAAGGAATTTTTGTACTACAGGCTTTTAATTTAAAAAATTTAAGTAAACCTATAGCAACAGGGATTTTTAGAGTTTATGCAAATTAAAAATTTTATAGAAGATTTAATACAACATATTAAAAATAAAATATTCTCATCAAAATATGTGGTTAAGGGTAAATGCAAAAAATGCGGGCAATGCTGCTCTACGATACTGTTTTCGGATGAAAACGGATACATAAAAACTCCTGAAAATTTTTTAAAACTTTGCAAAAGAAATAAAAGCTTAAATAACTTTACCATAAACGGAAAAATTAGCGATGTTGACACAAATAGCCCCCAATACGGAGCTTTGCTCTTTAAATGCAAATCTCTAAAAGAAAACGGGGAGTGTGGAAAATATTTTCTGCGACCTATTTTTTGCAGAGATTACCCCTCAATAAATCCCTCTTTTATTCAAATGGGTGGCACAACCCTTGACAATTGTGGCTATTATTTTGATGTAGATAAAAAATTCAAGGAATATTTAAATAATTAGATATCTTGAGGAACTTTAACTCTATAGTATTTTAAATTTTCAAAAATACCTGTTTGTTTACCCAATTTGTCAGGGTTTTTAACAGTTAGCTTGTCATATTGTATTTTTGAATTATCCTTGCCTACAAAAAATAAAACATCAAAAATCGCTCTTTCTCTGTATGTATCGTATGAAAACGCGAGCTTCACATCTTCGGGACCGGCAACTACGTAAAATTTGTTTTCGGTGAGTAAATCCTTATCGGGGTTATCCCGCAAAAGCGATATGGTTCCTTGATAACCAACGGCCAGATATTTACCAAGCCTAATATTCTCATCAATTGTAAGAAATTGTTTACCATATATATATTGGTCAAACATCAGAGGACTTACCCCATGAACCCCTGCCATACCGTAACTTATCCTAGAACCCCAATTTTTTACACGAGACTGTATTGAAGGACCAAACCTAACTATGCCGGTAACATCTCCTGTACCATATAATGTAGCTGCGGCTTGAGTATAAATAAGACCTCTTATGAACATATCCTGTTCTTCATTTTTGCGTTCAAATACCATCTTGGAAAGTTCAGCTTGGTACCTAAAACGCGATGTACCAAATCTGCTGTCGCTTTCTTTAACTCCATAGTCAGTAACATAACCTCCGGAAAATCTGTGCTTAAAGGTAGCATCTAAATCTGAAACATTGTAAGTCTTGTCATAAACAAGTTGAGCAATATAACCGGGTTGTCTTCTGCCAAAGAACCACTCGTCAAAGTATGCATGACGGCCATAATCTAAATACAAGTTTTTATTAAACTCGTATTTACCTCTTACTATAAAATTTTCACTTGAGGTTGCATAAGCCGCTTCTATAAAATTCCTTTTTGTGCGATACCTTGCAATACCGCCAATTCCAAGCCCTGAATCATAAACAATGGCAGGCATTACCTTGAGTGTACCGCCAAATGGTACTTCAGTTGCATAACCCCAACCAAAATAAGTACCAAAATCTCTTATCATACCAACTTCCGGAAGGTTTGTCTCGATATAAGCCTGATTCTTATCTGTCAATATTTCCGCGCTTGCAGCAGTTGCTATTTTAAACTTTTTGTAATATATGTCTGCATTTTTAAATGTAATTGTGTCATGGTCGCGTTTGCTTTCTATAATAATTTCCTTTGTTTTAATTCTCAAAGGCTCACTTCTTTTTTTTCTTAAATCAGATGTTACAAATTCTTCTTGTACAATTGTCTGATCCAGGTATCCAAAACCTTTTGATTGCAAAGTTAAGTCAACCTGTTTGGCTAGCTTGGCATCCCCGTTAAGCATCTGTATTTCATTTGCATAAGCATAACCTTCTTGAGCCCTTAGTGTCATAAGACCTACTGTACCTGTAGGTTCATTCATAAGCACATTTTCTTCATTGAGATTTATGCTCATAAAATCACCTTTTATACTTGAATTATCTTTATTTAAAACAACATTATCAAACAAGCGTATGATGTTTGTATCTCGACTAAAAATTGCTTTATCGGCACTAAGAGTAGTGTTATCGGAATGAGCCTTTATAACAACATTGCCCCTTGCTTCAATTTCATTTCTGTCTTCAAAATACTCCATCTCGTCTGCATCAAGAGTTATTCTCTGCTTCGAAGATTGGTCTTGTAAAGAAGCTTCTTCGCGAGTAATTTCTTGTTTCTGCTGCTTTTTTTCTTTTATAACATCGATTAAATTGGGAATTTCAATCCCCGGGCCATCATATAAATCTTGCTGTTCGAATCCACCAATACTAACTTCTTTTATATCGTCAGCAGCTTGTTTTTGAACCTTAGAAGGATCGACAGTAGGAGCATTAACCACTTCAACGGCATGCCCTGCATTAAAAGTATAATTAAATGCAACAAGGAAAAAAAGCATTAATATAAGTCTTTTGGCAACCTGCACTTTTATGAAAGCTTCCTCTATAAGACTGACCAAGAGTATTTTACCGCAAAAACATTTTTTTGACACCATGCAAATTGTTTATTATCTCGGTACAAAATTAAAAGGATTTGTAGGATTACCGTTTTGACGAACTTCAAAATGCAGGTGCGGACCTGTTGAATATCCTGTTGTGCCAACGTTTGCTATAACTTGTCCCTTAACAACGGTTGAACCGACTGAAACCCTATAGCTGTTTAAGTGTGCATACAATGTAGTTGTAGGAACTCCATTTATCCTGCCATGGTCAATAATTACAACCTTACCGTAGCCGCCATACCAACCGACAAAAATAACCTTACCCGAATTTGCAGCTTTAACGGGCGAATTCATGGGCATGCCAAGATCAACACCCGAGTGGAAAATTTTTCTTTTAAATATAGGGTGAACCCTCCAACCAAAAGGAGAGGTGACAGGACCACCCACAGGTCTTATAAAGCCACCTGATACGGTAATTTTTTGCTGACTTTTTTCAGATTTAACAGTCTGTTTGTTAATCATTTCTGCAATTTCACGACTTTGACGCGCCAAATCTCTTTCTGCTTTTTCCCAAGTTGCGCGGTCTGTTTTTAATTTATAAATCATTTTTTCATTTTGACTTATTGCATCTTGGATATTTTTTTGCTCTCTGTCAATTGATTTAATAGAACTCGCAAGATATCTTTTTTGCATTTCAATCTGGCGTTTTACTTCTATGATTTTTCTGGTCTGACGCTGCATTTTTATAATGTTATCTTTATCTTGTTTCATCACAATATTTTCAAAATAAAGTCTGTCAAGAAAATTATTAACATTGTTTGCAGATAGCAAAAACTCTACGTAGCTTTTGCGTTTTGTTTTAAAAATTTGAACTATTCTTTTATTTGCAGCATTCTGTAGCGCATGAAAATCTTTTGTAAGCTTTTGCAATTTATTCTCTAAAGTTAAAAGCTCTTCTTGGGCGTTTTTATATTGAGCTTTGTTTTCATTCAATGTTTGTTCAGTGCGCTCCAAATTTCTTTGATTTTTATAAAGTTTATTTGTTTCAATTTTTTCCAACAGTTTTAATTTATGTATTTGCTGCTTTGCAACAGCACGTTTTTGTTCAACTTGTTTAGCTGTATTTGCTGCGCTCTGCTGAGCTTGGACAACATTGAAACTGCCCAAAAGCAAAGAACAAGTAAATACGATTATTAAAAAACTTCTGTAAAAATAGTGCATAATTTTAGTTGAACAAAATTGGTAATAGCACCGTAGCACCAATCATCCAAGTGGCAAACATAACGGTCAATATTAAAATTATAATCTTCCTGTGTCTTCTGAAAAATTCCATTACCTTAAAACTCTCACCAACTCTGTTATTGATAATATTCTAACCAAAAAAGCTAACAAGTGCAAATTATAAAGAAATTTGTATCATTTTTTACAACCTTCATCAAGGGCGTCAACCTTACCGTCAAAATCATTATCAATACCGTCATAGCAAGAGTTTCCAGACTCTATGCCCTCTGCTCTAGGGTATTTAAAAAGGTATTTTTCATCGATTGAATTGTAAAGTTTAAAATAATATTTGCGATACGCTTCGCCTGCCAAACAGTTTTTTAAAATTAATAGATTTTCATCATTTTTTATAACGGCATTTTTAGAAAAATTGGCACTGCCACTTATAAAAGTACAACTATCAATAAGAATATTTTTCTGATGGTTCTTGCCGCCCCAATTCTCAGTTTTTACCTTTATATTTACATCCTTCAACCATTTTATCCTTTCTTTAAATTTATTTGCACCAAGTGCGTCCATTGTAACTAAAACCTCTACCCCACGAGCTTTTGCAGCGATTAAAGCTGCAATAATTTCTCTGTGTGTTAAATAAAAAGCACTTACGAGAATTTCTTTTTTAGCGTTATTAATTTCATTTATAACAGGGGTTAAAATATCTGAAACAGGCGCAAAATAAACACTTAAAGTTGTATTATTATCAAGTTTAAAGTCTAGAAGTTCGTTTTTACTTTTAAACTTGTGAAAAGCACCGTTATACATTTGCTCAAATTCTTTTAAATAAGTCAGCGCAACCGTTTTTGAATTTATCAAAATAGCAGTATTGGAGTTATACCCGCCAACACCAGTTGAAGAAATGTTCGCACTTGTTGTTAAAACCTTTTGAGAATCAAAAATAAAAAATTTGTTGTGCATAATAAAAGGGCTGTTGTCGCTTTTTGCTTCAAGATATTTTCTTAATTTGTAAGTATCAAAATACGTATCCTCTCCACAGGGATTTGAATCTGTTACTATTCTTACATTTACACCCCTATTTTTAGCTTTTATAAGAGCATTTAAGATTTCATCTTGATTTTCTAAGCCATATAAAGCTGCCTCAATTGAGGTTTTAGAGTTATTTATATTATAAATTATTGCCTGTGCTAAATTCGTTCTTGCTCTTTTAGATGGTAAAGAATACAAATTTGGATTAATCAAATAAAGCTCAATTGCGCCATTTACAAAATTTGGTGTTCTTTTTTCAATAAATTCTTTATTTGCAGCAGGCTTTTTTGGTTTATATACAGGGAAATTTTTTAAAAATTTATTTTTATCAAATGCCAAAAGGTAATCAACAGGTACATTTTTATTATGAGGCTCGGCAAAACCTTCTTTTAACAAAACAATTGCTGCATCAGTATTATCAACATCAATTTTTGCATACTTATAAAAAAGCGAAAGCGGTTCTTTCAACTTTATTTCTTTGCCTTGAAGCAAATTCTTCAAAAAATCATTCGACTTTTTTGTATATTCTTTTTCATAAGGAAAATAATAACTTATATCTTTAAGCCTGTAATACTCATCTTCTTGACAGATTAAATCGTTATTTACATCAATACAAGCTTGTCCAAAATCATTTACTTTTAAAATTTTATAAGATGGCATGGAGCTTTTTTGCATTGTAAATAAAAATGCAAAACATAACACTAAAACCAAAAACGCATAAAAGATTTTTACTTTCATCCTTGCTGAATTATCCGACAAAAAGGGGGTTAGAAAAGAATATTTAACAAATATTTACAAAAATGAAGTTTACTCTTAAAAAACGCTTGAATATTAAGTTTGTTTTAGTTATTATCGTTGTTACATAGAATATAAGTCAGAAAAGGTGTAAAATGAATCCGATTATTCAAGAATTAGAAAAAGAATATACTCAAAAAGAAATGCCTGAAACTAACCCCGGCGATACCGTAAAAGTTTTTGTACGTATCATTGAAGGTAACAAAGAAAGAATTCAGGCTTTTGAAGGTACAGTTATTAAAAAACATGGTGCTGGCATAAACAAAACTATCACTGTAAGAAAAATTTTCCAAGGTGTTGGTGTAGAAAGAGTTTTTGCTATTTACTCACCTAGAATTGAAAAAATTCAAGTACTTAGAAAAGGTCATGTAAGACGTTCAAAACTTTACTACTTAAGAGAACGCTCAGGCAAAGCAACTCGTATCCGTGAAAAAATGGACAGACGTTAATCTTTTTGTACAAGACAAAGAGGTTGTATGGCTCATATACACTGGTTTCCCGGACACATTGCCAAGGCTCAGCGCGACTTAAAAGAAAAATTAAGCCTCGTTGATGTTGTAGTAGAAGTTCTTGATGCCAGAATACCTTATTCAAGTGCATACAAAAATGTAAGAAATTTAATAGGAAATAAATCACGCCTTATTCTTTTGAATAAGGCTGATTTGTCTGATCCTAAACTCAATAAATTGTGGGCACAAAAAATAGAGGAAGAAAGCTACGCCCCTGTTATAGTTACTGATTTAAATAACCAAAAAGATATAAATACAATTATTGATAAAATTGTAGAAATAGCAAATCCAATTATGCTTGAACTTGTTAAAAAAGGACTTCTGCCACGTGCTGCCCGCACAATGGTTATTGGCATGCCAAATGTAGGAAAATCAAGCACAATAAATCGCTTAATTCGAAAAGGAAAAGCAAAAACAGGAGCAAAAGCAGGAGTTACACGCCAACAACAGTGGGTTAGAATTAACAGAAAAGTTGAGCTTTTAGACACCCCGGGGATAATCCCCACTACTCAAGACGACCAAACGCAGGCGATTAAGCTTGCTTGTGTTAATTCAATTAGTGAAAATGCTTATGACAATGAATTTGTAGCACGTGAGCTTTTAAAATTAATTCAAGAAGCAGGATACGAGGAGCTTTTAAGACAATACTACAAAGTTGAGGATGAAATCACACTAGAAAATATTGCACTTGCCAGAAACTGGCTCATAAAAGGCGCTCAACCCGATAGCACAAGAACAGCGCAGTTTATTTTAACAAACTTTAGAGAGGGTAAAATTGGAAAAATCACTCTTGAAAAACCCCCTGTTTGAATTTGATGAAGAATTTAAACAAAAAAGAAAAACGCCTTTGGGCATAGAATTAGAAACATTTAGCCATATTTTAGGGACTGATGAAGCAGGCAGAGGTCCGGCTGCAGGAGGTGTTTGGGCAGCATGTGTTTGTTTTTGCAACTGTAGTGTTCAAAAAGAATTTGCAAAATTAAACGACTCAAAAAAAATAAGCGAAAAAGTACGAGAAGAACTATACCCTACAATCTGCGCTAATAGCGTATTTTCAGTAAAATCCGTTGATGTTGAAACAATAGAGAAAATAAACATTTTAAACTCGTCGCTTTTAGCTATGAAACTTGCGCTAGAGGATGTTCTAAATAAAATTTCACCTCAAGCACCACTTTTATTGATTGATGGCAATAAAACAATTAAAAATTTAAAAATTGCACAGAAAACAATTATAAAAGGGGATTCAAAATCAGCCTCAATAGCAGCTTCCAGCATTTTAGCAAAAGTCGAACGTGATAATTTTATGAAAAAAATTGCTCAAGAATACCCCCAATACAACTGGGCAAAAAACAAAGGATACCTAACAAAAGAGCATATCGACGCCATTAAAAAATTTGGAATTACAAAGTATCACAGAAAAAGCTTTTTGAAAAATATCTTAGACGTATGAACTTTCGCCTATTGTATCAATAGCTTCAACTCTAATATCAGTTATAAGTTCAGAATACGAAATAACAACAATTGTCGGTATATGACGCTCTAGCATTTGATAAAGAGGCAAACGTATTCTTGGCGAACAAAGTATTACAGGCTGAACTCCAACCGTCTGATGAGCACGCATAAGCGTGTTTGCAGTTGTTTCAATAAGCTCTTGAACCTGCATAGGGTTAAGTAAAAACATCGTTCCAAGCTCTGTTCTTTGACAACTGTCATCAAGGGTTTTTTCCCACTCGCTTGAAAGTGTAAGCGCATATAAAACTTTCTCCTTATTACAGTGAGAAAGGCAAATTTGACGCCCTAAGGCAGCACGCAACCTTTCAGATAATATATCAGGCTCTTTTGAAAATCTTGCATAGTCGCATAATCTCTCAAATATAAAGATAATATCCTTGATTGAAACTTTTTCACGTATTAAGTTAACAAAAATCTTTCTTAAATCACTTGTAGAAATAATTGTCGGAACAAGGTCGTTAACAAGTGTCGGGTCTTGAGATTTTACAAGTTCCATAAGTTTCAAAACATCTGTTTTTGTCATGACTTCATCTACGTACTTACGCACGCAATCTTGCAAGTGTGTCACAATAACATCAACAGAGTCTACAGCAGTAATTCTGTCTTTTTTATCTATAAATTGCGGATCCAGCCAATATGCCTGAGATTGATAAGTAGGATCAACGCTTACAATTGCATTATCAGGTAATTTTTTACCTAAAGCTTCCCACTGATCAGCAATTACCATATATTTACCGGGGTAAACCATGCCTGTGGCAACAGTGTTTGAACGTATTGAGATTAAGTACTCATTGTCTGCAATAGCTGATGAGTCCATAATCCTTATGTTAGGTATAATGTAACCAAGTTCATCCGTTACCCTTTGCCTTAGAGCAGCAATTTTTGCCAAAAGTTGACCATCTTGATCAGGATCGGCAATAATAAGCAAACCTGAACCCACTTGCAAACTTAATACATCAACACCTAATCTTTCATACATCTTATTAGGGTTAACAAGGTCCTGCATGTTTTGTTTAACCGCATCTAATTGACCCAACTGTGCTTGAACATCCGCATTAACAAGAACAGAAAAACCTGCAAGCGCAAGAATTATTGTAAATAAAACAAAAGGCAGCCAGGGCAGCCCTGTAACAGGACTTGTAATTGCAATTAAAAGTAAAAACCCGCATGCGAAAAACAAACTCTGCGGTTTTGATAAAATCTGACTTGATAAGTCAACGCCCAAAGATGAACCTGAGGCAGTTGAACGGGTCATAACAATACCTGCAGAAATTGCCATAAGCAGCGATGGTACTTGAGCTGCAAGACCATCACCTATAGTTAAAATAGTATATTTAGAGACAGCATCTGCAGCAGGCATTCCATTCATCAAAATACCTATAATCAAGCCACCAACAATGTTAATAACAGTAATAATGATACCTGCGATAGTATCACCTTTTACAAACTTCATAGCACCGTCCATTGAACCAAACAAGGACGATTCTCTTTGCAAATCTTCACGACGCCTTACCGCTTCTTCAGGAGATATCAACCCTGCGTTAAAATCAGCGTCAATTGTCATTTGCTTACCCGGCATAGCATCTAAGGCAAAACGAGCCGCAACCTCAGCTATACGCTCAGCACCCTTTGTAATTACCATAAATTGTACAACAGTAATAATTAGGAATATAACACCGCCGACCACCATATTACCGCCTGTTACAAATGTGCCAAATGCGTGGATTACCTCCCCTGCATCCCCTTTTGCAAGAATAAGACGGGTTGAAGCAATAGATAAAACAAGCCGAAACATTGTACCAATCAGAATAATTGATGGAAAAGAAGCAAGCTCAAGAGGCTTTTGCACATAAAGTGAAATCATTAAAAGAACAATGCCAAGGGTAATATTCAAGCTGATTGAAAAGTTAATAACCCAGTTTGGCATTTCAATAAGCAATATCAAAATCAAAACGATTACAAATATTGCAAGAAAAATTTCACTTATAGGGTTTGATTGTGCGTTTGGTTGTGCCATCCTTTAAAAGTTTACTGACCTCCTTTGTATATGCCAAAGGCGTTTTGTATTATTTGCAGTTGTGTTGAGAAATTTGCATCGACAACACCATTACTTGAAACCACAATACAGCTTCCTTTTTCAACTGACTCATCAGGAGTTATAACTACCTTTGCATCAAGTCTGTTTGAAGAAACTATCTCGGGCAAGGAAGCTCGAGCAAAGTCTACATCATCCGGCGCAACTTTTATTGTAATTTTTTCTTCACTGTTAGTCAGTTCGCCAAGAATTTCATTAATAATATTTTTCAATACATCATCCGATAATTCCACTTCTTTTTTAATGATTTTTTTAGCTACTTCAAGCGAAATTTCAAGTATGTGCGGCATAAGCTCGTCATAAATTTCATAACGAGAAGATAAAAAATCCTCCAGTGCTTTTTTCAACTTGTCTATTTCAACCTGCGCATTTTCAAGGCCGTTTTTATAACCTTCTTTTGCAGCTAACTCACGAATAGAGCGGGCCTCCTCTTGAGCTCTGGATACAAGGGCACGTTCATCTATTCTTCGATAACCTTTTCTTCTATCCCCTCTGCGTCTTTCAACTCTTTCTTTAAATTCAATATCTGAAATATCAATTTTTTCAAATTCTTTAAGGGTGTCCTGTTCGCTCTTTATTTTTGGCGAACTTATTTCTTCATTTGTATCCAAAAAAGGCTCATCTGCGGGATTATCCGCAACTGTATTTATAATCTGTTGTACAGAGGGCATTTTTATATTATTAACATTTTTTTGTCTCTTCTTTATAATCATAAAATCTTTTCTTCCAGATATTTATAAATGACATTCGCTACCCTTGCGGGTATATTACAGTCATTTTCAGCTCCCGACAGAACAAATTCGCGTATTCGCGGACGCTCATCTTTAATGATATTAGAAATTTCTTCTTTGTCCGAATTGTTTACAATTTTAAATATTTTTTTCTGTATTCTTTCTAAAGACATATTTTGTGGCTCCGGAAGTGTTTGTTTTATTTCACTAAGACATCTTTGTGTAATTTTAGTGTCAATTTTATTTTCTAAATCTTTCATAGACAAATACTGAAGCAGGACATCGCGTTCTGGTTTATTAAATTTAGACAAAATATTTCTTATCTTTGCTTGTGGAAAATTTCTTATTAAAAGAGCTAATGAAGCTAATTTTAGAATTTTCGTATCGCTCATATCAGCACCAATTGCTTCTTTTTGAGCTTCTACCTGTGCCATGGCGTCTATATTTGACTGCTTTAGAGCATTTTGTTCCGCTTTATCATCAAGCACACCTTTTTTCTTTAAATCTTCAAGTGCCTGTTTAAAACACACATTAACATGATGTTCAACAAGAGGAATAATTTGCTCTTGTGGCATTCTTTTAAGCGTTGCCTGTTTTGCAATTTCAAAAACAGTAAAAGCTACACGTTGCAAAATACCTTCTCTTAAAGACGGATCTATTTTTGAACGTATTAAATCAATTGATTTATGGAAAGACCATTCTCCGATAAATTGAGTAATTAAAGAAGCCTGAGTACCATCAAGTGTTATTGTCTGGTCCTTTATAAGCGCATCTCCTGACAAAAAAGAAAACTTATAAACTATGTCTACCACAAACTTTTTATCTTCAGGTGCAATATCGGCAGGAACAACCTGCCCTGCTTGTACAGCAAGGTTTTTTGCAAATGCCTTATGGTCAAATCCTTCTATTTTACGTTCCGCCATTTCTCCCCTTAAATAAGTATATCAGGATTTTTAATTTTCAATCCAGTTTTTTAATTTTTCCGCCGCTTCATTTTCATCGAGCTCATTAAAATCCATACTTAACTCGTCAAGCGTATCCTTGATGTTATTATTATCAGCAGCAGGAGGTGGTGGTGTATTTTGTGCTATAGCTTGTCCTGCAGCAGCCTGAGCAATAGCAGCTGCTTGAAGATTTTGCTGCTCTAATAAATTTTGTGCCATTTGAGCTTGCTTTTGGATGAGCTCTGCCGCTTTCATATTAACATCATTTAGTTGTTTTTCTTGTTCTTGTGATTTTTTTCTTAACAATGCTAACTCTTCTTCTTGTTTTTGGGCCTCTTTTTTAACTTTTTGCATAATATGTCTTAAACCAAAGCCAAGTCCTGTAAGCAATATTGCGCCAACTACCCACCAAGGATTACCGGATTCTTCGGGTTTAGGTAAATTTGGCCCCTCGTCAGGTGCTAAAATTGGATTGTTTGATTCCACAAAAGCGATCGAAACATTTTCAGGATCAACTTTTGGGCTTGCAGCATGAGCTATAAGCTCTTTTAACTCACTAATAGTCATGCTCATAGGAATTGAGGATTCTTCGAGCGAAACAGCAATTGAAATTTCCTCAATTACACCTGCTTTCATATACTCATTAACTTGGGTCTTTGTGACGCCGTATTGAGTTTCCTGAGCTTGACGGACATATTTTCTATCTTGCGATGAATTTGAGCCGCTATTTGGAACACCGTAAGGTAGGTACGTACTTACAGCGTTAGTTGCAGAATTGGAATCACTCGTATTGTCACCTAACTTTTCTGTAAAATTTTGCTCACTTACAGAAGTTTTCTGAGTCGGGTCATATATAATACTCGTTTTTTCAACCGGCGCTTGAGTTAAAAACGTTGAAACAGTGACAACATAATTACCTTTACCAACTAACCTGTCTAATTGGGAGGCAACTTTTGACTGCATATATTTATCATTTTCTTCAATTTTAGACAATGCATCATCTGATGCACCAATAATGCTATTGTAAACTGTACCGTTAGTATCTGTTATTGAAATGTTGCTTGGCTCAAGACCTTGAACTGCGCCTAAAAGCAAGTTTGTAATTGCTTTTACTTTCATATTATCAAGCCTTTCACCGGATGGTATTGTAACTTGAACGGTTGCAGTAATCGGTTTTTGTTGAGAAGAAAAGAATGTCTGCTCGGGAATTGAAATGAAAACTTGAGCGTTTTCAATAGGCGGGATTTTCCTTATTAAACGGGACAATTCACCGTTAATTGCACGCACAAGGCGGATTTTTTTATCATCTTTGGTGGATGTAAAATCACCCTTATCAAAAATTTCAAGCCCGGTGTGCTCATCAATTAAGCCCGATTTTACTATAGCCAAAAGCGCTCTATCACGCTCAGACATAGTATACTCATCAAGATAAACAGTTGATTTCGTGCCGTCTACTTTTCTTTGAGCACGTATACCTTCTCGAGCCAAAAGTGCTTGAACTTCGAGTGCTTGGCCAATTTTATCAGTTGTGAATAAATCAAGCGGTTCTTTAATAACTTTTTCTTGCACGACCTGTGCGCCGCCGCTTTTTTTAGCAGATGAGGAAATAACTGCCGTTAAAGTTATGGTAAATAAAAGGATAACTATCACGACTCCCGCGATAATTCCGTAAAAAAGAGGCTTATTTTCAAGTATTTTTTTAAAGTCCATATCTTTATACAACAGGTGATAGTACTACACATTTAATTATACTATTAATTTCGTTAATAGTTAACGCTATATCTGAATTTGCATGATTTTTTCATACGTTTGGACTACTTTACCAACAACAGTTGTTGCAATATTCACGTTAATTTCTGATTTTGCAACTGCAGCCATTACATCATGAACATCAGCCTTGCCAAGCATAGCGTCTTGAGTTAATTGCTCGGGCGCATTAACGGTTTGATTCAACTGCTCGACAAGCCCTGTCAAAACCCCATTAAAATCAGTCGTTTCAGGTTTTTCAATATCATCAATACGCGCAGATTTTATACTGCTCGGGGCATCAAGCTTTGAAAATTCCATTCTTTCAAATAAATTAATTTTTGGTGCAATTCCATTTTCCATATTTTTATCCTTTTTATAAATATTGGCTTAAAATTGAGCGAACATAATTTTGTGTTTCTTTATAAGGCGGAACACCACCATATTTTTTAACAGCATTAGGACCTGCGTTGTATGCCGCAAGAGCTAAAATTGTATTGCCATTAAACCTATCTAGCATGGATTTTAAATATTTGACCCCGCCTTCAACATTTTGCACAGGGTCAAGAGGATTTTTAACACCTAAACCCTCTGCAGTTGAGGGCATAAGTTGCATTAACCCCAAAGCTCCGGCATGCGACTTTGCATTAGGGTTGAAACCCGATTCTTGTTTAACTAAAGCCCTTACAAGTTTTTCATCAATACCGTACTTTTGAGCGGTTCTGTCTATTAAATTTAATATTTCGTCTTTTGTATATTTTATTTTTCTTGAAAGTGAGCCAAAAGGAATCTCAGGCGGTTTATCCACCGAAAAAACAGGCGAAGTCTCATCCTTTGTAACTTTCAAAATTTCCTCAAATGGCTTAACAGTTGCATTTTCCCCATTCTCAATAGACTTTGGATAAAGTGCCTCAATGTAAGAATTAAGTTGTTGCGCACGTTGTTTTGCCTGCGCCTCACCACTTGAGTTTATATAAGATTGAATTTTAGGATTGAACATTGTATGAAAAATTACCTCCCTAAAAGGGATTACGGACACTAAACCTTTTTACTTCAATTAAACATTGAAATAATTGTAATTTTTCATACAAATTAATGATTTTTTTTAAAAAGTCATGGTTTAATCAGGATTATGATTGTATGCCCATGCAAATTTTTCATTTACCTGATTTCTGTATGATCTCTCTACCGTACCTGTTGCAAAAAGATTATCATAGTGGCTCTTTGGAGTACCATCAGCAGAAAAATTCCTATTATGCAACATTAAATCATGTGTATTAGTACCATAATTCAACGGGAATAAATCATGCATCTGCATAAACGAGGGCAACTTCTCGGAAGCATTGTCATAGCCAAAAAGTGAGGAATTTATTTCATTTATTCTGTCACTGTAACATATCTGCCCTTCATCGTTATCATCAGACACAACTGGCCCCCAAGCAAAATCATTGCACCATGCTTGAGAATGTGCGCAGTTTTTAACTTCCTCCACGCTTCCAACGTTCATCATGCTGGCACCTGCAGTAACACCCATATTTTTGTATCGCATTGAATCGCCCTCGGCTTTTTCACCGGAAAAACTTATGTCTGTCCTTCCTGTGCGTTTCCTTATTTCTGCTAAAATATAAGCCATTTGATCATAACTAGGAACTGCACCGACACCTGCATAATGTCCCCAATCATAACCGCCAACATGCTTGAGCGAATCAAAAAATATGCCGTCAAAGCCAAGCTCAATACCCTTGCAGCAAGCAATTATAAAAGCTTCGACATGATCAGGATTATTCCATCTAAACTGTCCTGAATCACCGAGTTTAATTTGGTCCTCAGATATCAACATCCTAAAGGAGGTTTTAAAACCACGCAGATGGGCTAAATCATTAAATGCTTTAATTTGTTCCTCGGGAGTAAATACTTTGTTACCGATTTTTACCCAACCAATATTATCGGAAGCACGTTCGAACTCTAACTTTATACTGTAGAGAGAATTTTCTCCGTTATTATTCCAACCGTCTCCCCAAATATTAGGGTAAAGTTGTGATACTAATATACAATTGGCCCATTTATCATGAGA
>CASEEG010000075.1 GCA_949286885.1 uncultured bacterium
GTTTTAGGGAATCATATTTTTGCAAATCGATAAAGCTTTTTACTTGCTAACCACTTGTCAACCTTTATCAGTTGGCAATAAGGGGTGCGTTTTTGCACCCCTTTAAGTATTTATTTTACTATATCTTTAACAGATAAGCCGATTCTGTGTTCTTGAGGTGTGAATTTTTTAATCAACACTTCAATTTCATCTCCCAGGTTGTATAGTTGATTAACATTTACATGTTCATCTGATATTTCAGATGATGGCAAAAGTGCTTCAACTCCGGGATAGATATTAATAAATGCGCCAAATGAGGTGATTTTATTAATTGTACCTTTAATAACATCGCCTTCTTTGAATTTGTCTGCAATTTCATCCCAAGGGTTAGCACCCATTCTTTTTAATGACAATGAAATTCTTTTTAAATCTTCATCAATTTTAATAACTTTAACTTCGATTTTTTGTCCCAATGAAACAACATCTGATGGGTGTTTAATTCTTTCCCAAGAAATTTCAGAAATTGGTAAAAGCCCGTCGATACCGTCTATGTCAACAAATGCGCCAAAATCAGCAATTCTTACAATTTCGCCTTCAACAACTTGATCAACTGCAAGTTTAGATATAACTTCATCTGCAACCATTTCTCTTTGTTGAGTATAAACTTGTCTTTGAGATAGAATAAGTTTATTTCTTTTAGGATCAGCTTCAAGAATTTTAACTTCAATTTCTTGACCGACTTGAGTATCTGAAGGTGAGCCTGTTCTTAATTGAGAAGATGGGATAAAACCTCTTAAGCCTTCGATTTCTGCAATTAAGCCGCCTTTAACGGTAGACACGATTTTTGCCATAACGTTTTCGTTGTTAGCTTTAATGTCAGAAAGTTTTTGCCAAGCTTGAGCGCAAGACAATTTTTTAAGTGATAAAACCGCAACTTCATCATCTTCTTCATCTTTCATAACGTAGAATTCTTTTTCATCCCAAAGTTTAATAACTTCGTCAGGGTCTTTGTCAGAAAAATTAGATACTTCACGATTTGGCAAAAATGCTTCTGTTTTTGCACCGATGTCAACTAAATATCCGTCTTTTTCTTTTTTAACAACAACACCTTTAACAACGTCAGCAACGTTTAATTTGTAAGTGTAGCTGTCTTCCAGCATTTTCTCGAACTCTTCAGCCGAGATTGTTTCTAATGTACTCATTTTATTCTCCTTTCGATAATTTATCTAAAACTTTATTTATAATGTAATCAGGCGTTGAAGCGCCTGCTGTTACACCTATATTTTGTGCTTTTTTGATTAAATCTTTGTAATTATCAAGCTCTAAATCTGTTTCTATGTGGATTGTTTTTGTGATATGGCATAAAATTTCAGCCAGGTGAGTTGTATTTGCGCTTTTTTTAGAGCCTACAACAACCATTAAATCACTTTCTTGAGCTAATGTTTTTGCTTCATTTTGCCTAAGGGAAGTTGATGCGCAAATGGTGTTCATAATTCTTATGTCTTTGCAAAAAGTCCTCAAATAGTCCACAACTTCATTCAGGTATTCAACCCTTTGAGTTGTTTGAACAACGATGCCGATTTTATTTTGTTTTTTAATTTTTTCTTTAATTTCTTTTATGGAATTTAGATTTTTTGCAATAAAAACATCATCGGCATTTTTGGCATGGCTTCTTGCATTGGATGAGATCGCCATGACTTCGGGGTGTTCTGCTCTGCCTAATATAATTACAAAATATCCTTCATCGGCAAGTTCAATTGCTTTGTTTTGAACCTTTTTTACGTCAGGACAAGTAAGGTCTACTATTTCAAAACCTTTATCTTCAATTTCCCTTAAAACTTCTAAGGATGCACCATGACTCCTTATTACACAAATACCGTTGCCCTTTTGGGGTAAGTTATCAACGGTTTTTATTCCCAAACTTTCAAGTTCCTTTATGACTTGAGAATTATGAATAAGTTCACCCAAAACACAAATATTCTTTTTAGGGTTTTGCGATTTTAATTTTTTTGTAGTCTCAACCGCCCTTTTGACGCCGTAGCAAAAACCGGCATGTTTGGCTAATTTAATATTTTTAGTTATTTAAAACACGTCCTTTTTTTAAGAGTCGCACTAAAAAAATTAGTACGCTGATATTATTTAAACATAGACATGTTTTTAGTACAATATAAAAAAATAAAAGCAATTGGAGAAGATAGTGGAATATTTTGAAGTTGGTACAAAAAAAGATATTTTATATTGGTCAAAAAGGATGTATCAGAAAGGTATGTCACCTGCCATGAGTGGAAATATCAGTGTTAGGACGAAAGATGGAATTTTAATCTCTGCAACAGGTGTATGTTTAAATGACATGGATGAAGATGACATTGTTTTAATAGATTTTGATGGCAATGTTCTTGAAGGAAAGAAAAAACCCTCAAGTGAAAAATTTTTGCATACTCAAATTTATGATTTAAGAGATGATATTAATGCTATAATTCACTCACACTGTCCGTATATTACTTCTTTTGCCTGTTCTAACAGAGTTATGAGTGAACCGATTATGGCAGAATTTGTTTTATACTTTGATAAAATACCCTGTGCAAAATACAGTTTGCCTTCGTCAATGCAGCTTGCCGTTGAGACAGCCAACTATTTTAAAACGTCCGATACTGTGCTTATGCAAAATCATGGAGTAGTTAGCGGTGCAAACACATTACAAGAAGTATTTTATACGTTGGAATCCCTGAGAGCATATGCTGAAACCTATTTTGGAACACAGGTTTTAGGTGGCGCAAAAAAACTAAACAGAAGAAACATAAAAGAAATAAGAAGTTTAAAAAATAGCATTGAAAGGATAAAATAGCATGTCAACCCAGATTATCGAGGCGCAGGCCGGCAATATAACTAAAGAAATGTCCATTGTCGCTAAGAACGAAGGTGTGAGCGAAGAATTTGTAAGGCAAAAGGTGGCTGATGGTAGAATTGTTATTTTAAAAAATAACCAAAGAAAAAACTCAATCCCTGTTGCAGTGGGTGAAGGGATGAGTGTTAAAATTAACGCAAATATTGGTACTTCAAATGAACGCTCAACTCTTGAACAGGAGCTTGATAAAGTTCGTGTTATTGAGCAAACAGGTGCTGATGTTTTAATGGATTTATCCACGGGAAAAGATATTGATGAAGTAAGAAGAAAAATTATAGCTGCAACGACTCTGCCTATTGGTACTGTTCCTATGTATCAAGCAGGAAAAGAGGCGTTAGATGAACACCACAATATTGCAAAACTGTCTAAAGAAAAATTGTTTGCAGACATTGAAAAACAATGTCGAGATGGAGTAGATTTTATAACTGTTCACTGTGGTGTTACAAAATTTGTAATAGAGCAATTAGAGCGTCAAGGCAGAGTTACGGGCATTGTATCTCGAGGTGGTGCAATGCTTGCTTGCTGGATAAAGGCAACAGGTATGGAAAACCCCTTGTATGCGCATTATGACGAGCTTTTAGATATAGCAAGAACTTATGATGTAACTTTATCACTAGGTGATGGACTCCGCCCCGGCTGCGGAGCAGATGCAGGTGATAGAGCTCAAGTAGCTGAAACAATTGTTCTTGGTGAACTTGTAAAGCGTGCTAAAAAATCAGGAGTTCAGGCAATGGTAGAGGGTCCCGGGCATGTTCCTATGAATAAAATTCCATCTATGATTAAAACAATCAAGGAATTAACTGATCATGCACCACTTTATGTGCTTGGACCATTGGTTACAGACATTGCCCCAGGCTATGATCATATAACAGCGGCAATTGGCGGAACGCTTGCAGGCATGCATGGTGCGGATTTTCTTTGTTATGTAACTCCAGCGGAACA
>CASEEG010000076.1 GCA_949286885.1 uncultured bacterium
CCCCGGCTGCGGAGCAGATGCAGGTGATAGAGCTCAAGTAGCTGAAACAATTGTTCTTGGTGAACTTGTAAAACGTGCTAAAAAATCGGGAGTTCAAGCAATGGTAGAGGGCCCCGGACATGTTCCTATGAATAAAATTCCATCTATGATTAAAACAATCAAGGAATTAACTGATTATGCGCCACTTTATGTGCTTGGACCATTGGTTACAGACATTGCCCCGGGCTATGATCATATAACAGCGGCAATTGGCGGAACGCTTGCAGGCATGCATGGTGCGGATTTTCTTTGTTATGTAACTCCAGCGGAACACCTTGGCTTGCCTAATTCAAAACAGGTAAGAGAAGGAATTTTGGCATCAAAAATTGCAGCACATGCTGCTGATGTTGCAAGAGGATATGAAAAAGCAATTGAAATGGACAAACAAATGTCTATTGCAAGGAAAAATCTTGACTGGACATTACAAAAAGAATATGCAATTGATAAATCAGTATTTAATGGTTTAAATTTTGAAAAAGACGGTGCACCCTGCACAATGTGCGGTGATTACTGTTCTATGAAAATATTTAAGGAATATTTTTAAATAAATGCTAATAGCCGCATATGATATGCCAATGAATCCATACGGGCCTGCTATTGACCAGCTGGCTCCTTACAAAGGCACTCTAAGTGGTGAAAAAGAGTATCAAAAGCCTTCTTATAACTATGGACCACCATCTACAAAGTATCCAATTCTTGCGCTTGAAGATAATATTGTTGATGAAAACGGTAAAGGACTTAAAAAAGGTTTTTATGAAGTTAGGATTGATGATAATAAGGAGTTTTTACTTTTTGTGCAGTCGGGCAAAATAAAGGCTAAAATTCCTGTTATTTTGTATGAATCGTTAAAAAAACAATCTCGGCAGCAAGTACCACTTACGGAAAAACAAATGGCAAAAAAAATAAAAAAGGAAAATAAAAAGCTGCAAAAAGAAAAATACAAGTACAGAAAAGGTGAATTGCCGAAAGATGTAGTGTTTAATAATGTGAAAATGACCTATGATGAAAAAAATGCTTGTTGGGTAATTATATGGGAAATAGAAGATTCTAAAGCGATTGGTTGTTTTAGAATTTAATTACTGTAAAAAGAGGATTTTTTGATAAAAAAATTATGTTAATTTCATCATAAAGGAGTTAGTGAATAGAGAGGCTGTTATGCAAAAAATTTCCCCCTTGCGCGCGAGCGTTGCCAAAGCTTTTAATGATTTTAAAGCAAACAGGGCAAAAAAAGCAGAAAATAACCAAAATTTACACACAAATCCGTTCGGGATTACTTTTAAAGGTGTTTTGTTGCAAAGCGATGTATTTGAGTCAAGTTCTGCGACACAAACAACGGGTATAAAAGATAAACTGGCGTCAGGAACAAAGCTTTTAGCAAGTGCTTGGGTCGGTACTATCAATAAAATTAACTCAATGAAGAGTGCTGCAATCTCTTTTGGAAGAAAAATAAAAGAAACAACAATTAGCACGATTGATATGCTAAACAATACAAATGTTGAATTTGATATATTCAAATATAGTGTGTCCAGATTACAAAATCAACCTGTAAGTGAGCTTGAGCAAATGCTCAGAAAAGAATTGGGGGTGTAAGTTATGAACAACAGAAGGATTAAAAACATTATTGAAGCATTGGCAAGGCATAATGATGAAGAGTCAATTAAAGTTTTGGACGAGCTTGGTACAAATTGTCCTATAGACGAAATCCGTGAAATGACAAGCAAGGCCCTTATTAAGAAAAATACGCACAGGTCCCTCGAAACTGTCATTGTTAACAAAGGCAAGGGGATTAATGACCTTTCTGCACGCGTTGCTATGACCGCTATAAACGAGTTATTGGCACTTAAAGATAAGACTGAAGCAATTAAAATTCTGGATGATACAATTAATCTTCATTCTGAAAAGGATGTTCAAGATACCGCTCGTTCGGTAAAGGCTCTTATGTCATTCAGTTCTTAGAATTATTTTTTCTTTAACCTAAAAAACCCGCTTTTTAGCGGGTTTTTTGTTAAAAAAAGAGAGTACAAGTGCATACTCCCATAATGTGTTTTTGGTTTATCAAAAGTTTAAAAGTAATTATATAAATATAATATACAACTTGTAAATAATATTGTCAATATAATTTATATTACATTTAAGATAATATTTACGACACAGGAATATGTCCACGAGAGGAAAAAATATGTCCACGAGAGGATTCGAACCTCCGACATTCACCTTAGGAGGGTGACGTTCTATCCATCTGAACTACGTGGACATATTAAATTTTAAAAATTCAACTTTATTATTATATCCTATCAAGAATTTTATTCAAATTTTACAAAAATTTATTTTTTAGAAATTCTTTAAAATCATTTTGTTGTAAAGATTTTAGCTTATACCTAATTCAAATTACTCATGTAATTTCGGTAATTGTTTTCAGCATTTAAAAATCATATCCTTAAATTGTAATACAAAAGAGGAGAAAGAGAAAATGCCTTATGTAATACCGTACACATTTAAAGCTGGTGAAAAAGCAATTGCAGAGCAGATTAATACTAATTTTAGCTATATAAAACAGTCTATGGAACAACTTAATACTACATTAAGCGGTCAAATTTATAGTTGTGAAGATAGTTTAAATTCAAAGATTGATGATTTAGAAGTCGATGTACAAAGTACTTCAGATTTAATTAGTTCGCGTGATGAGATATTAAAATTGGGCAGCATTGTGCCGCCGGATCCTACTGATGATGGGCAGATTCCAACCGCAAATATAAATCTTACCGCCGATAAGATTCAAACCGCTTCAATACTGGCTAATTCACAAATTGTTATGCCTACACTAGAGAATAATACGGACTTTGTAAATATACTTTTTGAATTTACAATTGCATCGGAATATACACTTACACTGCCCTTAAACATAAAATGGGTTGGCGGAGAAATACCCGAAATTGTTGCTGACGGGACAACAATTAATCGTCTTATTTTTGACACTACAACAGGGGGTACTAACTGGTGTGGTTATTTTAGTCAACATAGCGTCACTGAAGGATAAAAATATGAATAAGAAAACATTTGAAGCGACTAAATACTCGGCAATGTCTTTAAAAAGAGTTTATAATGCTTTTGGTGCTGACAAGTATGGCGATTGGACTTTTCAAATTTTGGGTTCAACAAGTCATGCGGTTGCATCTGAAGAATATTTATATGGTAGTCACTGGTATGCCGGTAACGGTGCATATATTCATGGTAACGCAAATGCTACAAGAATTATACCCAATCTTAGAAAAGCAAAGAAGATTTCATTTGAGTTTAATACCATAAATAGCGGTACTGGTAACGGTTATTTGGCTCTTACGTCATTTTGGTTGATTGATATTGGCGGTTTAAGGATAGCCAGTGTATATAGTACAAATACAAATGAAATTTTAGTCGGTAATTTTAGCCAACAAGGCACATTCAAAGTGGTTGTTACACAGGAATATGTCATAGTTAACGATGTGTTGTATGACTATCCTTCAAATTGGAAGCTTAAGGACAGTTCAAATGATAAGTTTTTTGTTCAGTTGTATCCTGACGGATCTTGTGCCGGATATGCTTTTGAAGCTAGAATATGGGTTTATCCGCCTCAAGCATTAACTGTTGAATGGTAGAAAGGAAAAGAAAAAATGTACGCAAAGTTAGTAAATAATAATTTAGAATACGCCCCACATTATATAGTTACCAATTCTGGAATTATACTTAATCCACAAGAAGAAAATTATTTGCAATTGGGGTATAAGCCCCTAGAAAAAGAGCCTATACCCCTTATGGAAATTGGCAAAAGTCTAAATAGAGAAATTGTAGAACAAGAAGACAAAATACTAATTAAATATACCCTTGTAGAAAATCAGACCACACATTTTACGGAAGAAGAACAAACAGATTTATAGCAACCTCTTAAAACATAACAAACACACCATTCTCCCTGTAATTTCTTTCTAATCCCCTTTTTTGTATTTAAAAAAAGGGGCTTTTTATCGACTTTGTTAAAAAATATGGTAAAATTATATTAGCCCTGTGCGGGTGTTAATTTTGTTCCTACATTTTTATAAAAAGGGAGAGTAGGCTCTTTTAAAAGATAATTGAAGTATACCTTGTGCGAAAGCATTTTTAAAGGAAACGGATTTATCGAGGCACTCACCCACCTGCGTAGTTTTCGCGGGTAACAAAATCCACTCGCATAAGGGTTTTAATTTTTTAAATTTGCATATACCGGATTTTTGGCTATAAGTTGTTTTATGTTGTCTACGCCGTTTTGCTTTACGTATAGATTCGATATGTAGTTTTCACGCTTTACTAACGGGTGATTTTGATAAGCAATAGTTTTGTTTTTTCTTACAAAAGCGTTCCAGGTTGTTGTTTCAGAAACCCAGGCCCTAAGCTCTTCAGCACGTGTATTTGTAAAAGTGTGGTGTTGGCTTTCATGAGCTATAAGACAAGCTATTGTTTCAATAGGCGCATCCCTGTGTTCTTCATTAATATAAATCACAAGATCCCCGCCTCTGGTTTTTGTCGTAAATGCTTCACAGTTGCTACAACCGTAAATTGCAAAATTCCTAAACATTACCCTTATTGGTTTTCCTGTTGAATTTCTGCCGCTTAATATAGCAATGACATCATTTCTGTTAACAGTTTCAAGCGCGTTGAGTGATGCGGTTATTTTAGGGTTGCTTGTAATTTTTTCATATCCTGCAGCATTTGTTACATTAAAAGTAAGACTAATAACAAATAATATCAGCAATATTATTCCTGTGTTTTTCATCAAGCCACACCTTACATGTTTTAACTTCTCAACTTGTTTTCTATTCGGCTTTATTTGTTTTTGACTTTATAATTTTTATTTAGATTGTTACATATTTTAATATTGAATTTTTTTGCCCCACCAGTGTAGGGCTTAAAATGAAAAAAAGATTTAAAGTTATTTTAACGGGTGAAAATATGCCCCTGTTTATTTGCAAAAACAGGAAATAACAAGTGGAAAATCGTAAATATTTTTATACAACATTATCTGTAATGTGCATTTGGATGTTTTTTATTTTAAATGCGCCATTAGCGTATAAATGTGCTGCTTTTGATGATGAGCAAAACCCATATCAAGCTGAAGTTGTGATAACAAAAGAAATGATAAACGAGGCTTATGCTAAGCCACTTGAGGTTGTTTTTACCCCAAAAATTGAAAAAGAAATTGAAATAATGGAAAAACGTCATTTTAAAAACAAGGCAACAAATGAAAGCGACAGCTATAGAATTGCACGTCTTGAAAATGAGCTTATGGGAAAAACCTGGGAGTGCACCCCGCTTGAAACAAGGATGAGAAGGCTAAAGCTTGCATCTCAAAGAGTAACGCTTGCAGGAACTTCGCTGCCAAATAATTTAAGTCGAATTTATACGCAAAAAAGAATAAGAAATGACTCTATAGAATTAAGAGAGCAAGAGCGTGTCGGTATAATCGATGGGCTTTTAAGGGTTTATGCGCCTGACTTATATGAAAAAGTAAGATTTAGAAACAATAGAAACTTCGAATACTACGGGCTTGAATAAAATTCTTCTTGCATAGAGTATTTTCTCATTGTATTATTATGTTATAAGGAGAATTTTATGAGCCAAATTACAAAAATAGCGTGGGATTTAAACGAAAAAACAAATAACAGATACCAGCTTGTTTATGAATTAATTGAACTTGCAAAAAAACTTGTTGATGAATCTCAAATGAAAAAATCAAAAGATGATTTTGGTTATGACTTTGAAATGTCTTTTGACCCTGCAATTAAAAAAGAAAAACCTGTACAACATGCAATTATGGTGAAAGCTTCAGAATCTGACGACAGCGGTCTTGTAGGCTAATTTTTTATGAGGGAAACCCTTGAATTTATAAAAAGTAAAATAAATGACTTTAAACCTGAGTTAGCAATTGTGCTTGGCTCAGGTTTAGGTGCATTTTGCGAGGGATTAGAAGGTATTGCAATACCCTATTCGCAAATAAAAGGATTTGCACCATCAACTGTAAAAGGACATAAGGGCGAGCTTTTATTTTGTGAAGTTGAAGGCAAAAATTGCGTTATTATGCAAGGGCGTTTTCACTATTACGAAGGGCATAGTTTAGCGCAGACTACACTACCTATAAAAGTTTTTAAAAAACTGGGAGTGGAAAAGCTCATTTTAACAAATGCAGCAGGCTCACTAAAAAAAGAACTGACCCCCTCAAGCATTATGCTTATTTGCGACCACATTAATTTTATGGGCTCAAATCCCTTAATTGGTGAAAATGATGAAACCCTGGGTACTCGCTTTCCTGAAATGAATGAAGTTTATTCAAAAAGATTAAGAGATATTGTAAAAAACTGCGCGCAAAAGTTGAATATTGAACTCAAGGAAGGTGTCTATAGCGCGCTAACTGGTCCAAGTTATGAAACACCTGCAGAAGTTAAAATGCTCTCGCTTTTAGGTGCAGATGCTACAGGCATGTCTACTGTTCCTGAGGCTATTGTTGGCAAATACTGCTCTATGGAGGTTTTAGGCGTAAGTTTAATAACAAATTATGCTGCAGGTTTGTCTGATATTGCTCCAAATCACAAGGAAGTTGTTGAAATGGGCAAAATTGCAGGGGAAAAGCTGGTTGAACTTTTAAAGGAATCAATAAAATTATTTTAATGCTACTTTTGTAGCATTTTGTAAATTTCCTATTCATATTTAAGATAAAATGAGTTATAATAAAAGTGCAAGGGTGCTGACCCAAAATAGCGGTGTTTGAAAGGCGTTTAATGAGCGAAGTGCAATTTCACAATGACCTTATGAGGTTAATTGAGATTCTACCTTCTAAAATCAGAAGAAATATTCAAGAAGATTTGCTGGACGATGCAATTGAGATTGTTCTTGATATCGGAAGAATACCTGAAGTAAGACTGGGTAATGGCAAAATTTTATACCTTGGCTCAGATAACGTTACAAGCGATGATATTGATTTTATAGTATCTAAAATTCCTGAATTTACAAATGATAATCGCTCAGGACTCCCGGGGACGCTGCACAGAATAAGTGCAATCAGAAATCGTCAGGGTAAAATTATTGGTCTTACCTGTCGTATTGGACGGGTTATAACAGGTACCATAAGTTGCATAAAGGATTTTGTTGTCCAAAATAAAAGCATTTTGTTTTTAGGTCGACCGGGGGTCGGAAAAACTACAAAACTTAGAGAAATTGCCCGTCTTATGGCGGATGACTTGGGCAAACGTGTTGTTGTGGTTGACACATCAAACGAGATAGCAGGTGATGGCGATGTTGCTCACCCTGCAATAGGTAAGGCCCGCCGCATGCAGGTTTCTCAACCTGAATTTCAAAAAGATGTAATGATTGAAGCTGTTGAAAATCACACTCCTGAAGTTATTGTGGTTGATGAAATAGGAACTGAGCTTGAAGCGCAAGCAGCAAGAACAATTGCAGAGCGTGGGGTTATGCTTATAGCTACAGCTCATGGTAACACTTTAGAGAATTTAATTAAAAACCCTACAATGTCTGATTTAGTTGGCGGTGTAAGCTCTGTTACTTTGGGTGATGATGAGGCTAAACACAGAGGTTCGCAAAAAACAATACTTGAGCGTGAAAAGCAGCCGACATTTGATATTGTTATAGAAATTATAGACAGAAACACTCTTGCTGTTTATAAAGATACGGCAGAAGCGGTTGATTACATCTTGCGTGGATGGCCGATTACTCCTGAAATTAGAAAAGTTGACCAGTCTTATGAGGTGCAAGCGACTGTTCAAAATATTACTCAAAAAGTTCAAGAGCTTGATAAAAAAGCTCAAAGCCCGCTAAATTTTAGTTTTAACCGTCAAAAGTATATTGATAATGTTAAAAAGCACAAGAAAATTTATATTTACGCTGTTTCACGCTCGATTGTTGATAAAATAATAGAGCGTCTTGATATTGATGCCGAAATTGTAAGAAATGTTGAAGATGCAGATTTTGTAATTGCACATAAAAACTTTGCAAAAGGCGGTACAAGGATTTTAGCTACAGCTAATGAGTATCGTCTGCCTGTATTTTTTGTCAGAACAAACTCTATGTCGCAAATTCAAAAAGTCATAAAAGACGCACTTAATTTAACACAAGAGCCTCAGTATGTGGAAAATCATAGAGGTTACAAAGACGAAACAGAACTTGCACTTGATGAAACAAAAGCTGCAATTGCAAAGATTTTTGAGGGCGCAGAATCAGTTGAATTGCAACCGCAAAATCAAAACATAAGAAAATTGCAACACGAGCTTGTTGAAGCACATAATCTTTCATCAGTAAGCATTGGAGAAGGTGGACACAGGCACTTGAAAGTATTTAAAGATGACTCTAATGAAGAATCCGCTTAGTTTTTTGGTGCGCAAGCAAGTTTATCAAAAAGTTGAACAAATAGACGGGATTGAATTTAAGTTTAAAAAAAATCCGCTTTCAAAATGTATAAGAATTTTATTAAAAGATACAAATGAAGTGCTTGTTACAATGCCAAAAAGGGCAAGTTTTAAATGTGCTAAGGATTTTGCTCTAAAAAATTTAGATGAAATAAAGACGATAATAAATAACAGAGAGCAAAAAAACTATTTTTTAGATGGCATTGAATTTAGAACAAAAGAAGAATTTAGAAAATATTTAAGGAAAAAAGCAAAAGAATTTTTGCCAAAAAGGCTTGAAGCAATTGCACAACAGTTTGGTTATAAATACAATAAAGTTGCTCTTAAATTTATGAAAAGCCGCTGGGGCAGTTGCTCTTTTAAAAATAACATTAATTTGAATATTTCCCTTGTAACGCTTGAAAATGAACTAATTGATTATGTACTATTACATGAGCTTGTGCATACTGTTGAAAAAAACCATGGCGAAGCTTTCTGGTCAAGGCTTTTGTTGAACATGCCAGATGCACGTGTTAGACGCCGTGCGCTAAAAAGTAGAAAAGTTATTTAAAATCATTATACTGTTTATTAAATTGCGCAGTCGGGTAATTGTTTGCGCAATTTGGTTTCGCTATTTTATTTTCGGAGGTTTTTATGGCTAAAGAACTTATCTGGTCTAAGGATTCTATTGCTTTAAACAGAACAATTGATGATAGTCTTGATTTATTATTTTGCCAAGATTTAAGAAAGACAAATTCTTTTAGGAAGCAAGTTTTTATGGAAAGAAGTATTAAGGGTTTAATTAGACTAATTAAAGAAATTTGGTGAATTTGTTATATACTTGCCGATTAAAACTTGAATTTACACTAATATGACTCTACTAATTCCCTCATTTGTCTAATGATGCTTGGAATATCTATATGAGTCACTCCTAAATCTTCATCTTTGCCGGTTATATATGTCATTTTTTCTTTTTGTATGATATCGTAAGCATCTTCCAGTTTGTTTGCAGTTCTTGTGATCAGTTGCTTCAGTTCTTCTTTTGGAATATCTCTTGCTGTTCTGGATGACAGTTTTATTCTGCCGGTATTAGTATCCAACATAAATAATTCCGTATCTTCGCCAACAATACTGGCTGTGTAGGAAAAAGTGTCTTTCGGACTAATCATTTCATTGAATAAATATTTGTTTTCTTTGTCATGGATACTTATCCATTGGCCATTATAGCCAGATTTTGTAGATATTGTTTTAACACAAGTTCCATCCCGGTTGTAAAATTTTATTAGATTTGTACCCTGCGCATCATTCTCCGATAACATTCCGATGTAGTTATCAAAATCATAAGAGTTAATTTTTTTAACTATTCTTACATTGCCGTTTTCATCATATATTTTTTCCAATGTAGTATTTGTCCTACTCTTTTTATTTTCAAGTATGTGTTCTAAACCAATCTCTCTAATTAAATTGCCGCTTTCATCATATATTTGGGCATGTTCAAGTGTCAAGTAATTATATTCTGCCCTTGCAACTATTTTGCCGTTAGGTGAAAACTCTATTGCCGTTATATGGGCAAATTCGCGACCTGCGGGTATTGAACCTTTGGATATCCGTTTGGCTTTTCCATTGTTATAGGTAGTTAAAAAGGTATGTGTTTTTTCCAGTCCTTCATCATCAAGTTGAATAATCAACGCACCCTGTTCCCTTGTCATGCCTTTTATATTTTCAAACCTTTTGAGCAATTTGCCATCTTTTGTTGAGCTTGTCATAAATCCATCTTGGTATTGAATTGTTATTTTTTCGCCTTTTTTGTTAATAGTGTTTAAAATTCCGGAAAACATCGAACCATCTCTATTTATTGCTTTTCCATTTTGCAAGGTAACACCTTCAATTAGTTGATTGTCCTTGTTAAAAAAATGCTTAGCTTGCTCAACTATTTTTTGTCCGTCGTCAACTAAATTGTTATTTCTTCCCGATCTTACTTTGTAAATTATAGCACCTGCAAGTGCTGCTATCCCTACTGTTGCAGCCAAAGAGCAAGCCAGTCTTTTATCTATCTTTTTTTCAAAAGATTCTTGTTTAACAGGTTTTTTGTTTGTAGTTGTATTTTGTGTATATCCCTGATTGACTTTAGTTACTAGGGGCATAATAACCTCCTTTTGCGTCATATCGGTATAAAACATAAAATAATTAAAAATTGCTAATTTTATTTTTGTAGTATCAAATGAAGAAAAATTTGAAAATTTTTTATCGCAAGCTTCAAAAAGCTTGATGTTATATTTAATTTAATCTAAGTAACTCAAAATAGCACAATATAATTGTCGACGGGGGGACTTGAACCCCCACAGATTTCTCCACATGCACCTCAAGCATGCGCGTCTACCATTCCGCCACGTCGACAAAATAATACTATTCAATTTTCAACCCGTCTAGTGGCGAAATGGTAGATATGAACTACGCACTCCACGTCTTCGCGCTTGCCGCCACGTCGACATTTAAAACCCTAAA
>CASEEG010000077.1 GCA_949286885.1 uncultured bacterium
ATATATTTTCGATAAAAATACCATAAAACAAAAATTAAAACGATTATTTCAATGATATTTATGCTTGGTTTAACCACGCTTAAAGATTTTAGCAGTTGGTGAAATTGAGAGAATATAAAACTGTAAAAGCTGCCAAAATCCACTCTTTAATCCTTTAAATTCTATCAGGTATTACATCATTTTGAACTAATTGTTCCAAAGTTTCTCTTTTAACTATAATATCAGATTGTGCAGAATTTACAAGTACCATCGCGGGTTTTAAAACTCTATTATAGTTTGATGACATAGAGTATCCATACGCACCTGTGTTATAAATGCATAATACATCACCCTCTTGGGGATTATTCAATTCTATATCTTTTATTAAAATGTCGCCTGATTCACAAAATCTGCCCGCAACAGTTACTTTTTCAGGAATATTTTCTTCTTTGTAATTTGCAATTTGTGCAAAATATTTTGCCCCATACATTGATGGTCGGGGATTATCAGCCATACCGCCGTCAACTGCTACGTATTTTCTACCATTAGGCACTTGCTTAGATGAACCTACAGTATAAAGTGTAACACCTGCTGTTGCTACAATTGAGCGACCCGGTTCAATGTATAAAACAGGTTTTTTAAGATTGTATTCTTTGCAGTGTTTTTCAATAGAGTCAATTATCACATTTGCTATTGTTTCAACAGATGGCGGGCAGTCTTCATCGGTATAGGTTACCCCTAAACCGCCGCCTGCGTTGATTTCATAAAGTTCAATACCGAATTTATCTTTAATTCTTTTAATTTCTTTTAAAATTACGCCGATTTCATCGTAATATACTTGTGTTTCAAAGATTTGCGAACCAATGTGCGCGTGCAGCCCTGTTAATTCAAGGTTTTTGTACTCATCTAAAATAAGCTCTATCGCTTCATCAATTTGAGTTAAATCAAAACCGAATTTTGAGTCTAAATGCCCTGTTTGAATATATTCATGCGTATGACATTCAATGCCGGGGGTAATTCTTAAAAGGATTTTCTGTACTTTATTTTTTGATTTTGCAATTTCATTTAACAGTGCAAGTTCTAAAAAATTATCCACGCTAATGTGTCCTACACCGTAGTCCAGAGCCATATTCAGCTCATCTGTACTTTTATTGTTACCGTTAAAGGTGATATTTTTCATATCGATATTTGCGTTCTTAATTGTATAAAGCTCGCCGCTTGAAACAACATCAAAGCCAAAACCCTCTTCAGACAGGATTTTTGCCACTGCGCTAACCATAAGTGCTTTTGAGGCAAACATCATATTTACATTTTCAAGACGGGAAAATGCTTTTTTATATTCACGTGCAATGCCTCTTAGCGTAGCCTCATCCATAACATAAAGTGGTGTAGAATACTTATCGGCAAGTTCAACTAAATCACATCCGCCTATTTCTAAGTTGCCCCTATCGTTTGTTTTTGTGGTTATAGGTTTGATATTTTGGTTAATACTCATGAACTTATCCTGTTTTATCTTGCTAAATTACGATAATGATTGTAACATAAAAAAAGTTTATAACGGGAGAAAATTAAATGCCTTATTTAGACAGATATTTAACTCTTAAAAATACGCTTGTGTTTTTTGTTTTAATACTTTTAGCTTTTTTGGCGGGTAATATTGCAGATATTCTTTTAATGCTTTTTGCGGCTTACGTTTTAACTTGTGCCATTAATCCGCTCGTTACAAAGCTGCAGAAGTATATGCCAAGAGTCCTTGCCGTAAGCCTTATTTTGCTTTTATTTCTGGTCGGTGTCTTAGGGTTTTTTATTCCGCTTTTGGTTGTCAGCATTAAGCAAATTTTAATAATCGTGCAAAATTTCCCAAATTATCTTGATGAAATTCAACATGTTTTAAACTTTAATATTTTTGGTTTTTCACTTGCAAAAATTATTAACGCGGAAGCCCTAAAAGTTGATATGTCGCCACTTTTGCAAAATGTTTTTACACACTCAATTGAAGCAGGTAAAATTGTTGCAAACTCTTTTACAACAGTGCTTGCCGTTACAATTATGATATTTTACCTTGCTTATGATGAAGACCATATTAAAAAAGTTTTCATTTCGTTTTTCCCTCAAAAATATAAAGAACGCGCAGGAGAAATCGTTGATACCATTTCAAACAGAGTAGGTGGTTATGTTTTCGGGCAAATTCTTTCAATGGCTTTTGTCGGTATTTTAACCATGCTGGGACTTTTG
>CASEEG010000078.1 GCA_949286885.1 uncultured bacterium
ATTTAATATGGGGGATTAGCTCAGTCCTGTAAAGCATTTGGCTTTACGAAACTTGTATAAGCACCGTGGGTGCTCTACCAAGTGAGCAGGTTGAAAATTTAATATGGGGGATTAGCTCAGTCCTGTAAAGCATTTGGCTTTACGAAACTTGTATAAGCACCGTGGGTGCTCTACCAAGTGAGCAGGTTGAAAATTTAATATGGGGGATTAGCTCAGTTGGTAGAGCACCTGCTTTGCACGCAGGGGGTCAGGAGTTCGAGCCTCCTATCCTCCACCATTTATAAAAAGAGACCTTAATCGGTCTCTTTTTAATCTATAGCAATAACAATCTTCGCATTTGTTTTACAAAATAGTCCAAAAAATAGTCTTTTAAATAATGTTTGAAATAGACTTTTGTAGCATATTAATTTAATGCAAAAAATAGTCAAAGGCACACTTCTAAATTATACTCCTGAGAAAATAGCGGCAGAACAAACAGTCAACTCGGCCCGCATATATAACTTCAATGATAATAAAATACAAAAAGGTGAAATTATCTATCTGATGGAGAGGGAAATCCGTCCGGTTGATAATTTTGCACTGCAATTTTGTATTGAAATGTCAAAAAAACTGAAACTTGAATACAGAATAATCAATCACAAGAACAACTTTGAATATAAACCAAAAGAAGACTTTATAAAGCGAGAAACTGTTTTTGTAAAAAAAATATTTGAAGAAAATTGTATTAATTTTGAAATATTTGAAGGGAGTGATAACGAGCTTTTAAAATTTTTAGAGACCATTCCAATAGCTTTGTTAGTAATAGATTTTAATCCAATCAAAAACAGGGAGTATTTAAAAAATTTACCATTTAAAATTTATGAAATAGATTCACATAATATAATCCCGAGCAGATTTTTATCAGATAAGCAGGAATATAGTGCCGCAACAATTAGAAGAAAAATTTATCTTAATATTTATCCCTTTATAACAGAGTACAATAATACATTTAAGGCAAAGTTACCTGCACATTATATACTTAAAGATTTTATAAAAAATAAACTGCCATTTTATGAAAAATATAGAAATGATCCACTCAAGAACATAAATTCAGGTTTATCCAAATATCTAAATCTGGGTTTTATATCTTCACAGAGAGTTGCACTTGAAATAATCAAAGCGGATGTAAGTAGAGAAAATAAGGAAGCATTTCTCGAAGAGCTGATTATAAGAAAAGAACTTGCAGAAAATTTTTGTCTATACTGTAAAAATTTCAAAAACTTAGAATGTATCCCTAACTGGGCAAAACAAACACTAAAAGAACACCAAAATGATTTAAGGGAATCCATTTACACTAAAGAACAGTTTGAAAATGGCAAAACAAAGGATGTTTTGTGGAATGCAGCTCAAAATCAGCTCAAAAAAGAAGGAATAATACACGCATATATTAGAATGTATTGGGCAAAACAGATTATAAAATGGGTAGTAGATCCTCAATCAGCTATTGACATAGCTATTTATTTAAATGACAAATACGCCTATGACTCACCCGGGCCAAATGGATATGTTGGCATTCTATGGTCTATTGGAGCAGTTCATGACAGAGCTTTCCCCAATAGATTTGTAACAGGCAAAATTCGCACCATGACTTTCAATTCTATAAGTCAAAAATTTAATATCAATCAGTATATTGAAAAATTCAACCTGTAAATGCTTTTTATGTCGTTTTTTGCAGCTTTGTCCACTTTTTTTGAATCACATATTTTTTGTACTGCTTTTTTAAAAATAAGATTATCTATTTTATTTTTAGATAAAAATTCCATTGTCTCGTTCTTAAATTTTATAAAGCATTCACAAATTAACCAAGCAGCAGCCATTTGAGAATAATAATATTCAGTTTTAAAACCTTCCAGAAAGCGAAATATTTTATCCAAATATTTTTCTTCAACATAATAGTTAAGCATTAACACACAGATAAACCTCTGCTCAAACTCATTTTTAGAACATTCATATTTACAAATAAAATTCCAAAAAAAGTCCTTATTGCTTTTTACAATCTTTAACGATGCACAAAAACTATCACACAACGACCAGTTATCTATTTTCAAAATAAATTTTGAAATAACGTCAGTCACTCTTGAAACATCCTGTATTTGCATCTGACCTATAATCATTCCCTGTAACATCTTTTCTTCAAAATATTTAGGAGTGTATTGTAAATATTCCTCGTTGCTACATAAATAAATCTCTTTAGCAAGTTTCCTTAAATAAGGCAATCTTACCCCCATTATATTTTTTACGTTAGGCAAAAGAGAGGCGGAAAAATCCTTGTATTTTTCATCAGCAGCTTCCTTTAACTTTTGCCTTGTTTGCACAAAAAGGCACATTATATCTTTAAACTTCCATTTCTTTGAGATTCGCATCTACCACAAAATCTGAACCTGTAGATGTCTTTATATCGTCTATTGTAAAGCTGGGATTTATTTCTTTAAGTACGAGCCCGTTCTTATTAACATCAAAAACACAACGCTCCGTTATGATTAAATCGACCTCGCCACGAGCAGTAAGAGGTAAATCACAATTTTTAACTATTTTTATTTGCCCCTTTGATGTATGTTCCATAACAACTATCACCCTTTTTGAACCTACGACAAGATCCATAGAACCGCCCATCCCAGGGACAAGTTTATTAGGTATCATCCAGCTTGCAAGGTTACCCATTTCATCGACTTGTAATGCGCCTAAAACTGTTGCATCAATGTGTCCACCACGCATAATAGTAAAGGCCATTTGAGTATCATAGAAACAACAGCCTTTAATGGGCTCTACAAAAGCACCACCGGCATTAATTATTCGAGGATCAGGGCTTTCACCCTGATGAAGCCTACCTGCGCCTAAAAGTCCGTTTTCCGATTGAAAAATAACACCCATCTCATCAGGCACATAATTTGCAACTTCTGTTGGCAAGCCTATACCAAGGGTAACGACATCGCCTCTTTTAAACTCTTGAGCCGCTCTTTTTGCAATAATTTCTCTGATTTTTTCTTTTGTTAGTTCAACTTGTGCAACAGGCATTAATTTTCCTCACGCTTAACAATATAATCAACAAATAACCCGGGGATTACCACATCATTAGGATCAAGACAGTCAACTATTTCATCAGCTTGAACAATAACGGTGTCTGCTGCTGTTGCCATAACTGTGTTAAAATTCCTTGTTGTGCCATAAAATGAAACATTACCGAATTTATCAACTTTTGTACCATAAATTAATGCAAAATCAGCCCCTAAAGGCTTTTCAAATATAAATTTTTTACCTTCAATTTCAATTGTTTTTTTGTTTTGCTCAAGAATTGTGCCAACACCTGTTTGAGTAAGCACTCCGCCTAAACCTGCGCCTTTTGCTCGAATTTTTTCAACCAGAGTACCCATAGGAATTAACTCTACAACAATTTCACCATCATGCATTTGTTTGCCAGTTTCAGGGTTTGTACCAATGTGAGCAGCAATTACTCTTTTAACCATTTTGTTTGCAATAATTTTGCCCTTGTCCACATTAGGATATGAGGTATCATTACAAATCATTGTAAGATTTTTTTTACCCTGCTCAACAAGCTCGTCTATTAATTTATCAGGCGCGCCGCAACTTAAAAAGCCGCCAACCATAATAGTCGCACCGTCTTTAATTAAACTTATTGCTTCCTTTGCACTCGTTATCTTTTTCATAGCGTTTCTTGCAAAAATATAACATAAATTTTTTTATAACACAATTTGTGTGCCGACAATCAACTTATGTGAATCGGGTTTTGCGTCATTTTGACAATAAACATAATTCAAAATAAGTTTTAGAGCCTGCCCTTTTAAATAATAATTTACACCTGCACTGTATTCTCTTTGGTTGTTGTCCCGTTTTGTTTTATCGGGATTAAACTGGTCATAACGTGCAAGGAGTTCTATTTTTTTGGTTAAATGATAACCTAGTGTTGCATAAAAACCTTCTGCACCCTTGTTTGTTGGTCCGCTGCCACCGTTAGAACCGTCAGAGTTTGCATATTCTGCTCTTGCCCAGAATTTTTTATATTCATAACTAAGTGCAGCTCCCGTCATAAAGTAATCAATAGAGTGTCTTCTGCCTGCTACAATACCGCCCCCTGCAACGATTTTACCCCATTTACCATCTGTTTTGCCCAACGGTTTAATATTTACCCAGCCGTCAAATTCCAGCCCCGGGAAAAATTCTTGAAAGAAAGTATCTGAGCTGTAACCGCCAAAATCATAATCTACAAGGGAGTAATCACCCCTGACTCTCAGACCAAATTTTCTTACATTAGCGAGATTTCTTGAAATTTGCGAGCGAGCCACAAAAGGTAATGTATATGGAGATTGCGCACCTTCATAACCAACGCCCGGGCGAGAGTTACCTATTAAAATATTGTGATGAGGTATTCTGTTTGTTTCAAAATAAGCATCCTGTATTAACTGTTGAAAAAAGCCATGGGCGTGGGTCGGGGTAGGGTCAAGCATTAATCTGAAACCTTCTTTTCCGCCTCTGAATTTTCCGTCAAATATGATGTTTATGAGTGCCATGTTAAACTTTGTGTCAGTATCTGCGTTTTCACTCATTTGTGTTGTAATGTTACCTTGTAGAGCAACCCAAGTATGAAAACTCTCTAGCGCTCCCTTATTAAAAGTCATGGTAAGTTGTTTTTTAAGCAACTGCGAAGGGACATCCGTACGCTCAATTTGCAATTTCCACACATCTTTTGGAGCGCTCATTAAATTTGATAAAAAAGTATCTTTTTCTTTTTGGATATCTTGTTCAAATTCTTCTTTTGTCTGTTCTGTTATATTTTCTATAAAATCGCCATCAGGATTTTCTTCAAGCTTAATTTCTTCCTCAATGGCAAAAACTTGAGGAATAAAAAACAAAAGAAAAATAATACTTAACAAAATCCTTTTCATAACTTTAAAATAGGGCACTAATTAAGTGCCCTATGAATTTTTATTTTATATCCTTACCATGGTCATCTCTTAAATAAGCAGTCCAGAATAGTAAAACCACAAACACAAAAGCACCAACCATATTACCTAAAGTAACAGGCAACAAGTTGCCTAAAAGGAATGATTTAATGTTTAAAGTTGCAAGTTGATCAGGAGTTAAGCCTGAAGCAAGCGCAACAGCAGGAGTTGCTTTTAAGAATAAGCCATTAGAGATAAAGTACATATTTGCAATACTGTGCTCGTAACCTGAAGCAACGAATGTTGTAATTGGGAAGAAAATTGCAAATATTTTACCTATAACGTGGCGAGAGGATGAAGCCATCCAAATTGCAAGACATACAAGCCAGTTACATAAAATACCTCTTGTAAATGCTTCAACAAATGTCAGATTTACTTTTGTATAAGCTGTTGTAAGACCTAAAACACCCAATGCTTCATGGGAGTTGTGCGAACAACCTGTAAGATAAATAATTGCTGCTATTAAAATCGAACCGACAAAGTTACCTGTGTAAACAATTGTCCAGTTTCTAAGTAATTTTGCAAGGCTTGTTTTCTTTTCAATTACTGAAAAAGTCATCATAACGTTACCTGTAAAAAGCTCTGCACCTGTCAGGACAACCATCATAAGACCTGTTGAGAAAACCATTGCACCGATTAACTTTGCAAAACCCCAACTTACAGCTTCCGTTCCTGTCATAACGTTAAGTGAAACTTGCGCACCAAAAGCAATTAGGGCACCTGCTGCTATTGCAAGTACAAAAGTTTTTGATTTTCTAAAGTTTGCTTTTGCAGGCATGACATTGTCTGCAATTTCATGCGCCACATGATTTGGCGAGATACAGTCTTTTGTATCTAAATTTTGTTGTGTTTCCATATTTTTCTCCTGTTCACTCTTTATTTAGCATTAACAATTCCGCAAAAGAAATCTTTTGCGATTATACGGTGCATATAGTCCCTATACGGCTCTGTATAAAATTCTTAAGTTGTTAATGACCAAAGTCGCAACAAAAATTTTATATCGAAAAATTATAATTTCAAGAGAAATTTTTTTAATTAAAATTCAAACTTGACATTGACTTTTGTTAGTTTTATAACACCGTTTGTTATATACACAGCCGAATTTTGGGATGGAAGTAATGAATAATTTTTTTATAGGAATTTTATTTTTTATACTGAGCGGGTTTATTGCAAGTATATTCAATCGAAATAACAAAGTTAAGGTATTAAGCACTTTATGTTTTATAGGTTCTTTATTCTGTTTGACACCTGCGTTGGGAGTGCTTTTTAAAGGTGAGAGTTTAAATTTTGAATGCAATTTTAATCCCATTTTTGGAACAATAAACTTTACGCTTGATCCACTAAGTGCTTTTTTTGTAGTTGTAATAAGTGTAATGAGCCTTATGGGGGTAATTTATTCAAAGGGTTATTTAAAACCATATTTTGATAAAGTAAAAAACATTAATTCTCATTTAATATTTTTACCTTTACTTATAGCTTCAATGTTACTTGTGGTAAGTTGTCAAAATGCTTTTGCATTTTTAATTTTTTGGGAAATAATGTCCTTAAGCTCATTTTTCCTTGTTATATTTGAATCAGACAAAAAGGACGTCTTGAAAGCCGGAATAAAATACCTTGTTTTCATGCACATTTCTGTAATTTTTATAATAATTGCTTTTGCGCTTTGTGCAATAAATGCAGGCGGATATGACTTTAGTTTATTCTCTCAAGTTTTAAGAGAAAATTCACATTTGGCAAATCTGGTTTTTGCTTTTGCATTCATTGGTTTTGGCACAAAGGCAGGTTTTGTACCTTTTCACAACTGGTTGCCAGATGCACACCCTGCAGCACCAAGCCATGTCAGCGCAATTATGTCAGGAGTTATGATAAAAACAGGTATTTATGGAATTTTAAGAGTTCTATCTTTTTATGCAACACCATCTAAAGCACTTGCATTTGCTGTTCTTATAATTTCCGTTATATCGGCACTTTATGGGGTTTTATATGCCATAACCCAGCATGACCTGAAAAGACTTTTGGCTTACCACTCTATTGAAAATATAGGTATAATAGGGATTGGCACAGGAGTAGGTATGTTAGGTCTTGCATACGGACAAATACAAATTGCTCTTATTGGTTTTGCAGGTGCAATTTTACACATATTAAACCACTCAATATTCAAAGAACTTTTATTCTTGAGCGCAGGCAGCGTTTATATTAAAACACATACTCGTGATATTGAAATCTTAGGCGGGTTAATAAAATCAATGCCATTTAGTGCGGTGTTATTTCTAATAGGCTCTGTCGCAATTTGTGGTCTACCTCCATTTAACGGCTTTATCAGTGAATTTTTAATATACTTTTCAATGCTAAAAGGTCTGGCTGTTAAAGATTTCTTTGTGCTTATTGTCTTGTTATTCTCTATTGCAGGATTGGCATTGGTTGGTACAATGGCTGTTTTGTGCTTTACAAAAGCATTTAGCATAATATTTTTAGGAATGCCAAGAAGTGAAAATGCAAAAGCACCGACGTCTGATTGCGAAAAGTCAATGCTTATGCCTATGGGATTTTTAGCAATTTTAACGCTGTTAATAGGTATTTTCCCTCAGTATGTATTTGATATTGTGCTAAAACCGGCTGCAACTGTTGCAAATACAGGCATAATACCAATTGGGAACTGCACAGACTTAATGCAGACAATTTCGCTGTGTGCGTTTGGCTTTATTGCTTTTGTAATTATACTTTTACTGTTTAAACTTAAATTTTCAGGTAAAATTCAAATGCACGACACCTGGGGTTGCGGTTATGATAGAGCAAATAATCGCATGCAATACAGTGCATCCTCCTATGCAAGCCCGTTTTTATCGATGTTAAGACCTTTATTTAAAAAGATTTTTGACATTGAAAAACCAAAACAACTTTTCCCGAAATCTGCACACTTCAGCTTGCATATTGATGATATTGAAGAAGCTTATGTTATTAACCCGCTTGTTAAATTTGACGAATGGTTTTTATCTAAATTTGAAGCAATCCAAAGCGGCAATATTCAAAGTTACATAAAATACGGGCTAATATTTTTAGTTTTAATAATAATCGGAAGTTTGTTTATAGGATAAGATAAAATGGCAATTAAAATTTTAAACATATTAATAGTTTTATTTGTTCCGTTTTTAATGCTTGGCGTTATTAAAAAAACAAAAGCATTTTGGGGCGGAAGATATGGTGCGTCAGTATTTCAACCACTATACGACTTTATAAAGCTAATGAAAAAAGATTTTGTGATAAGCAAAACTACAAGCGGTGTCTTTAGAATTACACCTGTTATAGTTATTGCAAGTGTTCTTTTTGCAGCTTTATTTGTACCTTTAGCTTCATCAAGCGCAATAATTAACATGGAAGCAGGTTTTATAGTTTTTGCTTATATTTTAAGCTTTTCAAAATTTTTCTCACTAATTTCCGCTATGGATACAGGCAGCAGCTTTGAAGGTATGGGGGCATCTCGTGAGGCTTGTTTTACAACAATTGTTGAACCTGCGTTTTTTATGCTCTTAGCCTCTATTATGGCGCTGAGCGGAAATTATACTTTCGATTCTCTTGGAAAAATCATTGAAAACGCAGGTGGTTATGGAATTTTAATCTGTATTTTTGCAATACTTGTACTTTTTATAATGATTTTAACTGAAGGTTCAAGGGTTCCTGTTGATGACCCTGCAACACACCTTGAACTAACCATGATTCATGAAGTTATGATTTTAGATAACTCGGCATCTGATTTAGCTCTTATCAGTTGGGCAAACGGTATAAAAATGCTATTGTTATCATCTTTAATTGCTGCAATTGTTATTCCTCAGGGTATTGGTACAGGACTTTCAATTTGTGCTTACCTTGGTTTAATGTTTTTAATTTCCGTTATAATCGGAACTATTGAGTCCGCAACGGCAAGAATAAGAATGTCGCATGTTTTTGAATTTATTTTTGTAATGAGTTCATTTACACTTATTGTTCTGTCTTTAGTTGCCGCAAGGATGTTTGGAGGCTAATTTATGGAAAACGGTTTTATAATACTTTTTGGTCTTACAATGTTGTATTTGGCAGCAACAAGCAGAATTGTATCTCACGTTAGATTGCTTGTTTTGCAAGGAATTCTACTGTTTTTAATTTGCGCTTGCCACTTTGAACACCAAAGTGCGCTTAATATAACTTTTTTAACGGTTGAAACATTAATTGTTAAAACAATTGTAATTCCCTGGTTTTTATTTAAAGTGTTAAAAAAAACAAAGGCAAACAGGGATGTTAGTGCAAATATACCGCATTTTTACTGTCTTGTAAGCGCAAGTATAATTTTACTTTGCGGATTTTTGTTACCCAACCACTTTTTTAATTCAGATACAATGAAA